>NZ_JBMDII010000026.1:0-84217 GCF_057808605.1 Comamonas sp. FG99
GAACGCTCAGCCGGTCCGATTCCAGTGGAAGAGCTTCGACTTTCAAATGACTTGATCGTTAATGTTTTGATGAAACGATGTACTAGGTCGGATTTTTCCTGAAAACCCGCCGCCAGGCCAGCGCCGCATAGCCCGCCAGCCCCTGCGGGAACAGCAGCACCAGCGCCAGCATCACAGCGCCCAGCGCGGCGCGCCAGTAGTCGGTGTTGCGCGCCAGCGCATCGTGCAGCCAGGTGAAGCCGAACGCGCCCACAATGGGCCCGGCCAGGGTCTGCACCCCGCCCAGCAGCACCATCACCAGAGCGTCGACCGACTTGGCCACGCCCATGGCCTCGGGCGAGATGCTGCCCTTGGAGAAGGCAAACAAGGCCCCGGCCAGCCCGGCCACCGCGCCCGCCAGCACAAAGCCGCGCCACTGCAGGCGCGCCACGTCGATGCCGATCGCCTCGGCGCGCAGCGGCGAGTCGCGCCCCGCGCGCAGCGCATAGCCGAACGGCGCATGCAGCACGCGCCACAGCCACAGCACGCCCGCGGCCGCCAGCGCCAGGGTCAGCCCATAGAACCAGCGCCTGTCCGACAGCCATGCGGCCGGCCAGATGCCGGTCAAGCCGTTGCTGCCGCCGGTGACCGAATCCCACTGGAAGGCGGTGGCCCAGGTGATCTGCGCCAGCGCCAGCGTGAGCATCGAAAAATACACGCCCGACAGCCGCACCGCGAACCAGCCGAACACCCAGGCCCCGAGCGCGGCCACCAGCGGCGCCAGCAGCAGCGCCGCCTCCATCGGCAGGGCGCGCAGCAGCAGCGCCGCGCCGTAGGCGCCCAGCCCGAAATAGGCCGCATGGCCAAACGAATGCAGGCCGGCCGGCCCCATCAGGAAATGCAGGCTCACGGCGAACAGCGCGGCGGTCAGCAGATCAATCAGCAGCACCAGCGTGTACGACTGAGCTCCCGCCAGCCAGGGCGCGGTCGCCAGCAGCAGGGCCAGCAATGCACCGGCGGCCATGGCGCTGCGGCTGGGCGCGCGCAGCGGCTGCTCGGGCAGGCCCCGGTGGCGCTGCGGCGGCTGCGGCCGGCCCAGCAGCCCCCAGGGCCGCAGCACCAGCACCACCGCCATCACCAGAAAATCCGCCACCAGCGTGAGCTGCGGAAACGCCACCGCCACGCCCGCGATCTCGACCACGCCCAGCCAGATGCACAGCGACTTGACCAGCGACACCAGCAGCGCCGCCAGGTAGGCGCCAACCAGCGAGCCCATGCCGCCGACCACCACCACCACGAAGACCGCGCCTATGACCTGCAGGTCCAGCTCCAGCATCGCCGGCTCGCGCGGCAGCTGCAGCGCGCCGCCCAGCCCGGCCAGCAGCGCGCCCAGCGCGAACACCGCGGTGAACAGCCAGGCCTGGCGCACGCCCAGCGCCGCCACCATCTCGCGGTCCTGGGTGGCGGCGCGCACCAGCACGCCAAACCGGGTCCTGTGCAACAGCAGCCAGATCAGGCCCAGCACGCAGGGGCCGGCCGCGATCAGGAACAGGTCGTAGCTGGGAAAGGCCCGGCCCAGGATCTGCACCGCGCCCGCCAGCCCCGGCGCTCGCGGCCCGAGCAGCTCGTCGGGCCCGCACAGCCACAGCACCGCATCCTTGATGACCAGCACCAGCGCAAAGGTGGCCAGCAGCTGGAACAGCTCCGGCGCCCGGTAGATGCGCCTGAGCAGCACGATCTCGACCGCCGCGCCCAGCAGGCCCACGCCCAGCGCCGCCAGCGGAATCGCCAGCCAGAAAGCCCAGCCCTCGCCCAGGGGCAGCAGCGCCTCGGCCAGGCTGTAGGCCGCATACAAGCCCACCATGTACAGCGAGCCGTGGGCAAAATTGACGATGCGCGTAACGCCAAAGATCAACGACAGCCCGGCCGCCACCAGAAACAGCGACGAAGCCCCCGCCAGGCCATTGAGCAATTGAACCAACAGCCCCGAAAAGCTCATGGCGCGCCGACTCTTTTCAGCCCATGCGCGACAACATCACTCTCCACAGCCCTGGCACGCATGCAGCTGGCACAGCGGAATCTGCGGACACCGAGCAAGGGCCGCCCCGCAGCGGCGGTGTCGTCGGTTGCCCGCATGCCCCCCTCCCGCGCAGCGAGAGAGGGGGAAGCCGCGCAGCGGCTCAGGGGGTGCTTCATGGGTTCGGACGCAGCTTCTTGACCTCTTCGTCCGATGGCAGGTAATCCTTGCCGTCGCGGTAGACGTAGTCCACCATCTCGCCCTTGCCCTTGACCTTCTTGAGCTTGCCCACATAGGCGCCCATGGTCGACTGGTGGTCCTGGGCGCGGTAGGTGATCATGCCGAAGGGCGACAGCAGCTGCAGGCCCTCGAAGGCCTTGAGCAGCTTGTCGGTATCGGTGGAGCCGGCCTGCTTGATGCCCGCCGCCAGCGACTTGATGCCGGTGTAGCCCACCACCGAGCCCTGGCGCGGGTAGTCCTTGAAGCGGGCCTGGTAGGCCATGAAGAAGGCCTTGTGCTCGGGCGTGGCTATGGTGTGCACCGGGTAGCCGGTCACGATCCAGCCGTCGGGCGTCTCGTTCTTCAGCGTGTCCAGGTACTCGGGTTCGCCGCTCAGCACGCTCACCACCGGGCGGTCCTTGAACAGGCCCCGCGTGTTGCCTTCGCGCACGAACTTGGTCAGATCGGTGGCGAACAGCACGTTGAAGATCGCATCCGGCTTGGCATCGGCCAGGGCCTGCACCACGCTGCCGGCATCCACCTTGCCCAGCACCGTGGCCTGTTCGGTGACGAACTCCACATCGGGCTGCGCCGCCTTCATCTTGGCCTTGAAGGTGGCGATCGACGACTGGCCGTATTCATAGTTGGGATAGACGATGGCCCAGCGCTTTTTCTTGAGCTTGAGGGCTTCTTCCACCAGCATCGACACCTGCATGTAGGTCGAGGGCCGCAGGCGGAAGGTGTAGGCATTGCCATTGCTCCAGACCATCTTGTCGGTCAGCGGCTCGGTCGCCAGGTAGAAGAACTTGCGCTGCTTGGCAAAGTCGGTCAGCGCCATGCCGGTGTTCGACAGAAAGCCCCCTGCCAGCACGTCGACCTTCTCGCGCGAGATCAGCTCCTCGGCGACGCGCACCGTGTCGCCCGGATTGGCATTGTCGTCGCGGGTGATCAGCACCAGCTTCTTGCCGTTCACGCCGCCGCTGGCGTTGACCTCGTCCACCGCCAGCTCCATGCCGCGCTTGTAGGCCTCGAGGAAGGCGGGCTGGTTCTTGTAGCTGTTGATCTCGCCGATCTTGATCACGTCCTGCGCATGGGCCACGGGGCTGGCCAGGCCTGCGCCAGCCAGGGCGAACGCGGCGCCGGCCAGCCAGGCGCGGCGAACAAGCGATGTCTTCATGCGGATATCTCCAGAGCGATGCCAATCATGCGGCAGAACAGCGGCCGCCAGTTTCAAACCGCGCCATTGTCGCCGCTTCCGGGCTTTTGCGTTGCCCTTGCCGGCTCGTGGTTGTTGGCATGTCTTTTTTAATCTTTATACGATTATATATATTCGTATTTCATCTAATATTGATTTTATTGAGAGCGCTGCATCATGTGGACTTCGAACACATGGCATGGGTAGGCGCATGGAACTGGTTGAGCACTTGGTGGCGCTGCTTGGCGACAGCGCCGTGCTTCGCAGCCGCGAAGACATGGCGGGGCACCTGAGCGACTGGCGCGGGCGCTACCAGGGCCGCGCGCAATGCGTGGCCCTGCCATCCACGGCGGAGCAGGTGTCGGCCATCGCCACCGCCTGCCGGCAGGCCCAGGTTCCCATCGTCGTGCAGGGCGGCAACACCAGCCTGTGCGAAGGCGCCGTTCCGCGCGCCGACCGGCCCGAGACGGTGCTCGTCAACCTGGCCCGCATGCGCCATGTGCGCTCGGTGGATGTGGCCAACAACTCCATGGTGGTCGAAGCGGGCTGCGTGCTGGCCGCGGTGCAGCAGGCCGCCGCGGCGCACGAGCGCCTCTACCCGGTGAGCCTGGGCGCCGAGGGCTCGTGCCAGATCGGCGGCAATATCGCCACCAATGCGGGCGGCACCGGCGTGCTGCGCTACGGCAATACCCGCGAGAACGTGCTGGGGCTGGAGGTGGTGCTGCCCGACGGGCGCATCTGGAATGGCCTGTACGGTCTGCGCAAGAACAACACCGGCTTCGATCTCAAGCACCTTTTCATAGGCTCGGAGGGCACGCTGGGCATCATCACCGCCGCCACGCTGAAGCTGCACCCCCTGCCCACCGCGCGTGCCATGGCCTGGCTGGCGGTGGATTCGCCGCAGGCGGCGCTCAGCCTGCTGGCGCGACTCCAGCGCCGCTGCGGCGCAGCGCTGTCGGCCTACGAGCTGATGAACGATGTACAGCTGAACATCGTGCTGCAACATGTGAACGGCCGGCGCGCGCCACTGAACCCGGCGCATCCCTGGCATGTGCTGGTGGAGCTGTCGGACACCGGCGGCGAAGCCGTGCTGGCCACCGCGCTCCAGGAGGTGCTCGAGGCCGCCGCCAGCGAAAGCCTGCTGCTCGATGCGGCGCTGGCCACCAGCGGCCAGCAGCAGGCGGACTGGTGGGAGGTGCGCCATAGCGTCTCCGAGGGCAACAAGAAGGCGGGCATCGGCATCAACACCGACCCGGCGGTGCCGCTGTCTGCGGTGCCGGCCTTCATCGCGCAGGCCACCGAGGCGGCGCACCACGTGCTGCCGGGCGCGCCGATCATCGTCGTCGCCCACCTGGGCGATGGCAATGTGCACTTCATCCCGCAGGTCCCGTTCGCGCACTGGCAGGCGCTCACGCCCGGGCAGCAGGACCGCCTGTCGCATGCGGTGAAGCAAGCGGTGAACGAGGTGGCGCACACGCTGGGCGGCACCTTCAGTGCCGAACACGGCATCGGCCAGGTGCTAACCGAGGAAATGGCCTTGTTCAAGCCCCCGGTCGAGATCGACCTGATGCAGACCATCAAGCACGCGCTCGATCCCAAGCGGCTTTTCAACCCCGGGCGCCTGTTGCCCGCCCCCTCTTCCCATTGAAAGGAGTCCAAGATGACCGACATCCGCTGTGCCCAGCAAGCCTCCCAGGTTTCCCGCCGCCAGGCGCTCAAGGCCGCGGCCGCCGGCGCCGGGCTCATCGCCGCCCCTGCGGTGCTGCGTTATGCGCGCGCCCAGTCCAAGCGCATCGTGGTGCGCGACGACGGCGGCATCTACACCAAGGCCTATGGCGCGGTGTACTACAAGCCCTTCACGCAAAAGACCGGCATCGAGGTGGTCGCGGTGCAGGCCAGCGCCGAGCCGGTGGCGCAGATCCGCAGCATGGTGGAGACCAGAAACTACACCTGGGACATGGCCAAGATCAGCCAGCCGGCCATCCTGCTGCTGACCTCGGGCGGCAAGGTGATGCTGGAGAAGCACGGGCTGGAGAACGACCCCTTCGTCAAGACCATTCCCGCGCAGTACATGTCGCCCTATGGCGTAGGCACCAACGTCTACAGCACGGTGCTGGCCTACCGCAAGGAAGCCTTCAAGGGCCGGCCCGAGCCCAAGTCCTGGGCCGACTTCTGGAATGTGAAGGATTTTCCCGGCCGCCGCGCACTGCGCAAGCACCCCTTCGACACGCTGGAAGAGGCGCTCATGGCCTCGGGCGTGGCCAACGACAAGGTCTACCCGCTGGACCTGGATCGCGCCTTCAAGGCCCTGGACCAGATCAAGCCCAAGGTGGACGTGTGGTGGAACTCCGGCGCCCAGGTGGAGCAGATGCTCAAGTCTGGCGAGGTGGACCTGATCGCCACCTGGGTGTCGCGCCCGCAGTCGGCCAATGCCGACGGCGCCAACATCGGCATCGTCTGGAACCAGAACATCTGGGGCGTGGACAGCTGGTCCATCCTGGCCGGCACGCCCAATGCCGACGCCTGCCGCGAGTTCATCAAGTTCGCCTCCGAGCCGCAGCGCATGGCTTCGCTGGTGCAGTACTTCGCCGCTGGCGTCACCCAGCCCGAGGCCTTCAAGCACATCAAGCCCGAGTTGGCCCGGCACTGCCCCACCTTCCCCGACAACATCCAGAACGGCCTGCAGATCGACGCCAAGTACTGGCTGGCCAACCAGGCTGCGGTCATTGAGAAATTCAACGGCTGGGTCCTCAAATGACCCCCCCTGAGCGGCTGCGCCGCTTCCCCCCGAGGGGGACGACGGCCTTTGCTGCGGGGCGGCCCTTGCTGGCCGTCCCGCAGATGGGCAACGCCAGTTTCATGCGCCGCGAATGGTATGCAGCGCAATGGAGCAAATGAAATGAAGACTGTGAAACTGTCGATCGCCGGGCTCGCCAAGCGCTATGGCTCCTTCGTGGCCCTGCATCCCACCGACCTGCAGGTCGCCGAGGGCGAGTTCCTGACCCTGCTTGGTCCCTCGGGCTCGGGCAAGACCACGCTGCTGAGCATGATCGCCGGCCTCGCCGTGCCCGATGAGGGCCAGTTGCTGATCAATGGCCGGGACGTGACCTATGGCGCGCCCTACGAGCGCGACATCGGCATGGTGTTCCAGAACTACGCGCTGTTCCCGCACATGACCATCGCGGAGAACATCGCCTTCCCGCTGAAGATGCGCAAGCTGGACCGCGCCACCGCGATGCAGCGCGCCCAGCAGGCGCTGGAGCTGGTGCACCTGCCGCATGTGGCGCAGCGCTTTCCCAAGGAGCTGTCGGGCGGCCAGCAGCAGCGCATCGCGCTGGCGCGCTGCCTGGTCTACAAGCCCTCCATCGTGCTGATGGACGAGCCGCTGGGCGCGCTGGACAAGAAGCTGCGCGAGCACATGCAGCTCGAGATCAAGCGCATCCACCGCGAATCGGGCACTACCATCGTCTATGTCACGCACGACCAGGAAGAGGCGATGACCATGTCCGACCGCATCTGCCTGATGAACGGCGGCCGCATCGAGCAGCTCGGCTCGCCGGCCGAGCTGTACTTCCGCCCACGCACGCCCTTCGTGGCCGACTTCCTGGGCGAGAGCAACCTGCTCAAGGGCACAGTAGTGCAGGCCGCGGGCGGCCAAGCCGAAATCGCGCTGGCGGGCACGGGTGCGGCAATCCGCGCTTCGGCCCACCAGCCCTTGTCCGCCGGCTCGGCCGTGCAGGTGATGGTGCGGCCGCAGAACATCACCGTGGGCTGCGCCCCAGGTAACGCCCAGCAGTCTTTCACCGGCCAGGTGATGGACACCATGATCACTGGCGGGCTGACCAAGCTCTACCTATCGTCGGCGCAGCTGGGCAACAGCCCCATCGTGCTGTCCTTTCCCACCTCCGCCAGCACCCAGGGCTTTGGCATAGGCGCCGCCGTGAGCTTCGGCTGGTCCTGCGCCGACGCCGTGGCGGTGCCCGAGCCATCATGAGCCGCGCCGCCGCCCCCCGCCCCGCCTGGGTCAAGCCCGCGCTGATGGCGGCGCCGCTGGTGCTGCTGTTCCTGGTGCTGTTGGTCTACCCGGTGGGCCAGCTGCTGCTGCTCAGCATCTACAGCAACGGCGCCTTCACGCTGGGCAAGTACCAGCAGCTGTTCGCCTCGTCGGTGTACCTGGACACCATGCTGATCACGCTGAAGATCTCGCTGATCACCGCGCTGCTGTCCATCGTCGGCGGCTACCCGGTGGCCTACCTGGTCTCGTCGCTTGGCAAGGAGCGCAAGAGCCGCTGGGTGTTCTGGGTGCTGCTGTCGTTCTGGACCAGCTTCCTGGTGCGCGCCTTCGCCTGGATCGTGATGCTGGGCCGCAACGGCGTGGTCAACCAATTGCTGCTGGCGCTGGGCCTCGCGGATGCGCCGTCGAACATGCTCTACAGCTTCGGCGCGGTGCTGGTGGGCATGGTGCACGCGCTGATGCCGCTGGCGGTGCTGACCATGCTGTCGGTGATGGAGAACATCGACCGCAACCTGCCCCGCGCCGCGCTCACGCTGGGCGCGCGCCCCGGCACCGCCTTCTGGCGCGTGTACTTTCCGCTGTCCATGCCCGGCGTGGCCGCGGGCGCCATCATGGTGTTCGTGACCGCGGTGGGCTTCTTCATCGTGCCGCAGCTGCTGGGCGGCCGCAAGGAGACCATGATCACCCAGCTCATCATCGAGCAGGTGCTGCAGGTGATGAACTGGGGCTTCGCAGGCTCGATCTCGGTATTGCTCCTGGTGGTGGTGCTGGCGGTGTTCGCGCTCTACGACAAGGTGCTGGGCCTGTCCACCATGACCGGTGCGCAGTCCACCAAGTCCAGCCACGGCAGCGGTGCCATGCGCAACCTCTGCGACACGCTGCTGGGCTTGCTGGGCACGGCCAGCGACAAGCTGCTGGCACTGGTGCCACGCATCCCCGGATCGCGCCGCCGCGAGGTGCAGCAGGGCGACTCCACGCCGCTGCGCCTGGTGGTCATCGTGCTGTTGTTCTTCCTGAGCGTGCCGGCGCTGCTGATGATCCCGATGTCGTTCGCCGGCAAGTCGGGGCTGAACTGGCCGCCGCAGGGCTTCACGCTGCAGCACTACCAGGACATGCTGGCCTCGCCGCTATGGCTGTCGGCCACGCTGCGCTCCTTCACCGTGGGCTTCTTCGCGGCACTGGCGGCACTGGCGGCCATGGCCGTCGGCACGCCGGTGGCCTTCCTGCTGGTGCGCGGCCAGATGCGCGGCAAGGCGCTGGTGCTGGGCTTCGTGCTCGCGCCGCTGATCATCCCGCGCATGATCATCGCCGTCGGCATGTTCTATTTCTTCGCCAAGGTGGGCTTGGTGGGCACCTCGCTGGGCCTGGTGCTGGGCCACACGGTGATCGCCATCCCCTACGTGGTGATGACCATGATGGCCGTGCTGCGCAACTACGACACGCGGCTGGACCTGGCCGCGCAAAGCCTGGGCGCACGGCCCTGGCAGACGCTGCGCTACGTGACCTTCCCCATCATCGCCGCGGGCCTGACCTCGTCCTTCCTGTTCGCCTTCGCGACCTCGTTCGACGAGCTGACGATCTCGCTATTCGCCTCGGGCGGCCTCAGCTCCACGCTGCCCAAGCAGTTCTGGGACGAGGTGACGCTGCAGATCTCACCGGTCATCGCCGCGGTCTCCACCTGCCTGTTCGCCTTCATCGGCATCCTGATCACCTGTGCGGACTGGCTGCGCCGCCGCACCTCCGCTTGACGCAAAGAACCACCATGACCCAACGCATCACCTCGCAAACCCTCAAGGGCATCTTCCCGGCCCTGGCCACGCCGGTCACCGCCGACGGCCGCATCGACGCCGCCGCGCTCAAGGCCTTGCTGGCCCACCTGGCGGGCAGCGGCATCCGAGGCACCGTGCCGCTGGGCGGCACCGGCGAATACGGCGCGGTGTCGCGCAGCGAGCGCGCCCGCATGGTGTCGCTGGTGCGCGAGCACCTCGACCCCGGCCTGCCGGTAATCGCCGGCGTGCTCGACCCGGGCTTTCATGACGCGATGGACGCGGGCCAGGCCCTGGCCGCCGCCGGCGCCGACGCGCTGATGGTGCTCACGCCCTACTACACCACGCCCACCCAGCAGGGCATACGCGACTACTTCCTGCGCTACGCCGACGCATCGCCGCTGCCGGTGGTGATCTACGAGATCCCGTACCGCACCCGCATCGCCATCGCTCCCGAGGTGCTGCACGAGCTCTCGCGCCACGAGAACATCATCGGCATGAAGGCCTGCAACACCGACATGTACCACTTCCTGAAAGTGGTGGCCGGCGTCTCCAGCGACTTCTCGGTGCTCAGCGGCGAAGACACGCTGCTGCCCGTGCACATGGCAGCCGGCGCCCAGGGCGGCATCGTCGTCACGGCCAACCTCATTCCCAAGACCTGGAACGCCATGTACCAGCTGCTGGCCCAGGGCAAGACGCCCGAGGCGCAGCGGCTGCACCGCGAGCTGATCCCGCTGATGGACATGGCCTTCGCCGAGACCAACCCCGGCCCGATGAAAGCCGTGTGGGACCTGGTGGGCGTGCACGCGCCGCACCTGCTCGCACCGCTGGTGACCTGCGATCCCGCACTGGCCACGCGGCTGCGCGCCGAGCTGCAGCAGCGCCTCGCACATGAGCAGACACTCTGAGATGCTGCCCGCCGTCAAGGACTACCGTGCGCTGGCGCGCCGGCGCCTGGCCCGCTTCGCGTTCGACTACCTCGAAGGCGGCGCCGAGGACGGCCACGCCATGGCGCGCAACCTCGCCTCCTGGGGCCGGGTCACCTTTCAGCCCCGGGCGCTGGTCGATGTCTCCGAGGTCGATACCGGCATCGAGCTGTTCGGCCGCCGGCAGGCGCTGCCGGTCTTCGTCGGCCCCACGGGCCTCAATGGCCTGTACTGGCCGCGCGCCGAAGAGGTGCTGGCCCGCGCCGCGCAGCAGGCCGGCGTGCCCTTCGTGCTGTCCACCGCCTCCACCTCGCTGATCGAGGATGTGCGCGCCGCCAGCAGCGGCGACCTGTGGCTGCAGCTGTATGTGCAAAAAGACCGGCGCATCGCCGAAAGCATGATGGCGCGCGCGCAGGCCGCGGGCTTTTCCGCGCTGATGCTCACCGTGGACACCATGGTCCACGGCAAGCGCGACCACGACATCCGCAACGGCTTTCGCATGCCGATCCCGTGGACCATGCGCTTGCTCGCCGATCTGGCGACCCACCCGCGCTGGTGTCTGCGCATGCTGCGCCAGCGCGGCTCGCCCCAGCTCGTCAACCTGGCGCGCAGCTCGGGCATGGCCGCCAACCTGCAGCAGCAGGCCGCCGCGATGAGCCGCCAGATGGACATGGCCCTGACCTGGGACGACCTCGCCTGGGTGCGCCGGCACTGGCAGGGCCCGGTGATCGTCAAGGGGCTGCTCACCGTGCCCGATGCCATGCGGGCGCTAAGCGCCGGCGCTGACGGCATCGTCATCAGCAACCACGGCGGGCGCCAGCTCGACGGCGCGCCCAGCCCACTGGAGCAGCTGCCCGCCATTGCCGGCGCGCTTCATGGCAAGATGCGCATCTTTGTCGATGGAGGCATACGCCGCGGCAGCGATATCGCCAAGGCGCTGGCGCTCGGGGCCGACGCGGTGCTGCTGGGGCGGGCGCCGCTGTATGGCCTGGCCGCGCGCGGGCCGCGGGGCGCGGCCGAAGTCCTGGCCATCCTGCACAGCGAATTCGAAACCACGCTGCGCCTGCTGGGCGCGGTACAGGCCGCCCGCCTGGATGCCAGCTACATCGCCTGAAAAAACATGAGCTGCTGGCGCTTACCCTGATTGAAATTTAGATATTTTTCGCTTTGAATGTATTGATATACAAGCGCCAGCAGCTATGATTTTTAAGAACAACCCTTGCCGATCCGAGCACTGATGCGCCACCCCAGAACCACTGCCACCGCCGAGGCCGACCCCCGCGAATCGTCCCTGTTCGTGGGCTCGGTGGCCAAGGCCTTCCAGGTGCTGGAAGCCTTCCGCGACACGCACCGCGAAATGTCCATCGCCGAGATCGCCCGCGCCGCCGGGCTGGACCGCAGCGCCACCCAGCGCATCATCTACACGCTGGAGCACCTGCACTACATCCGCCGCCTGCCCGGCACCAACCTCTACGGCCTCGCGCCCGAGGTGCTGAGCCTGTCGTACAACTACCTGCGCTCGCGCCGCATCATCGATCGCGCCTCGCCCTACCTGGTCGAGATGACGCATGTGCTCGGCGAAACCTCGAACCTGCAGGAGCTGGACGGCTACGAAATCGTCTTCATCGCGCGCATCCCGGGCCGGCACCTGTTCAACTCCGACTTCACCGTGGGCTCGCGCCTGCCGGCGATCTACTCCGCCTCGGGGCGGGCCATGCTCGCGCGGCTCGACCCGGCCATGCGCGAGCAGATCATCGCCGCCACGCCCATCGCCCGCATCACCGCCCAGACCGAGACCAATCCCGAGGTGCTGATGCGCCACATCGAGCAGGCCGAAAAAGACGGCTTCGCCATCGTGCAGAACCAGACGGTGATTGGCGACATCTCGGTCGGCGCGCCCATTACCGGCCACAACGGCCTGCCCATCGGCGCGATCAACATCTCGGTGCCGTCCACGCGCTGGACCGCGGCCAAGGTCGAAGCCGAGCTGCTGCCCCATGTGCTGCTGGCATCGACCTCCATCTCCAAGATCCTGGACAACTTCTGACACTCTAGGATTGCACGCAGTTTGATCTGGCGCAGCTTCCAACCCGCGGATATTCCCTTATAACATCTATGTTGTAGGAATCGGGAACAATAGCGTTTATAGATATACAACCTGCTTGCTCTCCAGGTTTACCCGGGCAAGCCGTTCCATCCGTTTCACATTGCCAGAGTCACTGCCATGAGCGCTTTTCTCGAAGAACGCGTGCTGTCCGTCCACCACTGGACCGACCGCCTTTTCTCCTTCACCACCACCCGCGATCCGGCGCTGCGCTTTTCCAGCGGCCACTTCACGATGATCGGCCTGAAGGTGGATGGCAAGAACCTGCTGCGCGCCTACTCCATCGCCAGCCCCAACTACGAAGACCACCTGGAGTTCCTGTCCATCAAGGTGGACAACGGCCCGCTGACCAGCAAGCTGCAGCACATCCAGGTCGGCGACACCGTCATCGTCGGCAAGAAGCCCACCGGCACGCTGCTGATCGACTACCTG
Organism: Comamonas sp. FG99; assembly: GCF_057808605.1. Lineage (NCBI taxonomy): Bacteria > Pseudomonadati > Pseudomonadota > Betaproteobacteria > Burkholderiales > Comamonadaceae > Comamonas > Comamonas sp. FG99. The sequence goes on from NZ_JBMDII010000026.1 coordinate 12,654, forward strand.
CTGCCCGGCAAGAACCTGTATTTGATCGGCACCGGCACGGGCCTTGCGCCCTGGCTGTCGGTGGCGCGCGACCCCGAGACCTACGAGAAGTTCGAGAAGGTGGTGGTGGTGCACGGCGTGCGCCATGCGGCCGAACTGGCCTACCAGCAGCTGTTTGAAAAAGAACTGCCCGAACACGAGCTGCTGGGCGAGATCGTGCGCGAGCAGCTCATCTACTACCCCACGGTCACCCGTGAGCCCTTCCGCAACCACGGCCGCATCTCCAACCAGATCAACGCCGGCACCTTCCCGCAGAACATCGGCCTGCCGGAGCTCAACCCCGAGACCGACCGCATCATGCTCTGCGGCAGCCCGGCGATGCTGGCCGAACTCAAGGAGCTGCTCGAAAAGCGCGGCTTCAAGGAAGGCAATACCACCACCCCCGGCGACTTCGTGGTCGAGCGCGCCTTCGTCGAGAAGTAAGCGCTTCGCCCGGCTCAGCGAGCCGGTGCGGCGCGTTCGCCGCGAAGGGCCTCGGCACCTTAACGAGCATGGCCGCGATGAAGTCGTGGCCATCGCCGCGGAGGAATTCCAACGCCTGCAGGGCAAGCGCACCAGACAGCCGCTGGTGGCGACGCTGCAAGTCTCACCGCATCGGGACTTCGCCCCATGTTCGAGAACCGGACGCTGCCGGTCGGCGAAGACACCATGCTCAACCGGCGGATACAGCCCCGGGATTACCCAGATACTTTCACCCAGATTGTTATCGACATCGGAACAATGAGTTCTGATTCAGGTGATTTATCTTCGGCCGTCCCAAATCTATACTTTCTCCATCGTTGAACGAAAAGCACAAAAAGCTCAACGCTCCAGCTCAACGAAGCGATCGACCATGGGGCCGACCGCCACTGTGGAAAGGATTGAAAAATGTTGAACGCACGTATTGCCACCATTGCCGCCGCGCTTGCACTGGGCGCCGCCGCTGCCCAGGCCGGCTCGATCTTCGAAGGCGAAGGCTCCTACGCTCCCCCGGTTGCCACCACCAGCACGCTGACCCGCGCCCAGGTCCAGGCCGAGGCCATCGCCGCCCAGCGCAACGACACGCTGCCGGTGGTCGGCGACCGCATGAACTTCCCCGACACCCGCACCCCCTCCACGCTGAGCCGCGAGACCGTGCGCCAGGAAACCATCCAGGCCATCCGCTCGGGCCACCTGGTGGTCGGCGAAGGCAATTATGGGGAATAATCACCGGGCGCCGCAGCCACGAGCGGCGCACAGTGAAAGGCGCGGGCCCTGCGCACACTCCAAGGGCCCGCGCCGATGAGAAAGAAAAAAAGCTGCTGATGCACTCAGCAGCTTTTTTTTTCTTGCCTGGCCCGCGCTACAGCGGATGCTCGGTATAGAAGCGCCCGCCGTGGTACAGCAGCGGCGGCACGCCGCTGCGGTGGGTGCAGTGCAGCACCTCGCCGAGAAAGATCACATGGTCGCCCGCATCCAGCTGGCTGTGGCTGCGGCACTCGAAAGTGGCGATCGCGCCCTCCAGCAGCGGCGTGCCGCCAGGCCCCGGCAGATGGGCCACGCCGGCCCAGCGGTCCACATCCCGGCGGGCGAACTGCTCGGCCAGCGGCAGCTGCTCGGCCGACAGCACGTTGACCGCGAAATGCCCCACCGCGCGAAAGGCCTGCAGCGAGGACGAGGTCTGCATCAGGCTCCACAGCACCAGCGGCGGTGCCAGCGACACCGAGTTGAAAGAGCTGATGGTCAACCCCAGCTTGTCGCCTGCGGCGGAGACGGCCGTGACCACCGCCACGCCGGTGGCAAAGCGGCCCAGCGCGTCGCGGAACTCGCGCGAATCGAAGGGCGCAGCGGTTGCGGCGCCATGCAGCAGGTGCTTGGGAGGAGGGAGATTCACTCGGAGAGCTCCGCGCTCAAGCGCGGAAGGTTGCGGATAGTGGCGAAAAATACTGGGCTATTATCGACCCTGCCTCTTTGCCTTGGTGCGGGTGGGTGCATACCCGCCGCCGCGCCACATCCGTCCATGCCTCTTCTTCCCACCTTCGCCATGCTGGGCAGCGGCCCCGCCGTGCTGCTGCTGCACGATGCCGACAGCGACCATCTGGGTTTCGCCCCGCAAGTGGAGCTGCTGGCCAGCCAGGGCTGGCGCGCGATTGCCTGGGACATGCCGGGCTACCGCAACGGCCCGCCGCCGGCCAGCGGCTACAGCCTGCAGGCATTGGCGGCCACCGCGGCCGGCCTGCTGGAGACCCTGCAGATCCCCCATGCCCATGTCGTGGGCCATGGGGTAGGCGCGATGGTGGCGCTAGAGCTGGCGCTGCGCCATCCGGCCCTGGTGCGGCGCCTGGTGCTGGTGGCCGGCGGCCCGGCGCTGGATGCCGACAGCCGCGGCCACTGGGTGGACACCCGGCTGCAGCTGCTGGCGCAGCACGACAAGGAGCCGTCGCTGGCCCGTTTTGCCGAGCAGCTGGTGCTGCAGCAGACCGGGCGCAAGGCCCTGCCCGCCGGGCAGGCGCTGGCGCGCCATGCCATCACCCAGCTGCAGCCGCTGGCCTACCAGCGCGTGCTGCAGATGCTGGCCGAATGCCAGGAACCGGTGAGCCGCTACCGGCAGCTGGGCCAGCCGGCGCTGCTGGTCAGCGGCGGGCAGGATCTGTGCATGCCACCGGCCCTGGTGCAGACGCTGGCCAACACACTGCCCGATGCGGTGCACATGAGCCTGCCCGAGATCGGCCACTGGCCGCAGATGGAGAACCCCGAAGACTTCGAAGGGCTGCTGCTGAGTTTTCTGGCCGCCCGCGGCCAGCCCGCGCTGCACTGACGAGGCGATCGCCGCCTGGCCTATGCCAGCGAGGCCTGCTTGCTCCACCGCGCGGCCGGCGGCGGCTCACAGCCGTAGAAGCCGAACGGCATCTCGGGCCTGCGGCCGCTGATCAGCTCGGCCATGGCCTTGCCCGAGCCCGCGCCGTGCGTCCAGCCCAGCGTGCCATGGCCGGCGTTGATCCACAGCTTGCCGATGCCGGTGCGGCCGATGTAGGGGATGTTGGTGGGCGTGGCCGGGCGCAGGCCGGTCCAGAACTGCGGACTGCCGCCCTGCTCGGGCAGGCGGGTGTCGCAGACGCCGGGCATCAGCTCCTCGATGCGGCGCACCAGCATGCGGCAGCGCGCCTGGGCCAGCGGGCTGCTCAGCGAGGTGTCGAAGCCATTGAGCTCGATGGTTCCGGCCACCCGCAAGGAGTTGCCCAGCCGGCTCATCGCCAGCTTGTTGCCATCGTCTATGCACGAGACGAAGGGCGCGGCCTCGGGCCGCAGGATGGGCAGCGTGGCGCTGTAGCCCTTGCCGGGGTAGATGGCCACGTTCACGCCCACCGAGCGCAGCAGCGGCGCGCTATAGCTGCCGCAGGCCACCACCACCGCGTCGCCGCGCAGGGTCCTGGCCTCGCCGCCACCCTCGCCCCCTTCGCCGCGAGCGCGCACCGTGACCGACTCGATCGCGCCGCCGGCCTGGTTCAGCCGCACCACGTCATGGCTGTACAGGAATTGCACGCCGCGCGCCGCGCACAGCCGCGCCAGCTGCTGGGTGAACACGCGGGCATCGCCGCTCTCGTCCGACGCGGTGAAGGTGCCGCCCTTGATGTGTGCCGCATAGGGCTTGAACGCGGGCTCGATGGCCAGGAACTCCTCGGTCGTCACCATGCGGCGGTGCACGCCGTGCTGGCGCATCAGCTCCACCGCATAGGCCGCATCGTCCACCGCCTGCTGCGAGGTGAAGAAGTGGGCAATGCCGCGCTCAAGCCGGTTGAAGCTGATGCCCGTCTCGGCCACCACCTGCTTGAGCGCCGCATGGCTGTACGCCCCGAGCGCCACGATCTGCTGCACGTTGCGGGCAAAGGCCTGGTCGTTGCACTGGGCCAGGAACTGCAGGCACCAGCGCCACTGCGCGGGGTCGAGCTGCGGGCGCAGCAGCAGCGGCGCCTCGGAATCGAACATCCACTTCAGCGCCTTGAGTGGCGCATGCTTGTTGGCCCAGGGCTCGCAATAGCTCACCGAGATCTGCGCCGCATTGGCAAAACTGGTTTCCAGCGCCGCATCGGGCTGGCGGTCGACAACGACCACCTCGTGCCCCGATTGCAGCAAATGCCAGGCGGTGCTGGTGCCGATGATGCCTGCGCCAAGAATGATGACTTTCATGCGCCACAGTGTGCTACAGCGCCATCAAATACAAAAGTAGGATTAAACTTTCAGCAAATTCATCAGATCAGCTAATACTGCAGACGTGGTCCCCGGCCGCTAGCGGCGGCGGCGCGAGGCGGCCGCGCCGGCCAGCAGCAGCGCCAGCACGGCCTGCATCGCACTCGCCAGGCCGGGTACCGGCGTGGGCATGGCGGCGGGCGGGATCGCCGGCCCGTCCTCGGGCAGGCCCACGGCCACCGGGTCCACGATCACGCCATTGGCCTGCAGGTCGCTGTCGCCCAGCTGGCCGTCGGCGACGCTGAACGCCACCGAGCGGCGGTCGGCCGCAAAGCCATAGCTGGCGGCGGGCAGCTGGTACCAGTGCGCGCTCGGCTGATCGGCGGTGGCGCCGAACTTCCACAGCACGGCCTGCGCGGGCGCGGCCTCGGGCAGCTGCAGCGTGACCGTGGCCGTGGAGCCCGCGGCCCCGCCCACCAGCACGAAGCCCAGGCCGCCATACGGAAAGCGCTGGCCCTGGGGCAGCGCCGGCTGGGTGGGCAGCGCGCCGTAGCCGGGCGAGTTGGAGGCAAACTGCCACTGACCACCTTCGCCGCCTCCGCTCACGCTGGCGCTTTGGCCATTGCTGCCGGGCAGGCTCGTGCCTATGGGCGTGGGCGCGGCGATGGCCTGCTGGGCCAGCGCGCTGGCCCAGCCCTCGGGCGAGACGGAGACCGCATAGAGCTTGTACGCCACGCCCACCGCCAGCCCGGCAATGGCCAGCGGCTGGGCGCTGCCCGCCGGCACAGCTTGCGCGGCGCTGGCCCAGGCGGCGGCCTGGCCGTCGGCGCCCTGGCCGGCCATCACCTGCTCCCAGCTCGGCGCGGGTGCGCTGGCGGGCAGGGCCACCGCGCGCAGCGTGCCGGCGGCGCTGGCCGTGGCGGTGAATTGCGCGCTGGTCTGCTCGTCCGCCTGCTGCTGCAGCGCCACGCTGGACAGCGGCGCCATGGCCACGGTGTCGCCGCGGAACTTCTTCCAGGCGGCGTATTGCAGGTCCTTGGCGGCCTGGCCGTCGTTGTAGAAGTCGGCATCGCCGCAGTCGCTGATGATCTGCACGCCGCCGCCCGCAGCCAGGCTGGCCGGCAGCGCGCCTATGCCTTCGGCCGCGCATTCGGTGGCGGGCTTGGTGAAGGCGCCGAGATCGGCGTTGCGCAGGCGCAGGTTGGTGGCCAGGCCGGCGGCGTTGGCGCTGCCATCCCAGCTGTAGAGCTGAAAGCTCAAGCCCGCGCCCGCGGAAGGGCCGGCGATGATGAGGTATTCGCCCGCCGCGTTCTTGCGGATCTCGCGGATGGCGCGGCCCTGCAGGTCGAGCCGGATGGGCGCGCCAAAGACCGCCGCCCCCTTGGTGCCGCCGTTGGCCGCGATGGCGAGATCCCTGTAGTTGCCGACCGGCACGATGAGCGCGTGCGTGCGGCCGCTGGCATCCGCGGGCGTGACCGCCGGGGCGCCGGGCGCGGCGACCATGGGCGCGCGAAAGCCGAACCAGGCGGCCGAGTCATCGGGGCTGGTGCTCATGCCCTCGATGGAAAAGCCCGCCAGCGTGGCGCTCTCGGGCTCCTGGTTGGCGCCGCCGCTGGAGCTGGCCACCAGGCCGAAATAGTCTGCGCCCAGGCCGTGCTGGTTGGCGCTGTCCCAGCTGCGCAGGTCTTCGCGCAGCCACTGGTAGTAGCCCTGCACCTGCAGCTGCGTGTCCCGGCCCGCGCCGCTGGCGTCGGCGGCGAAGAAGCGCCAGCGGTCGGCCCGGCTGTTGCCGCTCTTGCTGTTGGAATGCGAGCCGCTCAGGTAGATGCGCCCACCCAGCGCGAAGCTGGCTTCGATGTCCACCTCGCCATCGGCCTTGCAGCTGGCCAGGCCGGTCGCGCCCGCCGGGCAGCTGCCGCTGCTGATGCCCAGGCCGCTATCCACCAGCAACGGCGCCAGCGGCAGGCCCGACTGGTCGACCGCCCAGCCGAACACCGCATTGCCGTCGGGCGCCATGCCGGCGTTGCCGGAAAGATCGGGGTCTTTGGGGCCTTCGTCGTCGCCTACCAGCATGGTGCTGCCGCCGTCGCGCAGGATGGCGGTGGAGCCGTCGGAGCGGCCCGCGTACCAGCGCGTGCCGTCGCTGTTGCCCACATTGGCCGATGCGGCGTACTTGATGGTGCGCGTGGCGGTGGCGCCGGCGGCATTGCCCAGCGTGACGGTGATGTCCGCATAGCCCACGCCGGCAGGCGTGATCCTGAGCGTGGCCGCGCCATCGTTGTTGCCGGCCTGCAGGTTGGCGTCGGGCACCACCGCCTGATTGCTGGAGGTGGCGCTGATCTGCACCGCGCCCGCGCCCAGCGCGTCGCCAACCGTGAACGACAGCCCCTGGCTGGCCAGCGCATCGTAGGGATCGCCCACCACGCCGGAGTATGCCGACAGCGGCGGCAGCCCGGTGGTGGGCGCCGCCGCGGCGGTGAACGGCTGCGGCGTGGTGCTGGCGCTGCCGCCCACGCTGTTGACGGCGCGCACACGCAGTTGATGCTCACCTACGTCCAGGTTACTCAGCATCGCCTGACTGGCAGCCACCACGGCGGTCTGGCCCACGCCAGTGGTGAAGTCCGTGCCCACCGACACTTCCACCACGTAGTAGGCCGCCCCGGCCATGGCATCCCAGCTCGCGCTGACACTGTTGCCGCCCGGAGTCACCGACAAGTGCGCCGGCGGCTGCGGGCGCTGCGCGGGCGGCTCGGCTTCGGGCGCGAGCGCCAGGCCGTAGAACAGATTGCCGCTGGCCTGCGGCGCGCCGACCAGGGTCTCGAAAGCCCCGGCCAGTGCCTGGCCCTTGCCCGAGCGGTCGAACAGGCGCTGCACCTGGGATGACTTCTCGGTGGTGACCAGCAGCATCACATTGCCCTCGCCCGTATCCACGGCCACCAGGCCGTGGATGCCGCCCAAGGCCAGCGTTCCCGCCGCCAGCCACTTGGACTGGGCCGCGCTCCAGGCGTACTTCACGAGCTGGTCGCCGCCATTGTCCGCGCCATAGAGCGTGTCCAGGGCGCCGTCGCCATCCAGGTCCAGAAAGGCGATCCCGCGCAGGTTGCCCGGCGCCTTGTCGAAGGCCAGCGCCTTGGGCTTGCCCGCAGCCGTGGGCGGCGCGCCATCAAAGTAATTGAGCGTCTTGTCCGCATAGGCATAGAGCTGCCCCGCGGCCATCGTGAGTCCCTGGGCCTTGCTTTTGTATATCTGGGTGCCGCTGGTACTTCCGCTGGCGCCATACCAGGTTCCGCCCTGGTTGGCCGTGCCCTCGTCGCCGCTGGCCCAGGCAGCGCTGCAATCCTGGGTGGCGGCGCTGCGGATAGCCCCTTTGTCGATGGCCGAGGAACCCAGGCCTGCCACCCCGCCGATGCCGCCATCCGCCGCCACGAATGCCACAGCGCGCGGCGCATTGCTGGCAGCTTCGCCATCGAGCGCAGCCTTGGAATAGCTGGCCTCGACCGCATAGCCCGGCAGGGCCAGGCAGCGGCGGTCGGCAGAGCGGTTGAGCAGCCCTTCCGAGCCCTTGGTGCCAGCCATGAAAGCCTTGGCACCGGCGGCATTCGCCGTCGGCAACGCAACCGCCTGTACCCAGGTGCCGTCGGGTTGGTACTCGTCCACATAGATCGGCAGCGGGCCCGATCCCGAGGGGGCGACCCGGTATGCCACGAAATTGCCCTGAGTGAAATCCTTGGCCCCGGCCGCGCCGCACAGCACCATGCAGGCGGCGGCCACCGCGCCCCTGCTCCAGACCATTGCATATCCGCGCATTGCTTCTCCCATCCACGTCCGGCAAATCGCGCGACTGTAGAAGCCCCAGGTGACAGGCCTGTGACAGGCTTGCACACGCCCGCCCCCAGGCGGCCTGCCGCTACACTGCGGCTCCATGAGCAATTTGGACCCCGCCGCGCTGGAATGCTTGGCCGCCATCGTCGAGGAAGGCGGCTTCGAGAAGGCCGCGCTGCGCCTGCATGTGACGCAATCGGCCGTGTCGCAGCGCCTGCGCGCGCTGGAGGCGCAGGTGGGCTCGGTGCTGGTGGTGCGCAGCCGGCCGCTGAAGGCCACCGCTGCCGGGCAGCGCCTGCTCAAGCATGTGAAGCAGCTGCGCCTGCTGCGCGCCGATCTGGAGCGCGACCTGCAGGAGCTCGCGCCGCTGGCCCATGGCGACCAGGACAACGAGCGCATCTCCATCGCCATCAACGCCGACAGCATCGCCACCTGGGCGCTGCCCGCGCTGCAGGGGCTGGCGCAGCAGCGCCTGTCCCTGGAGGTGATCGCCGACGACCAGGATTTCACGCAGGACTGGCTGCGCTCCGGCGAGGTGCTGGGCTGCGTGACCACCCTGTCGCAGGCGCTGCGCGGCTGCCGCATGGTACCGCTGGGCGCGATGCACTACGTGGCGGTGGCCGCGCCGGGCTACGCCGCGCAGCATGTGCCGCAGGGCCTGTCGCGCGGCAATTTCCGCGACCTGCCCTTTCTCTCGTACAACCGCAAGGACGACATGCAGGCCGTGTTCGTGGCCCAGGCCATGGGGCTGCCGCGCGTGGACCTGCAGCACCTGTACCTGCCCAGCTCCGAAGGCCAGCTGCGCGCGGTGGCCGCCGGCTGGGGCCTGGGCGTGGTGCCCGAACTGCTGGCCCGCCCCGGCCTGGCCGACGGCAGCCTGGTCAACATCGCGCCCGCGCACGTGCTGGCGGTGGACCTGTACTGGCACTGCTGGAACCTGCAATCCGGCCTGCTGCAGGCGCTGACCGAGGCCATGCTGAGCACCGCGCGCGCCAGCCTGGAGCCGTCAGGGCAAACAGCCCCGGCGGCATGCTGAAACTCAGCGAATCAACAGCACCGGCACCTTGCTCGCCGCCAGCACCTGGGTGGCCACCGAGCCCACCACCAGCTTGGCCAAGGCACCATGGCCGCGCGTGCCCATGACCAGCAGGTCGTAGCCGCCCTCGTCCGCCACCCGGCTGATGGTCTCGCCGATCGGGCCGACCTTGCTCAGGCACTGCACCGCGACCTGGTGGCCCGCCAGGAACTCGCGCACCGGCGCCAGCACCTTCTGCGCCTCCTCGTCGAAATAGTCGGCCACCAGATCCTTGCTCAGCATCTTGGCGGCATGCGGCGGCAGCGGTGCGCTCACCGTGAGCGCGGTGTATTCGTTGCCCGCAGCCGCCCAGTTCGGATGGCTTACGAGGTATTCCAGCATTTTCTGGGTGTAGGCACTGCCGTCGACAGCCAGCAGAATTCGCATGTTCATGACTCCTGGGTTGGTGGGTGACCCACCAAGCATAGTCGCAAGACGGCGCCGCTGCGTTGATTCACGTCAGCTTCCAAGGGCATAGCATGCCTGATCCAGCCATGCAAGGCTATCGCGGCTCTTCATATGTCTCGAAGGCAAGATTGGCAACGCTGTTATCGGGATAGCTTCTCTTGTAATGGAAGGCCGTGTCTTTCAAGCGCGCCAGCGCATGCGGCCCCAGATGGCCCTCCAGCTCACTTTTGGGGAAGGAGTACATCATTGCGACGATCTCTCGGGGGTCCTCAAGATTATTGGATATAAGATCATTCAAATACACATGGAAATTGGCATCACTTCCATGAAAAACCCTTATCGCCTGCAGCCAGCTTCCATATGTGGAGATGGATGAAATACCCAGCTCACTAACAATGGGAGAAAACTTAGGCCGAGCATTCCCCAATAAATCCAGCACATCCGCGCTTTCTGCCATGGACAGTCTTTCGTATATTCCCATGGGGATCGAAAGATGAGAGAGCAGGACTGTCTTGCCGTATAAATTGTCAGAATTAAATATTTCATCAATAATTTCCTTGGGTTGACCGTAGTCAATTGACAAGACATGCGCCAGCTCGCCATAGTATTCATCGGAACTGATCAGATCCTTTTCATAGGCCTTTTTTATCAAGCCGACCGTGTCTTCGTAATTACCTGAGCGCCAATAATCAAAGAGCACGGCCCGAATTTCCGCGCGATCATCTCCCGTGCTGATTTTTTCGATCCTGTCATTCAACGCCGCCCCATCAGGCCCATCTCCATGGATACCGGAATTGCGCATGTAGAAAATGGCCAATGCAATGGCAGCCCCCATCAATAGGAAATAGATTATTTTCCTGGTCGTCCACATAGCAGTCTCCCTCCCTCGAATATTTCAACTGCGATTGCCCCGCGGGGCATACCAGCCCGCGCATCAATCCACGACCTCCGCCGAGGCGCGGCGTCAAGAACAATCCATCGGCGGCCGTGCGCCGCCCGCGCTCCTCCCCTCAAGGCTCAGACCGCCACGGTGAAGCCTGGCCGAAACCCCTCCTGCTCGCCCTTGCGCGCATAGCCCAGCGGGTTGGCCACCACGCGGCAGCGCCAGGGCCGGCCGTCGGCATGCGTGCCGCTGGCCACATAGTCGCTGGGCGCATGCAGGTGGCCGTGGATCCACAGGTCGGCATGGGGCAGCAGCGCATCGAGCTGGTTGCAAAAACCGGCCGTGCCCGGCGTGAGGCCGTAGCGCGGATCGGCGCTGCGCAGGCTGGGCGCGAAATGGGTGACCGCCACCGTCGGCCCGTCGAAGGGTTGGAGCAGCGCCGCGCGCAGCCAGTCCTGGCACCGCAGGGCCTCGTCGCGGATCTGCGCCGCCAGAAAGGGCTCGCCATGGCGCGTGGTGGCGGTCTTGCCCAGGTAGAAGTTGGCGGCCTTGTAGGCCTTCTCGCGCTGGCGCAGCAGGCTGCCCACGTCCTGCACGCCCGAGTGCAGCGCGATCGCGTCGAAGTCGCTCCACAGCGCGGTGCCGGCGAAGCGCACGCCGCCCAGCACATGCACGCCGCGCTCCAGCAGCACGATGCCCAGGCGCTCGCAGCAGGCGGCAAGCCGCTGGTAGGCCAGATCGAAATCCATGCCGTCGAACTCGTGGTTGCCCGGCACCATCAGCACCGGCACGGGCCAGCGCCCGCCGGCCGAGCGCGGGCTGAATTGCGCCAGCCCGAAATCATCGCCCGGCAGCCGCGAGCCGGGCTGGTATGAGCCGATGTCGCCGGCGAGCACCAGCACATCGGCGCCGGGCGCCGGCACGGCGCGGAAATGCGGATCGGTCTCCAGGTGCAGATCAGAGAGGACTTGCAGCTTCATGCCGCCATGCTAACCGCTGCTACAGCGGCAGCTCCTGGTCGGGGAAAGCGGCCTTGGTGGCGCGCTCCAGCGCCAGCAGCATCCACGCCAGCGCCGGCGCCGGGATATGCCGGCTGCGCGTGCGCCACAGCGCGTCCACGTGCACCGCCTCCACGCGCAGCGGCAGCGGCCGGCAGGCCAGCTGCCCGGCCAGGCCGATGATGGGCACGATGTGCCGCGGCAGCACGGTCAGCAGGTCGCTCTGGGCCGCCACGCGGGCGGCGGTGAAGTACTGGTTCACCGTCATCACCACGCGGCGCTTGCGGCCGATGGAGGCCAGGGCCTCGTCCAGAAAACCGAAGGGCTGGCCCGAGAAGCTCACCAGCAGGTGGCGCGCGCCGCAGTAGCGGTCGAGCGTGAGCAGGCCTTCGGCCAGCGGGTGGTCCTGCCGCATCACGCAGATGTATTCGCCGTCGTACAGGCGCCGGCTTTCGAAGTCGACCAGCGCGCCGGCCTGCGCGCGCGCGGTCATCTCGGCCAGCACGAAGGGGAAATAGCCCACGGCCAGGTCGGCCGATTCGGCGTCGAGCATGCCGCGCGGATCGCGCGTGGTCAGCGGCTGCACCTGGACGGAGACATGCGGCGCCTCGGCCTCCAGGATGTCCACCAGGTGCGGCAGCAGCGTGGCGGTGGTCGCATCGGCCATCGCGAGCACGAAGGCCTGGCGGTCGCGGGCCGCATCGAAGCTCTCGGGCGCAAAGGCCTGCTGCAGCCGGGCCAGCGATTCGCGCACCGCCGGCCACAGCGCATTCGCCAGCGGCGTCGGCGCCACGCCCTGGCCGCTGCGCACCAGCAGCTCGTCGCCCAGCACGTCGCGCAGGCGGCGCATCGCATTGCTGACCGCCGGCTGGGTGATGGCCAGCTTGTCGGCGGCGCGCGTGAGGCTGCGCTCGGTCATCACCTCGTCGAACACGCGCAGCAGGTTCAAGTCCAGGTTGCGGAACTGGTGGGTTTGCATGGCGGGCTCCTGGCGGGAAGGCCTATTCTCCCCTAATCATCACCAACATGAATGACAAGAATTCAAAATATAAATTTGAGATTGCATAGGGTAAACCCTAGAATACTTTCATCGCTTCCAAGGAAGCACTTTTTTGCAGGCCCGCAGGGCTTGCCCAGACATCATGAGCAACCATTTCTTCTACACCGATATCCCGACCGAGCACACCGGCGTGCAGCGTGTGGAACGCGCCGCCGAACATCTGCACGACACCTTCGCCAGCAAGCGCAGCGGCACCCGTCTGGTGCTGGCGGCACTGGTGGCCAGCGTGCTGGTGGCCAGCGAGTGGATCACCTCGATGGCGGGCAGCCAGCACTGGGTCGCCGGCTGGGCGCTGCTGTGGGTGGTGGCATTCGCCTCGATCGCCCTGCTGGCCGAGCCCGCACGCTCGCTGAGCGAAGGCCTGCGCGCCGTGCGCAAGAACTGGAACGAGCAGACCCGCCGCGCCGAGGAAGACGACCGTACCTGGAGCTACGCGCTGCTGGACGCCCGCCTGATGGCCGACCTGAACCGCGCCATGAGCGACACGGCGGTGAGCTTCAGCAACAAGTCCCGCGACTGAGTTTCAGCCGCCATCCTTGTAAAAAAGCCGCGGCCTGCCGTGGCTTTTTGCTATCCGTGCCCATCCTGGCCGGCACGGTATTGCGGTGGCGGCACGCAGCCGGGCTGCGCCAGCAGCCATTCGCAGAACCGGTCCAGCCGGGGCTGGCCGCGGCCGCCATCGCCCGCGCGGCGCTGCACCGCATAGTGGTAGCCCGAGGGCTGAAAGCCCCAGGGTGCCAGCAGCCGGCCGGCCGCCAGCTCGTCCATCACCAGGTGCCAGGGCGCGACCGCGATACCCAGGCCGCGCACCGCGGCCTCCAGCGTGAAGTAGTAATGCTCGAATTCGGTCCCACTGGCGGCGGTGGGCAGGTCCAGCGCCATCGAGCGGCACCACATCTCCCAGGCATTGCGCCGGGTGCGGGTGTGCAGCAGGGCCTGGCCGGCCAGATCGGCCGGCCCGCGCAGCCCGAGCCGCCCTGCCAGCGGCGGCGCCAGCACCGGGCCCAGCCACTCGGCGAACCAGGGCTGGCTGGCGATGTGCGCGCGCTCAAGCCCATCGTCCACCGTGATCGCCAGGTCGCAGCCGCCCTGCGCGGTATCCACTGGGGTGGTGCGCAGCCGCACCTCGATGCCTGGATGCAGGGTATGGAACGAAAAGAGCCGGGGAATCAGCCATTTGACGGCAAAAGTGCTGAAACAGCTCACATCCAGCGGCCCGCCGTCGTCATCGCTGATCTCGCGCACCGCGCTGTCGATCTGCCCGAAGGCCGCCGTCAGCGCCGGCAGCAGGCGCTGGCCGGCGGCGCTGAGCCGGGGGCGGCTCTTGCGGCCCTCGAACAGGGCCACGCCCAGGCTGCGCTCGAGCTGCTGCACCTGGCGGCTGACCGCGCCGGGCGTGACCGAGAGCTCCTCGGCGGCCGCCGTCATGCGGCCCAGCCTTGCGGCAGCCTCAAAGGCACGCAATGCGTTCAGGGGAGGAAGGCGATGCATCATTGAGTTTATTGCACATAGAAACTGCAAAGATATCGCTTTTGTGGCGGCGGGAATCTACAGAGAATCACGGCCTTGTTGCCATCCGGCGACAACGCCTTCCCAGAAAGACCCAGCCATGCCCTTCATCCGCACCAACCTACCCCAGGACACGCCGCAGGCCCAGCGCGAAGCCATCGTGCAAGGCATACACCAGGCGCTGGTCGACAGCATCGGCATGCCGCCCGACGAGCTGTTCAACATGGTCGCCGACTATGCCCCCAACCAGTTCTGGTGCAACCGCAGCTTCAACGGCATCCAGCGCTCGGAGCGGGTGGTGGTGGTCGAGATCACCATGCGGCGCGGCCGCAGCGACGCGATGAAACGCGAGCTCTATGCCGCCATTGCGCGCAACCTGCAGGCCGGTGCCGGGGTCGAGCCGGCGGACGTGCTGATCTTCACCCACGAGAACGACTATTCGGACTGGTCGGTCGGCCTGGGCCAGTTCGCCATGGGCCTGCACCAGCGGGTCGGCGGGGCCGATCCCCGCTGAAAAATGGCCCCCACGCTTGCTCACTGCGTGTAGCCGCTGCCCCCTGGAAAAACTGCTGGCCAGGGGCATCCCCGGGCAAGCACACCGGACTGATATTTCATAGCGACCGGGGCAGCCAGTATGCCAGCGAGGACTTCAGGGGCGTGCTGACAGAGTACGGCATCCAGACGCCCATGAGCCGGCGTGGCAACTGTTGGGACACGCCTGCAGCAAGACGCTGTTCGCTTCGTTGAAAGTGGAGCGGCTGCACAGCCAGCGCTTCGGAAAACGGCGCCAGGCCAAGGACGAGGTCATCGTCCTGGGTACTCTGGTACAACCGCGCCCGGCTACACTGCACGCTGGCGTATGTCTGCCCGATGCGGTTTGAGCAAGACTGGCATGCAGCTCAGGCTAAGCAAGCCAATTCGTAGCTCGGCGATGGGATACGGAATTCAGGGCAAGGTCACACAGGGCATCCGGTCCTGCTGCGGATGTGGGACAAGCGTCAGCGCAGCTACCGCGTCATGGGCTATCGAATCGAGGGAAGGCAATGACGATCACGAACCATAAGCTCCCCATCAACCTCACCGACCTGCTGCGCCAGCGCACGGTCGAGGGTGAGCGTATCGAGTACAAGGCCGGATGGAACCCGGACCCGATCATCCGCACGCTGTGCGCCTTCGCCAACGATTTCGAGAACCTGGGCGGTGGCTACGTGGTGATCGGCCAGGACTGCGACGCCAACGGCCAGCCCATCTTCCCACCGGTCGGCTTGCCCGACAGCCAACTCGACAAAATCCAGCGCGAACTGCTGGCGCACTGCCAGTTGATCCAGCCGCCGTATTTTCCGGTGTTGAGCCTTGAAGTCGTCGATGGCCGCAACCTCATCGTGCTGCAAGCGCCGGGCGGACAGACGCGGCCTTACAAGGCGCCGGAAGCGGTCACCGCGAACAAGAAAACGTGGCGTTACTACATCCGCCGCTACAGCAGCACGGTCGAGGCCAAGGGCGACACCGAGCAGGAGTTGCTGAGCTTGGCGGCCAAGGTGCCGTTCGACGATCGCTTCAATCAGTTCGCGCGTGTCGATGCTCTCTCCAAACCCTTGATGCAAGAGTTCTTGCAGGAAGTTGGCAGCGCGCTGCCGGCGGATGCGCCTGGGCTTTCCATCGAGGCGCTGGCTCGACAGATGAATGTGGCGGGCGGCCCCAGCGAATCACCGTGGCCCAAGAACGTGGGGCTGCTGTTCTTCAGCGAAACGCCGGAGCGGTTCTTCCCCGGCGTGCAAATCGACGTGGTCTGGTTCCCCGAAGGTGCGGGCGGCGCCCGCTTCGACGAGAAAATCTTCAAGGGGCCGCTGGCGCGGATGACGCGCGAGGCGCTGGGTTACATCCAGCGCAACTATCTGCACGAAACCGTCATCAAGCATCCGGATCGCGCGCAAGCCACCCGGCTCTGGAGCTTCCCCTATGCCGCCATCGAGGAGGCCGTGGTCAACGCGGTCTACCACCGGTCCTACGAGGAACGCGAACCCATCGAAGTGCGTATCAGCCACGATGAACTGACGGTCGTCAGCTACCCCGGCCCGGACAGATCAATCCGCATGGAAGACCTGAAGGCAGGCCGCGCCGTCAGCCGCCGCTACCGCAACAGGCGCATCGGCGAGTTCTTCAAGGAACTGGAGATGACCGAAGGCCGCTCCACCGGCATCCCGAAGATCCTGAAGGAGATGGCCGCCAACGGCTCGCCCGCACCGCTGTTCGAGACGGATGACGACCGGCTGGCGTTCGTCATCCGGCTGCCAAGGCACCCTCTGTCCCTCGTTCCATCTCCCGAAGTAACCCCCGAAGTAACCCCCGAAGTAACCCCCGAAGTTGGTCGTCTGCTGGCGGTGCTGCATGGCGAAATGAGCCGCGAGCAAATCATGACACTGCTGGGCCTGAAGGACGAAAAGCACTTCCGCGTCCGGTACCTGCAAGCCGCGATTGCTGCTGGCCTGATCGAAATGACGCTGCCCGACAAACCCCGCAGCAGCAAGCAACGCTACCGGCTGACAGCCATCGGACGGCAATGGCTGGAAGCGCATTCCAGCAGAGATTCGGACTGAAGCATCTACCAATCCTTGGTATGCAGCGCCAGCCTTCAGAGCGTGTAGCCGCTGCCCCCCGAGGGGCCGCTTTTTGCCTTGGGGCGGCCCGGCGGCAAAAAAAGCCTGCGCAAGGCAGGCTTGGTGCCGATGGGCGGGGCGGCGCAAAGCCGCCGTCAGGCCGCCAGGCGCTTTTCGAGGGCGGCCTTGGTGTCCAGCAGTTCCTGCGGCAGGCGCTGGGCCAGCTTGTCGAAGTGCTCGGTGTGCGACACCAGCTCCTCGGCCCACACGGCCTGGTCGATGCCGGTCACGGTCTCGAACTGCTCGGCGCTGAAATCCAGGCCGCTCCAGTTGATCTCGGCATAGCGGGGCGCCACGCCGAACGCGGTCTGCTCACCTTCGGCCTGGCCTTCGATGCGGTCCAGCATCCACTTGAGCACGCGCATGTTCTCGCCGTAGCCGGGCCAGACGAACTTGCCAGCCGCATCCTTGCGGAACCAGTTGGTGGTGTAGATGCGCGGCAGCGTCGCGCCGGCGGCCTGCAGCTTCTTGCCCAGGTTCAGCCAGTGGGCGAAGTAGTCGCTCATGTTGTAGCCCATGAAGGGCAGCATCGCGAACGGGTCGCGGCGCACCACGCCCTGCTGGCCGGCAGCGGCGGCGGTGGTCTCGGAGCCCATGGTCGCGGCCATGTAGACGCCTTCGGTCCAGTTGCGCGCCTCGGTCACCAGCGGCACGGTGGTGGAGCGGCGGCCGCCGAAGATGAAGGCATCGATCTTCACGCCGGCCGGATCGTCCCAGGCATCGTCCAGCGCCGGGTTGTTGGTGGCGGCCACGGTGAAGCGGGCATTCGGGTGCGCGGCCTTGGCGCCGGTTTCCTTGGCGATCTGCGGCGTCCAATCCTTGCCCTGCCAGTCGATCAGGTGCGCGGGCAGCGCCTTGCCCGGCGCGTCGGCCTCCATGCCTTCCCACCACACGTCGCCGTCGTCGGTCAGCGCGACGTTGGTGAAGATCACGTCCTTGTCCAGGCTGGCCATGCAGTTGGGGTTGGTCTTGTAGTTGGTGCCGGGCGCCACGCCGAAGTAGCCCGCCTCGGGGTTGATGGCGCGCAGGCTGCCGTCGGCCTGCGGCTTGATCCAGGCGATGTCGTCGCCGATGGTGGTGACCTTCCAGCCATCGAAGCCGGCCGGCGGCACCAGCATCGAGAAGTTGGTCTTGCCGCAGGCGCTGGGGAAGGCCGCGGCCACGTGGTATTTCTTGCCCTGGGGATTGGTCACGCCCAGGATCAGCATGTGCTCGGCCAGCCAGCCCTGGTCCTTGCCCATGGTGGAGGCGATGCGCAGCGCGAAGCACTTCTTGCCCAGCAGCGCATTGCCGCCGTAGCCCGAGCCGTACGACCAGATCTCGCGCGTCTCGGGGTAGTGCACGATGTACTTGGTCTTGTTGCAGGGCCAGCTGGTGGCATCCTTCTCGCCCGGCTGCAGCGGCGCGCCCACGGTGTGCACGCAGGGCACGAACTCGCCCTCGGCGCCGATCACGTCGTACACCGCCTTGCCCATGCGGGTCATGATCTTCATGTTCACCGCCACATAGGCGCTGTCGGACAGCTCCACGCCCACGTGGGCGATCGGGCTGCCCAGCGGGCCCATCGAGAACGGCACCACGTACATGGTGCGGCCTTTCATACAACCGTCAAAAAGCGGCTGTAGAGTAGCGCGCATCTCGGCAGGGTCCATCCAATTGTTGGTCGGGCCGGCATCGTCCTTGCGGGCGGAGCAGATGAAGGTGCGGTCTTCCACGCGAGCCACGTCCGACGGATCGGACCAGGCCAGGTAGCTGCCCGGGCGCTTGGCGGGATTGAGCTTCTTGAAGGTACCCGCGTCGACCAATTGCTGGCACAGGCGCTCGTACTCCTCTTGCGAGCCGTCGCACCAGTAGATGCGTTCGGGCTTGCACAGGGCCGCCATGTCGGCCACCCAGGCGATCAGCTTGGGGTTCTTGACGTAGGCGGGGGCTTGGATATCCACGCCGGGCTTGAAGCTTGCGTTCATCGTGATGCTTTCAAAAGTTGGAAACGGTTCATCAAAAACCGCCCGCAAGCGTTCACAGCATGAAAGAAGCAGGCCCTTTGATCAACCGTTTGGCCTCCGGCAAGCGGAGTCGGGCCCTCGATTCTAGGCCGGGCGCCTAAAAATGGTACAGCGGCATGGTCAAAATCTATGCATTTTATGCATTGATATATGCATTAATCTACACAGGCAAAATACCCCGGAAATGCCTGGAAAGGGCGCAAAAAAACCCGCCGAAGCGGGTGGTTCTGCTGCGGGCAGCAGGGCCGGATCAGGCCATGTGCACCGCGATGAAGGCCAGCAGGAACATCATGATCGCGCCGACCACCGGGATGACCACGGGAATGACCGGCACGATGGCCTCGACGGCGTCTTGCGGCTGGTGTTCGGGGGCATGGTCGTGGGACATCGGGCGTTCTCCAAATCTGGTTGTAGGCGCAGCGGCAGCTGCTGCATGCCGGCCATTGTAGCGAGCCGGGCCCGCGCATGCCAGCCCCAAGCACCGGCATCACGCGCCCACATCACGCCCGCAGCACCGGATAAAGCGACAGCACCAGCAGCGCGGCCATGCACCAGTTGAAGCGCTGCAGCGCCTGCGGCGTGCGCAGGGCCCGCCCCACCGCGCTGCCGAACAGCGTCCAGACGCTGACGCTGGGGTAGTTGACCGCGCCCAGCACCAGCGCGGCCAGCAGCAGGTTGGCGGCATAGCCGTCGCGCGGGGTGTAGGTGGCCACGATGCCGATGGCCATGATCCAGGCCTTGGGATTGACCCACTGGAAGGCCGCGGCCTGCCAGAAGCCGAAAGGCCGGGCGCCCGCCTGGCCCGCGTCCACGCGGCCGGCGCGGGCGATCTTCCAGGCCAGCCACAACAGATAGGCCGCGCCCAGGTATTTCAGCCCGAGGTAGACCCGGGGCTCGCGCTCGAACACCACCCCCAGGCCCGCGCCCACCAGCAGCAGCATGACGACCACGCCCAGGCTGATGCCCAGCATGTGCGGCACGGTGCGGCGGTAGCCGAAGGTGGCGCCGGAGGCGGTGAGCATCACATTGTTGGGGCCCGGCGTGACCGAGCTGACAAAGGCGAACAGGGCCAGGGGCAGGACAAAGGCGGCGGTATCGGGCAGCAGGAGCATGGCAGCAGGCGAAAAGAGGGAAAACAAGCGCAACGGCTTGCATGCTATGCGCATTCATCGGTACAGTTACAGTACACTTTTCCGGTTCAATCCATGAATTGGCCTGCCACTATGACCCAGACACTTTCCCCGCCCCACGCTGCGGCCGCCTGGGGCTGGCAGCCGGTGCGCACCGGCAGCCAGCCCCTGGTCGAGCAGTTGGTGGAACATTTTGGCGGCCGCATCCGCAACCACGGGCTGCGCGCCGGCATGCGCCTGCCGTCGGTGCGCGCGCTGGCCGGGCAGGCCGGCGTGAGCCGCGACACCGTGGTGCAGGCCTACGACCGGCTGGCCGCCCAGGGCCTGGTGCAATCGCGCCGCGGCGCGGGCTTTTTCGTCTGTGCGCAGCGGGCGGTGCCGGTGGCCGCGCCAGCGCCCGCGGCCACGCTGGCCCAGGGCGCGGCCTTTGATACGGCCTACCTGCTGCGCGGCATCTTCCGCGAGGACGCCGACGGCTCGGGCCATACTGGCAGCGCGGGCTGCCTGCCCGCCAGCTGGATGGACGAGGGCCTGATCAGCGCGGCGCTGCGCTCCATCCTCAAGCAGGGCCCGCGCGCGGAGCGGGGCCTGCTCGGCTACGGCCTGCCGCAGGGCTTCGCGCCGCTGCGCCGGCAGATCGCGTCCACGCTGCAGGCGCAGGAGGTGCCGGCCCACCCCGAGACGCAGCTGATGACGGTAAGCGGCGTCACCCACGGGCTGGACCTGATCGTGCGCTGTTTCCTGCAGCCCGGCGACACGGTGCTGGTCGAGGACCCGGGCTGGTTCCTCATCTTCGGCCGCCTGAACGCGATGGGCGTGAACGTGGTGGGCGTGCCGCGCCTGCCAGGCGGGCCCGACGTGCAGGCGCTGCAATCACTGGCGCAGCGGCACCGGCCCAAGCTCTTCATCCTGAACACCGCGGTGCACAATCCCACGGGGCTGAGCCTGTCGGCCGGCGTGGCGCACGAGGTGCTGCGCATCGCCGAGCGCCACGACTTCCTGCTGGTGGAGGACGACACCTATTCCGAGTTCCTGGGCGCCATGCCGCTGCGCCTGGCGGCCATGGACCGGCTGCAGCGCGTGCTGCTGGTGGGCGGCTATTCCAAGACCTTGTCGGGCGGGCTGCGGGTGGGCTATGTGGCGGCGCGGGCCGAGTTCATCCACCGGCTCACCGACCTGAAGCTGCTGGGCGGTCTGACCTCGGCGCTGCCCAGCGAGCAGATCGTGCACCGCATCCTGGCCGACGGCGCCTACCGCAAGCACGTGGACCGCCTGCGCGAGCGCGTGGACAAGGCGCGCAACCGCTGCCTGCGCCAGCTGGAGGCGCTGGGCTGCCCCGCGGTGCACGAGCCGGTGGCCGGGACCTTCGCCTGGGTCGACTGCGGCATGGATTCCGAGCAGCTGGCCCGCCAGGCCACCGAGCACGGCCTGCTGCTGGCCCCGGGCCTGCTGTTCTCGCCGCGCCAGGCGCCGTCGACGCTGCTGCGGATCTCGGTTGCCATGGCCGAGCAGCCCGCGGCCTGGAACACGCTGGAGCGGCTGCTCGGCAGGACCGGCCGGGCGTATCAGCGCGGCGCATAGCGCAGCGTGAGCATCAGGTTGCGCGGGTTGCCGTATTCGTTGCCGCCGTCGGTATAGTTGTAGCCCGGAATGTAGTAGCGCTTGTCCAGTAGGTTGTTCAGGTTCAGCGCCAGCTGCAGCTCGGGCGTGGCCTGCCAGGCCAGCCGCGCGTTCCAGATGGCGAAGCCGGGCACGGTGAACGAGCGCTCGTCCCCCACGGTGTGGCTTTGCGCGGTGACGCCGCCGCCCACGGACCACTGCTGCCATGCGCCGGGCGGGCGGTAGCTGCTCCATACGCGCAGCAGGTGGCGCGGCGTCCACTGGCTGAAGACCTTGCCCTGGTTGTCGGGATCGCTCAGGAACCGGGTGGTGTTGTAGGTGTAGCCCGCGGCCAGCTGCAGGCCGCGCAGCAGCTCGCCGCTGACCTCGGTCTCCACGCCCTGGCTGCGCACCTTGCCGGAAGACTTGGAGCAGTACCAGTCGTCGCAGGCGTAGCCGCTGCCGTAGTCGGTGACCGCGCGGTTGCGGTGGTCGTAGCGGAAGAAGGCGAGCGAGGTGTTGACCTTGCCACCCATCCATGCGCCCTTGACGCCCACCTCGTAGTTGCGGCCCACGATAGGCTTGAGTACCTCGCCCGCGGCGGTGCGCGCCGATTGCGGCTCGAACACGTCCGAATAGCTGGCATAGGCCGACCATTCGGGGGAGAGCGCGTAGATCGCGCCCAGATAGGGCGAGACCTTGGCGCTTTCCCGCATGGTGTTGGCGTAGCTGCCGTCCGCATAGGCATAGCGGTAGTCGTACCAGCTCAGGCGCGTGCCCGCCACCGTGGTGAGCCGGGGTGTGAGCTGCATGCGCCAGGTGCCATACACCCCCTTTTGCACGATGTCGTATTGCGTATGCCAGGAGCGCGAGGAGCTGTCGGCGTTCAGGCTGTCCCAGTCGATCTCGGGCCGGTCGTGGTCGATGGCGAAGATGTTGCCGCCATTGGTGAAGCGGCGCACATACAGGTCGTCGGAGCTGAAGTGCGCATAGTTGCCACCCAGCACCAGCTCGTGGCGCAGGCCGAAGGCATCGACGCGGCCGTCGATGAACGCATCCAGCCCCCAGCGCTTGCTGTGGAAGTTGGTCACCCAGTCGGCATAGGTCATGCCGCTGCCGTCGGCCAGCGCGCCGCTGCCGGTGGCATGCATGCGCTGGTGGGCCGAGCCGTTGCGCTCGCTCAGGTGCACCGCGGCGAACTTGAATTTCCAGGCATCGTTGAAGCGGTGGGCCAGGTCGGCGAACAGCATGGTCTGGTCGTTGGCCGCGCGATTCCACCAGGCGCCGGTGAAGGTGGAGCGCGGCAGGCCGATGTCGCTGCCGTCGTCGTAGCGCGGCAGGCCGCGCATCATCGGTCGGCCCCGGTTGCGGGTGTAGGCCAGGCCCAAGCCCAGCGTGGTGTCGGCGCCGATGTCCCAGTCCAGCGCGCCATAGAAGGTGCGCGTGTTCTGGTTCACATAGTCCACGAAGGAATGCCCGCGGTCCTCGCTGAGGATGGCGCGCCCGCGCAGGCTGCCGCTGGCGTTGAGCGGCCCGCCGGCATCGAGCTGCAGGCCGTAGCGGTCCCAGGAGCCGGCCTTCGTCGTCAGCGAAACCTGCCGCTGCGCGGTGCCGCGCTTGCGCACCAGGTTGACCGCGCCGCCCGGCGAGCCGGTGCCCTGCAGCAGGCCCGAGGCGCCGCGCAGCACCTCCATGCGGTCCCAGAAGACCATGTCCTCCGTGCTCCAGTTGCCCAGCGAGTAGATGTTGCGCGCAATGGGCACGCCGTCGTACTGCCAGTCGTCGATCTGGAAGCCGCGCGCGGTCAGCACCATGCCCGGCCCCACGCCCTTGGCGCCGACCACGCCGGTGACCGTGTTGGCGGCCTCGCGCAGGTCCACCACGCCCTGGTCGTCCATCTGCTGGCGCGTGAGCACGCTCACCGACTGCGGGATCTCCTGCAGCGCATGCTCGCCCTTGCCGATGGAGATCGCCGCCGCCGCATAGGACGCGCGGCCCTCGGTGGTGGCATTGGGCTCGGCCTGCGCCGTAACGCGCACCTCGGCCAGCATGGCGCCCGCGTCCACAGCTGCAGCGGGGCCGGCCTGCGGCGCGCGGCGCAGCGCAAAGCTGCCGCTGGCATCGCGCACCGCTTCGAGGCCCGAGCCCGCCAGCAGGCCGGCCAGCGCCTGCGGCACGCTCAGGCTGCCGCTGGCGCGGCCCAGCCCGGGCGTGCTCAAGCCGGCCACGAGTTCGGGCGCGAAGGTGATGAGCACCCCGGCCTCCCGCCCCAGGCGGTTGAGCGCCGCGCCGAGGGGCCCGGCGGGGATAGCGTAGCCGCGCACGGGCTCGGCGGCAGATGGCGCCGGCTGGGCCGCGGCGCTGCGCGGCAGGACGGCGCAGGTGGCCAGCCCGGCGCAGAACAGGGCCAGTACCGTGCCGCGCGGCACGGCGAAGAATGGGTGGTGGTGCATAGGCGTCCCTCGGATGATTTGCTGGTGGATGGATTCCGCAGGGCTTGACACGCGGCGCGGCCAGAATGGCCACCCGTGCCGGCGCCCCTGGCTCAAAATGGCCAGCAAAAACCTGGTGACCTACGCTTTACGCTATCTAATCAATAGCTATCCGCGATGCTCCACCACCACCCACCAGTGCGTGCGCCTGTGGATCTGCACCGGCAGCGAGCGCGTGAGCGCGGCCAGCACGCGGTCGGTATCGGCCAGTGGGTAGCTGCCCGAGACACGCAGCGCCGCCGCATCGGGCGCGCAGCGCAGCACGCCCGGACGGTGGCGCGCCAGCTCGGCAAGAAAATCGGCCAGCGGCATGCCGTCGGCCACCAGCATGCCTTCGCTCCAGGCTCCGGCGCCTTCCGGCAGCGGCTCGGCGGGGCGGACTGCGGCTGCGGTGAAGCCGCCCTGCTCGCCAGCCGCGAGGCGCTGCGCCGCCAGCGGTGCCTGCGCGGGCTGCAGCTCCACCGCGCCTTCAAGCACGGCCACGGTGGTCAGTCCCCCGCGCTGGCGCACCGTGAAGCGCGTGCCGATGGCACGCACCGTGCCCTCGGCCGTGCGCACGCGCAATGGGCGCCGGGCGGCATCGGGCGCGCTGCGCACCAGGATCTCGCCGGCGCGCAGCACGATCAGGCGTTCGGCATCGGTGTAGCGCAGGTCCACCGCGGTTGCGGTATTGAGCAGCAATTGCGTGCCGTCGGCCAGCACGGTTTCGCGCCGCTCGCCGGTGGCGGTGGACAAGTCGGCCGCGAGCTGCTGCCAGGTGCCGGTATGCCGCGCGGCCAGCAGCCCGCCCGTGCCGGTGGCAAGCAGCACCGCCAGCCGCACCGCGTGGCGGCGCGCGAGGCCGGGCGCCGCCAGGGTGCGCAGCGCGACGGGGGCGCCGACGCTGCGCAGCTGCCCGTCGACTTCGGCGATGCGCTGCCAGGCGCGCGCGTGCAGCGGATCGGCATCCATCCAGGCCTGCCACTGCCGGCGCGCTTGCTCGGTGCCGGCATCAAGTTCGAGCAGCCAGTGCACCGCCTCGCGCGCGACCTGCGGCGGGATGGGCGCGGTATCGGCGGGCGCCATTCAGCCGGCTTCTGCGAAGTAGCAGCGCTCGGCGGCGGCGGCCAGGTGGCGGCGCACCGTGGTGCGCGAGATGCCGAGCTGCGCGGCGATCTCCTCCTGGGTAAGCTCCTCCAGCCGCCACAGCAAAAAGGCCTTGCGCGCCGCCAGGGGCAGCCCGTCCAGCAGCCGATCCAGCGCGCACAGTGTCTCCAGCACCATCAGGCCCGCCTCGGGCGGCGGCGCCACCGGCTCGGGCAGCGTGGCCAGGGCGTCGAGGTAGGCACGCTCGATCTGCCGGCGCCGCAAGTGGTTGGACAACAGGCGCTGCGCAATGGTGGTGAGGTAGGCGCGCGGCTCGGCCACCTCATCGAGGCGCTGCCCGGTGGCGCTGAGCACGCGCACGAAGGTGTTCTGCGCCAGGTCGGCCGCATCCCAGGCGCAGCCGAGCTTGCGCCGCAGCCGCGCCACCAGCCAGCCGTGGTGCTGCAGGTACAGGGCCTGGGTGGCCCGGGAATGGACGGAGGAAGGCGCGGACATGGCGGGCGGCAATAATGAGAATGAATCTCATTTTATCCACGACTGCGCGCCGGGCACCCGCGCCGCCAGCCGGAGCGCCCAGCGGTTTCCCGGTCAAGGCGAGAACGCCTCATGCCTTGAGCCCGAGCCGGCGCGCCAGCTTGTGCAGGTTGCTCGCATCGATGCCGAGCGCGCGCGCCGCCTGCGCCCAGCTGCCGCCATGCTGCTGCAGCGCGGCGCGGATGCAGTCGCGCTGGCAGGCATCGACCGCGTCGCGCAGTGGCATGCCTTGCACCGCCTGCGGCGCCACGCCCTGCGGTGCCGCAGGCGGTGCCATGCCGGCATCGAGGTCGAGCAGCTCGGCGTCGAGCGTGACGATGTCGCTGCGCAGCGCGCCGCGGCTCAGCGCCTTGAGCGCGGCGCGGCTGATCACATGCTCCAGCTCGCGCACATTGCCGGGCCAGCGGTAGCGGCGCAGCAGCTCGTCGGCGGCGGCCGACAGGCGCAGGCCGCGCAGGCCCAGGCGCGCGCGGTTGAGCTCCAGGAAGCGCCCGGCCAGCAGCAGCACGTCGCCGCCGCGCTCGCGCAGCGGCGGAATCGGTATCGGGTATACCGACAGCCGGTGGTACAGGTCGGCGCGAAAGCTGCCTTCCTGCACGAGCTCGCGCAGGTTGCGGTTGGTGGCGGCGATCACGCGCACATCCACCTTGCGCGGCCGGTCGGCGCCCAGGCGCTGGATCTCGCCGTTTTGCAGCGTACGCAGCAGCTTGGCCTGGATGGACAGCGGCAGCTCGCCCACTTCGTCGAGGAACAGCGTGCCGCCCTCGGCCGCCTCGAAGCGGCCGGGCCGCTCGCTCAGCGCCCCCGAGAAGGCGCCGCGCGCATGGCCGAACAGCTCGCTCTCGGCCAGCGATTCGGGCAGGGCCGCGCAGTTCACATGCACCAGCGGCCGGCCGCCGCGCCGCGACAGGCGGTGCAGGCGGTGGGCGAACAGCTCCTTGCCCACGCCGGTCTCGCCCAGCAGCAGCACCGGCAGCTCGGTGTCGGCCACCAGCTGCAGCTCGTGCAGCAGGCGCGCCATGGCCTCGCTGTGGCCCACGATCTCGCCATCCTCGCGCGAGGGCGCTCCGCCCGCCGCTGCAGCGCCGGACTGCTGCGCGGCGCGCAGCGCCATCTCCAGCCGCGACACCCGCACCGCCGCCTCGATCAGCGGCCGCAGCTGCGCCAGCTCGCGCTGCGCCGCCGCGTCGAAGGTGCCCACGGTGAGCGCATCCAGCGTCAGCACGCCCCAGCGCTGGCCTTCCACATCCAGCGCCACGCCCATGCAGTCGTGCACCAGCAGCGGCTCGCCGGGGCGCTCGATCACCAGGCCGTCGTACGGATCGGGCAGGCCGCTGTCGTGGTGAAAGCAGGTGACTTCGCGCCGCTGCAAGATGGCCGCCAGGCGCGGGTGCTCCTTGATCGCGAAGCGCCGGCCCAGCGCATCGCCGACCAGGCCGTCCACCGCCATGGGCCGCAGCAGCTCGCCTTCGCCATCGAGCCGCAGCAGGGCCACCGCGCCGCAGCCAAAATGCAGGCGCAGCGTCTCGACCAGCCGCTGCTGGCGCACGGCCATGGGCAGTTCGGCGGCCAGGTCGGCCAGCAGCAAGACGTCTATCGCTTCCATGGTAATAAATACCCTTCAATGGTCTATTTAACCAATATTGCCAAAGGTGATTTTTACCATTAATTTTTCAGATCGTTGAATATACAGGTATTTTTTCTGGCGCGGCGATTGCATAGGTATGGATGTCAAGCCATTCATTCACCTGCGAGGAGTACCTGCCATGACCTATCTGGATCAATCGCTGGGCCAGCTGGCCCGCCGCATTCCCGGCGCCACGCGCCTTTTTGACCAGCACCACCTGGATTTCTGCTGCGCCGGCAACCGCACGCTGCGCACCGCGGCGCAAGAGGCCGGCATCGCGGCCGAGCCGATTGCCGATGAGCTGCAGGCGCTGCAGCAGCGCATGGACGACGCCGCGCCGCGGGACTGGAGCGCGGCCACCGACACCGAGCTGGTCGACCACATCCTCGCCCGCTACCACGCGGTGCACCGCGAGCAGCTGCCCGAGCTGATCCGCCTGGCGCGCCGCGTGGAGCAGGTGCACGGCGAGCGCGAGGACTGCCCGCACGGCCTGGCCGACCACCTGCAGGCCATGGCCCAGGAGCTGGAGAGCCACATGCGCAAGGAGGAGATGGTGCTGTTCCCGCTGATCGCGCGCGGCCAGGGCCGCATGGCCGGCATGCCCATAGGCGTGATGCGCATGGAGCACGACAGCCACGGCGCCGAGCTGCGCCGCCTGGAGGAGCTGACCAACCACATCACCCCGCCGCAAGCCGCCTGCACCACCTGGCGCGCGCTGTACCTGGGGCTGCGCACTTTCCGCGAAGACCTGATGGCGCACATCCACACCGAGAACAACATCCTGTTCGAGCGCTTCGCGCCCGCGCAGGTGCACTGAGGAGCACGCCATGGGTGCCTACAAAAAGCACTGGTTCACGCTGATCGCGCTGTGCATCGTGATGTTCTCGCTGCTGGGCTGGTTTGGCGCCGACATCTACCGCTCGGCGCCACCCATTCCGGCGCAGGTGGCCAGCAGCAGCGGCAAGGCCTTGTTCACCAGGGACGACATTCTCGACGGCCAGACCGCCTGGCAATCGGTGGGCGGCATGCAGCTGGGCTCCATCTGGGGCCACGGCGCCTACCAGGCGCCCGACTGGACGGCCGACTGGCTGCACCGCGAACTCGCCGCCTGGCTCGACCTGGCCGCGAAAGCGCAGCACGGCAAGCCCTATGCCGAGCTGACCGAGGGCCAGCAGGGCGCGCTGCGCGCCGAGCTGAAGGCCGAGTACCGCGGCAACCGTGCCGACCAGGCCGGCCGGCTGGTGGTAAGCGAGCGCCGCGCCCAGGCCATGGAGCAGACCGCCGCATACTACGAGCAGTTGTTCTCGGATGCGCCCGCGCTCCACAAGAGCCGCGAGAGCTTCGCGATGAAGGAGAACACCCTGCCCAGCGCCGAGCGGCGCCGCCAGCTCACGCATTTCTTCTTCTGGACCGCCTGGGCCGCCGCCACCGAGCGCCCGGGCACGCATGTGACCTACACCAACAACTGGCCGCACGAGCCGCTGATCGGCAACACGCCCAGCAGCGAGAACGTGGTCTGGTCGATCGCCAGCGTGGTGGTGCTGCTGGCCGGCGTGGGCTTTCTGGTGTGGGGCTGGTCCTTCCTGCGCCGCCACGATGAGCCGCAGCCCGCCGCGCCCGCACGCGATCCGCTCACCGCCTTCGCCCTCACGCCTTCGCAGCGCGCGCTGGGCAAGTACCTGTTCCTGGTGGTGGCGCTGTTCGTGTTCCAGGTGTTCATCGGCGGCTTCACCGCGCACTACACGGTGGAGGGCCAGCAGTTCTACGGCATCGACGTGTCGCAGTGGCTGCCCTACGCGCTCACCCGCACCTGGCACATCCAGAGCGCGCTGTTCTGGATCGCCACCGGCTTCCTGGCGGTGGGCCTGTTCCTGGCGCCGGTCATCAACGGCGGCAAGGACCCGAAATTCCAGAAGCTCGGCGTGGATGTGCTGTTCTGGGCGCTGGTGTTCGTCTGCGTGGGCTCGTTCGTGGGCAACTACCTGGCGATCGCGCAGAAGATGCCGCCCGAATGGAATTTCTGGCTCGGCCACCAAGGCTATGAGTATGTGGACCTGGGCCGGCTGTGGCAGATCCTCAAGTGGGTCGGCATTCTGCTGTGGCTGGTGCTGATGCTGCGCGGCGTGCTGCCCGCCCTCTTTGCCCGCCACGCACCGGGCAAGAAGGAGGACAAGAACCTGCTGGCGCTGCTCACCGCCTCGGTGGGCGCCATCGGCCTGTTCTATGGCGCCGGCCTGTTCTATGGCGAGCGCACCAGCCTGTCGGTGATGGAGTACTGGCGCTGGTGGGTGGTGCACCTGTGGGTGGAGGGCTTCTTCGAGGTCTTCGCCACCACCGCGCTGGCCTTCGTGTTCAGCAGCATGGGGCTGGTGTCGCGGCCCATGGCCACCTCGGCCAGCCTGGCCTCGGCCTCGCTGTTCCTGCTGGGCGGCATTCCGGGCACCTTCCACCACCTGTATTTCGCGGGCACGACCACGCCGGTGATGGCGGTGGGCGCGGCCTTCAGCGCGCTGGAGGTGGTGCCGCTGATCGTGCTCGGCCACGAGGCCTGGGAGAACTGGCGCCTCAGGGGCCGCGCGCCCTGGATGGAGAACCTCAAGTGGCCGCTGGCCTGCTTCGTGGCGGTGGCCTTCTGGAACATGCTGGGCGCGGGCGTCTTCGGCTTCATGATCAACCCGCCGATTGCGCTGTACTACATCCAGGGCCTGAACACCACGCCAGTGCATGCGCATGCCGCGCTGTTCGGCGTCTACGGCTTCCTGGCGCTGGGCTTCACGCTGCTGGTGCTGCGCTATGTGCGCCCGCAACTGGTGTTCAGCGACACGCTGATGAAGACCGCCTTCTGGGGCCTGAACGCCGGGCTGGTGCTGATGATCGCCACCAGCCTGCTGCCCATCGGCATCATCCAGTTCCACGCCAGCGTGAGCGAGGGCCTGTGGTGGGCGCGCAGCGAGGCCTTCATGCAGCAGCCGCTGCTGCAGACCCTGCGCTGGGTGCGCACCTTCGGCGACGTGGTGTTCATCGTGGGCGCGCTGGCCATGGCGCTGCAGGTGGTGCGGGGGCTGGCGGGCGGCGCGGCCCGGCCGCATGCGCCCGGATTGCGGCTCGAAGGCGCGCGACATTGATCCAGATCCAAGCCGCGCCCGCCGCGGTTTGGCAAACTATGCGTTTGCCTGCTTTTTCAACCTGGGAGAAAAACCATGAAATTCCGCACCAACCTCGCCCTGCTGCTGGGCACGCTGCTGGCCGCACCCGCCGCCATGGCCGCCGCCTGCGACGTGGCGATCGAGGGCAATGACGCGATGCAGTTCAACAAGACCAGCATCGCGGTGCCGGCCAGCTGCAAGCAGTTCACGGTGAACCTCAAGCACGTGGGCAAGCTGCCCAAGGCCGCCATGGGGCACAACTGGGTGCTCACCAAGGCCGCCGACATGCAGGCCACCGCCACCGACGGCATTCCCGCCGGGCTGGACAAGGACTATGTGAAGCCCGGCGACAGCCGCGTGATCGCACATACCAAGGTGCTCGGCGGCGGCGAGTCCGCCTCGGTGAGCTTCGACGTGTCCAAGCTCAAGAGCGGCGAGAACTACGCCTGGTTCTGCTCGTTCCCGGGCCACTCGGCCATCATGAAGGGCACGCTCACGCTGGCGAAGTAAGCGCCCCTGCACCTTTCGGGGACGCATCGCGGGCCGTCAGCCGCGCCCGCGCCCCTCGGTCAGCAGCACCGCCGCCTGCACGCGCGAGGAAAGGCCGAGCTTGCGCAGGATGTGCTGCACATGGATCTTCACCGTGGTCTCGGCGATCGCCAGGCTGCGGGCGATCTCCTTGTTGCTGGCGCCGGCCGCGATCTCGCGCAGGATCTCGTGCTCGCGCGGCGACAGCTGCTCCAGCGGGTCCGCCGGCGCGGCGGCCGGCTCAGGCGCCGGCGGCTGCGGCTGCCGGGCCTGCAGCGCGCTGACCAGCTTGTCCGTCATCTCCATGCTCACCGTCGACTGGCCGCGCAGCGCGCGCTCGATGGCCGCGACCAGCACCTCGCTGTCCGCCGTCTTGAGCAGGTAGCCGTGGGCGCCGCGCTGCAGCGCCAGGGCCAGCGTGTCGGCATCCTCGCTGACGGTGAGCATCAGCACCCGCGCGGCCGGCGCGGCCTCGCGCAGGCCGGGCAGCAGGTCCACGCCGCTGACGCCGGGCAGGTGGTGGTCGAGCAAAATCACGTCGGGCTGCAGCTGCGCCGCGCGGCGCAGCGCCTCGCCGGCATCCGCCGCCTCGCCCACCACCTGCAGCTGCGGCTGGGTGGCCAGCAGCGCGGTGACGCCGCGCCGAAACAGCGGGTGATCGTCGACCACCAGCAGCCGTATGGCGCTGGCCCGGGGGGTCTGCATGCTCATGGCGGCATCCTTTCCGATTCGGCCAGTGCGGCCGCGGGCTGCGGGCCCGGCAGCGGCGGCAGGCTCAGGGTCACGCAGGTGCCGGCGCCGGGCACCGAGGCGATATCGAGCGCGGCGCCGATGCTGGCGGCGCGCTCGCGCATGATGCGCAGGCCCACATGCGTCTCGTCCAGCGCCGGGGCCGCGTCCTCCATGCCACGGCCGTCGTCGCGCACCTCCACCACCCACTGCGGCGCCTGCTGCACGTCCACCCACACGGCATGCGCCTGGGCATGCTTGCGCACGTTGGACAGTGCCTCCTGCACCACGTGCAGCACCTGCACCTGCACGTCGGGCGGCAGTGCCATGCCCTCGCCCTCGATGCTCAGCTGCGCGGGCAGCCCGGTCTGGTGCTCGAACTTGGCCAGCGTGGTGCGCAGCGCGGGCGCGATGTCCTCGGCATTGGTGCGGGTGCGAAAGTGCAGCAGCAGCTCGCGCACGTCGGACAGGCTCTCGCGTATGCCCGCATCCAGCTCCGCCAGCCGGCCCTGCACGCGCTCGCCAGCCTCGGGCGCACGGGCGATCTCGTCGCGCAGCAGCGCGGCCTGGATCTTGAGAAAGGCCAGGCCCTGCGCGATCGAATCGTGCAGCTCGCGCGCCAGCAGGCCGCGTTCATCGGCCACCGCCGCCTCGCGCTGCAGGGCATCGGCGCGCAGGCCCTCCATGCCGCCGGCCAGGTGGCTGGCCAGCGCATCGAGCAGCGCGCGGTCGTCGGCCGCCAGCTCGGTGGGCGCGCGGAAGAACAGGTCGATCTCGCCCAGCATGCGCTCGTGCAGCCGCACCGGCACGCTCAGCACGCAGGCGAAGCCGGCGCGTCGGCATTGCCCGGCATCCGCCCGGCCGGCGCTCCAGGGCGCGCCGCCGCGCCAGTCGTGCAACGCCACCAGCCGGGTCCTGGCCTGCGCCTGGGGCTGGCCGCAGAAGCAGTCGCCGGTGGGCACGCAGTGCTCGGCCGCGACCATCTCGTGCGGCAGCCCTTCGGACGCCAGCAGCACATAGCGGCGGTTGTCTTCGTCGCACCAGCGCACGGCCACCGCATCGGCCCGGGCGACGTAGCGCGTCTGCGCGGCAAAGCCCTGGGCCAGCGCCTGCAGCGAGTCGGACTGGGCCACCAGCGCCGCGCCCTCGTACAGCGCCGCCAGCCGGGCGCGCTCGGCCTGCAGGCGCTCGGTCTTTTGCTGCACGCGGCGCTCCAGGCTGGCATACAGGTCCTGCAGGCGCACCGCCATGCGGTTGAAGCCCCGGGCCACCGCGCCGAACTCGTCGCCGCCATCGGCCGGCACGCGCGCGGACAGGTCGCCCGCCTCGACGCTCGCCAGCGCGCCCTGCAGCCGCGACAGCGGGCCAAATACCAGCAGCTGCGCCGCATACAGCAGCGCCATGGCGGCCACGATGGCCAGCGCCATCATCGCGAACTGGGCGGTATTGAGCAGCGTGGTCCAGCGCGCCAGCTGCCTCTCTATGGTGCTGACCAGGCGGTCGATGCCGCCCACGAATTCCTCGGCCTGGCGCGCAACCGCGGCCGACTGCGCCGCATCGCCGCCCGCGGGCTGGGCAGGCAGCTGCCGCCAGGCGGCACGCAGCTGCTGCCAGCGCTGCTGCACCGCCGCCAGCGCGGCGCGCGAGGCCTCGTCGCGCGGCACGGCGAGCGGGCGCACGGGGTCGCCCGCCTGCAGCAGGGCCAGGCTGGCGTCGAAGCGGCGCAGCAGCGGCTCCAGGCGCTGCGGATCGCCCGAGGGCAGCGCCTGCGCCAGCTGCCAGGTCTGCATGCGCATGCGCCCGGCTTCGTTGATCGCGGCGGCGCCGCCTTCGAGCGACCAGGTGAGCCGCAGCGTCAGGCCGATGGCGGCCAGCGCCAGCACCAGCAGCGCGCAGCCGATGGCGCCGATCTTGACCGCCAGCGGGCGCCGTGGCGCCTCGGTGCCGTCCGCGCTCATGGCGCCGCGTCCGGGTAGCGGGCGCCGCGGCGGCGCGCCATGTCGCGGCCCATCGCGGCCTGCTCGGGCAGGCCCAGGCGCGAGCGCGCCTCGGGGTAGGCCAGGGCCTCTTCGACCTGGATGTGGCGGGCATAGAGCGCCGCGAACTCCGCCCAGCGCCGGCGCGCCGCCGCCAGCGCCGGGCCCTGCGGCGCATGCCCGGCCTGCACCGCCTGCAGGTCGGCGCGGATGCCGGGCCACAGCAGCGCCATCTGCTCGTGCTCGGCATGCAGGGCATCGGCCAGCGCGGCCTGGCCGGCGGCCCTCAGCGCGGGAAACACATGCCGCTCCTCGTCGTCGTGGTGCAGCGGCGCGGCCAGGTCGAAATAGCGCTGCACGTCGGCCGCCGCGTCGCGGGCCTGCCCGTCGGCATCCTCGCTGCCACGCTTGGCAAGGTGTTCGCCCAGCCGCTGCAGCAGTGCCAGCGTGCGCTGCACCCGGCCGTGGCAGGCATGCAGCATGCCGAACGGCTCGTCGAAGCCGGCGGCAGGAGGGGTATGCAGTTGCAGGGTCACAGCCATGGATTGTCGCTGCCGGCCGCTGGATCAGGCGCGGGGCGAGCGCCGCGGCTGATCCAGATCAAAACCATGCGCCGGGCGGGCGCGCACAGTGGGATTGTCCTCTTCATCGCCCGCCATGGCCAAACGCTTTCCGATCAACCCCGCCCACCCCGAGCGTACCTGCTGGGGCTGCGACCGCTATTGCGCCGCGAACGCCATGGCCTGCGGCAACGGGTCGGAGCGCTCGCCGCATCCAGCCGAGCTGTTCGGGCCCGATTGGGCGCAGTGGGACCCGCTGGCTTCGCCGGCGGCGGAAGCTGCCGATGGGGCTGGAGAGTCCTGAAACGATAGCTTCCAGCGCCTTACCAGCAATGTTTTCCATATGAAAAATATTTGAATTCATTGATTTACGTGCGGTAGCAGCTATCTTTTTTCATACCATTCCCCGCCCTCACGAGGCCTACTGCACCAGCGGCGTCTCCACCCCCTCCAGATCCACGCCCACCAGCTGCGCCCGCCCCGCCAGCAAGCGCAGGTACTGCGACAGCGCCGTGGCGAAGCTCTGCTGGCGCAGCTGCTGCAGCACCGCGGCGCGCACTTGCTCGTAGGGCGGCACGGTGCCGCTCTCGCGCGCCAGCACTTCCACCACATGCAGGCCGAAGCGGCTGTGCACCAGGCGCGGCAGCACGCCGACCTCGGCATGGCCGAACAGCTCGCGGGCGAACTCGGGGGCGCAGTCTGCCACCTGCAGCCAGCCCAGGTGGCCGCCTTCGGCTGCGCTTGGGCAATTGCTGCTGGCCTTCGCGGCGGCGGCGAAGCGGTCGCCCGCGGCCTGCTCTTCGGGCGTGGCGCTGCGCACGTCGAGCAAACAGGCTTCGGCGCGCTGACGCAGCGCGTTCACATCCACACCGGGCGTGACCGCGAACAGCACATGGCGGGCCCGCACGCGCTCGCCCCGGGCATAGCGCGCCGCATGGGCCGCATGGTGGCGGCGGCCGGCCTCGTCGCCGGGCTCGGGCAGCTGCAGCGCGGTGTCGAGCAGGCGCTCGATGGCCATGCCCGCCGCCTCGCTGATGGCGCCGGCGTGGGGCGCCGGATCGTCGGCCGCCAGCAGCCCCTCGCCCATCGCGGCCTGGCGCAGCAGCTCGGTGCAGGCGCGCTGGCGCAGCTCGGCGGCATCAAGCAGTTCGCCGGCATCGCACAAGGCGATGCCGTTGACCCGCGGCGCAGGCGGGGCAGCGCGCGCCGCGCCCAGCGGCGCCTCGATGCGCGGCAGGCTGGGCGCCTCGCTCTCCTGGCAGCTGCAGGCGTGGCTGCCGCAGCCTGCGGTGGAATGCTGTGCTGCGCTCATGCCTGGCCCCCTTCCCGGTTCTCGGGCAGGTTCAGCCGCCGCGAGCGCACCAGCTGGTAGGGCCGCGCCAGGTAGGCCACCGAGGCCAGGCCGCTCCACACATGCACCAGCCGGCTGAACGGGAACAGCAGGAAGATGGTCATGCCCAGCACCATGTGTACCTTGAACGGCCAGGCCAGCGCCACCAGGCCCGAGGCGTCGGGGCGGAAGGTGACGATGCGCTGCGCCCAATCGGCCAGCACCAGCATGGCGCTGGCGTCAGCCCGGTGCGAGAACGATGCCGGCAGCGTGGCCAGGCCCAGCACCAGCTGCACCCACAGGATGACGAGGATCGCCAGGTCGGTGCGGTGGCTGGTGCGGCGGATGCGCGGGTCGGAAATACGCCGGTGCAGCAGCAGCGTGAGGCCGATGAAGCACACCAGGCCGGCAATGCCGCCCGAGACGATGGCCAGCATCTGCTTTTGCGGCGCGGTGATCAGCCAGCCATACATGAAGTGCGGCGTGAGCAGGCCCACGGTGTGGCCGAACAGCAGGAACAGGATGCCGATGTGGAACAGGTTGCTGCCCCAGCGCAGCTGGCCCGAGCGCAGCAGCTGCGAGGAATCGCTCTTCCAGGTGTACTGGTCGCGGTCGAAGCGCGCGAGGCTTCCCATCAGGAAGACGGCGAGGCAGATGTAGGGGTAGACGACGAACAGGAAGTTGTGCACGGCGAGTGGCATGGCGGGCTCCTCGGGTTTCAGCGGGCGGCGCCGGCCGGTGGCTGGCGCCGCATGAGGTGGACGGGTTGCGGCGTGCCCGGCGCGGCCTGGCCCTGGCTGCTGCAGCCGCCGAAGGCGGCGGGCTCCTCCCAGCTCGCGTCGAGCGGCTCGTCGGCCGGGGCGGCGGCGGGCGCCCCGGCCGCCAGCGGCTGGCCCGCCAGGTCGAGCACCGCGGCCAGCGCCGCGGCATAGTCGCTGTGGCGGCGCGCGAGTGCCGCGGCAATCGATTGCAGGATGTGCGCGAACTCGCCGATGAAGGCGCGCGCCTGCTGCGTGGGCTGGGTCGAGGCGAACTCCAGCAGCACGGTCAGGTGGTCGGGCAGCTCGGCGGGGTCGAGCAGCAGGCCGGCCTGCTCGTAGGTTTTCACCAGGTCGACCATGGCCGGGCCACGCTCGCGCGAGTCGCCGTGCACATGCTCGAACAGGTGCAGCGCGGTGCCACGCCCGCGGTCGAACAGGTCCACATAGACGGCCTCGGCATCCAGGCCCTCGGCCAGCAGCCGGTCCATCAGCGCGTCGAGCTCGGCGCGGCGCACGCGGCCGATCGCGTCTTCGGCGTTCAGCGCGGCATGGATGTCGGGCAGGTGGGCGCGCATCGCGGCGTCGGGGTAGCGCAGCAGGTGGGCCAGCGCGCGCAGGGTGAAGCTGATGCTGTCGTGGTCTTTCATGTCTTGCTCCTCACAGCGTGGCCTGGATCGGGATGGTGCGCTTTTTCTCGCTGCCGAACAGGCTGGTTTCGGTCACGCCCTCGCTGCAGCCGTTGCCGAACGAGAAGCCGCAGCCGCCGCGCACGTTGAAGGCGTTCTCGGCGTATTCGCGGTGGGTGGTGGGGATCACGAAGCGATCCTCGTAGTTGGCGATGGCCATGATCCGGTACATCTCCTCGGCCTCGGCCACGCCGAGGTTCGCCTGCTGCAGCGCGGCCTCGTTGGGCTGGCCGTCCACATGCTTGCCGCGCTGGTAGGCGCGCATGGCCAGCATGCGCTCCAGCGCCCGCACCACCGGCTGGGTATCGCCGGCCGTGAGCAGGTTGGCCAGGTATTTGACGGGGATGCGCAGCTGGTTCACGTCGGGCAGCTCGCCGTTCGTTCCCTCCTTCGACTGGATATGGCCGGCCTGGGCCGCCGCGGTGATCGGCGACAGCGGCGGCACGTACCAGACCATGGGCAGCGTGCGATATTCGGGGTGCAGCGGCAGCGCCACCTTCCAGTCCACCGCCATCTTGTAGACCGGGCTATTGCGCGCCGCGATCAGCCAGGCCTCGGGTATGCCGTCGCGGCGCGCCTGCTCGATCACCGCCGGGTCGTGCGGGTCGAGGAAGATGCCGAGCTGGGCCTGGTACAGGTCCTTGTCGCGCTCCACGCTGGCGGCTTCCTCGATGCGGTCGGCGTCGTACAGCAGCACGCCCAGATACCGGATGCGGCCCACGCAGGTCTCGGAGCAGACGGTGGGCTGGCCGGCCTCGATGCGCGGGTAGCAGAAGATGCACTTCTCGGCCTTGCCGCTCTTCCAGTTGTAGTAGATCTTCTTGTACGGGCAGCCCGAGACGCACATGCGCCAGCCGCGGCACTTGTCCTGGTCGATGAGCACGATGCCGTCTTCCTCGCGCTTGTAGATGCTGCCGCTGGGGCAGCTGGCCACGCAGGCGGG
This sequence comes from Comamonas sp. FG99, assembly GCF_057808605.1. Taxonomy (NCBI): domain Bacteria; kingdom Pseudomonadati; phylum Pseudomonadota; class Betaproteobacteria; order Burkholderiales; family Comamonadaceae; genus Comamonas; species Comamonas sp. FG99. The sequence goes on from NZ_JBMDII010000026.1 coordinate 50,384, forward strand.
GTTCAGGCAGTGCTCGCACAGCCGCGGCAGGTACATCATGAAGGTGTTCTCGAACTGGCCGTAGATGTCCTTTTGCACCTGCTCGAAGTTCACGTCCTTGCTGCGCTTGCTGAATTCGCCGCCGAGGATTTCCTCCCAGTTCGGCCCCCAGACGATCTTGTCCATGCGCTGGCCGGTGATCAGGCTGCGCGGGCGGGCGGTGGGCGCGGCCTTCATCTCCTTGGCGCTTTGCAGGTGCTCGTAGTCGAAGGTGAAGGGCTCGTAGTAGTCGTCGATCTCCGGGAGGTTGGGGTTGGCGAAGATCTTCATCAGCAGCGACCACTTGCCGCCCTGGCGCGGCACGATGGAGCCGTCGGCCTTGCGGCTCCAGCCGCCATTCCAGCGCTCCTGGTTCTCCCATTCCTTGGGGTAGCCGATGCCGGGCTTGGTCTCGACGTTGTTGAACCAGGCGTATTCGACGCCGGGGCGGCTGGTCCAGACGTTCTTGCAGGTGACGCTGCAGGTGTGGCAGCCGATGCATTTGTCCAGGTTCAGGACCATGCCGATTTGTGCGCGGACCTTCATGGGCGACTCTCCGTGGGGGTTTGTTGTGGATGGGGGGCGAACAGGAATACCAGCGCGGATGCGGCCTCCTGCGCATGCACCGCATGGGGCTCGCCGGCGGCGATATGGCACAGGTCGCCGGGCTGCATGGCCAGGCGCCGTCCCATGGTTTCGAACACGAAGCGGCCCTCAATGCACTGGATGAGCATGCGCTCGGGCACATGGTGCGTATGCAGCGACTGGCCGGCCTGCAGCACCAGGCGGAAGATCTGCAGGCCAGGCTCGCGCACCAGGGTGTGCGAGCCTGCGTCGCCCAGCGCGGATGCCAGGGGCCGGACGGAGACGATCTCGCCGGCGGGGGTGTGGGGCAAAGCCATGGCGTGACTCCTCGGCGGCGCTCAGGGGTTCTCGCCCTGCGACTGGTAGGCGGCGGCCAGGTGGTCGCCGCGCGGCGTGTCGAGCCAGTCCACCTTGGCCATCTTGCGCACCACCACGAACTCGTCGCGGTTGGTGCCTATGGTTCCGTAGTAGTTGAAGCCGTAGCTGTACTGCGCGTAGCCGCCGATCATGTGCGTGGGCTTGAGCACGATGCGCGTGACCGAGTTGTGGATGCCGCCGCGCACGCCGGTGATCTCGCTGCCGGGCGTGTTGATGATCTTCTCTTGCGCGTGGTACATCATCACCATGCCGGGCTTGACGCGCTGGCTCACCACCGCGCGCACCGCCACCGCGCCGTTGAGGTTGAACATCTCCATCCAGTCGTTGTCCTCGATGCCGGCGCGCCGGGCGTCTTCCTCGCTGATCCAGGCGACCGGGCCGCCGCGGTTGAGCGTGAGCATCAGCAGGTTGTCGGTGTAGGTGCTGTGGATGCCCCACTTCTGGTGCGGCGTGATGAAGTTCAGCTGGATCTCCGGATGCCCGTTGGGCTTGATGCCCTGCATGCCGGCCGTGGCCTTCATGTCCACCGGCGGGCGGTAGCTGGTGAAGCCCTCGCCGAAGGCGATCATCCACGGATGGTCCTGGTAGAACTGCTGGCGGCCGGTGAGCGTGCGCCACGGGATCAGCTCGTGCACATTGGTGTAGCCGGCGTTGTAGCTCACCGTCTCGCTCTCGATGCCGCTCCAGGTGGGCGAGCTGATGATCTTGCGCGGCTGCGCCTGGATGTCGCGGTAGCGGATCTTCTCGTCCTCGCGGTACAGCGCCAGGTGCTTGTGCTCGCGGCCGGTGAACTTCTCCAGCGCCTCCCAGGCCTTGACCGCGACGTGGCCGTTGGTCTCGGGCGCGAGCTGCAGGATCACCTCGCAGGCGTCGATGTCGCTGACGATGCGCGGGCGGCCCTCGCTCACGCCGGGCTCGGCGGTCAGGCCGTTCAACTGGCCGAGCTGCTCGACCTCGGTGCCGGTCTGCCAGCCGATGCCCTTGCCGCCGTTGCCCAGCTTGTCCATCAGCGGGCCGAGCGCGGTGAAGCGCTTGTAGGTGTTGGGGTAGTCGCGCTCGACCACCGTGACCTGCGGCGCGGTCTTGCCGGGGATCAGCGCGCATTCGCCCTTCTTCCATTCGGCCACGCCATGGGGCTGGGCCAGCTCGGCCGGCGTGTCGTGCATCAGCGGCGTGAGCACGGTGTCGCGCTCCACGCCCAGGTGGCCCACGCAGACCTCGCTGAAGGCCTTGGCGAAGCCCTTGTAGATCTCCCAGTCCGAGCGCGACTCCCATACCGGGTCGACGGCGGCCGACAGCGGGTGGATGAAGGGGTGCATGTCGCTGGTGTTCAGGTCGTTCTTCTCATACCAGCTCGCGGTGGGCAGCACCACGTCCGAGTACAGGCAGGTGGTGCTCATGCGGAAGTCCAGCGTGACCAGCAGATCCAGCTTGCCCTGCGGCGCCTGGGCATGCCAGGCCACCTCTTCGGGCCTGGCGTCCTGCGGGCCCAGGTCCTTGCCCTGCACGCCGTTGTCGGTGCCCAGCAGGTGCTTGCAGAAGTACTCGTGGCCCTTGCCGCTGGAGCCCAGCAGGTTGCTGCGCCACACGAACAGGTTGCGCGGCCAGTTCTCGGGTGCGTCCGGGTCCTCGCAGCTCATCTGCAGGCTGCCGCTCTTGAGGCCCTGGGCCACATAGTCGCGCGGCGCCAGGCCCGCCGCATCGGCCTGCGCGGAGATCGAGAGCGGATTGCTCTTGAGCTGCGGCGCGCTCGGCAGCCAGCCCATGCGCTCGGCGCGCACGTTGTAGTCGATCATGCTGCCGCCGTACTGGCTGCGGTCGGCCAGCGGACTGACGATCTCCTCCATGCCCAGCTTCTCGTAGCGCCACTGGTCGGTGTGCGCGTAGAAGAAGCTGGTGCTGTTTTGCTGGCGCGGCGGCCGCGCCCAGTCGAGCGCGAAGGCCAGCGCGGTCCAGCCGGTCTGCGGGCGCAGCTTTTCCTGGCCCACGTAGTGCGACCAGCCGCCGCCGCTTTGGCCAATGCAGCCGCACAGCATCAGCAGGTTGATGACGCCGCGGTAGTTCATGTCGCAGTGGTACCAGTGGTTCATCGCCGCGCCGATGATGACCATGGAGCGCCCGCGCGTCTTGTCGGCATTGGCGGCGAACTCGCGCGCCACGGTGACGATCTGCTCGCGCGGCACGCCGGTGATGCTCTCGGCCCAGGCCGGGGTGTAGGGCGCATCGTCGTCGTAGCTGGCGGCGCCGCTGCCCATGCCACGGTCGATGCCGTACTGCGCGGCCTGCAGGTCGAACACGGTGGCCACCAGGGCCTCGCGGTACTCGCCGTCGCAGCCCAGGCGCAGGCGCACCGCCGGCACGCGGGCGCGGCTCACGTCGCCCTGCTGCTCGTTGGCGGTGAAGTGCGGCGTGGCGATGCCGCCGAAGTAGGGAAAGCCCACCTCGACGATCTCGTGCGCCTGCGTGCCCTCCTCCAGCACCGAGAGCTTGAGCTTCACCTCGCCGCCGTGGCGCGCCTCCCTGGCCTCCAGGTTCCACTTGCCGGCGTCGCCGCGGCCTGCGTCCGAGTCCTGGCCCCAGCGAAAGCCGATCGAGCCATGCGGCAGCACGGCGCGGCCGTTGCTGTCGAAAGCCATGGTCTTCCACTCGGGGTTGTTGCCCTGGCCGAGCCGGCCGTTGAAGTCGCTGGCGCGCAGGTAGCGGCCCGGCGCCTGCACCGTGCTGCCGTCGGGCAGCTGCTTTTCCTCCAGCAGCACCAGCATCGGCAGGTCGGTGTAGCGGCGCGCATAGTCGTCGAAGTACTCGCTGCGGCGGTCGAAGTAGAACTCCTTGAACGCCACGTGGCCCATGGCCATGGCCAGCGCCGCGTCGGTGCCCTGCTTGGGGTGCAGCCAGATGTCGGAGAGCTTGGCCACCTCGCTGTAGTCGGGCGTCACCGCCACGGTCTTGGTGCCCTTGTAGCGCACCTCGGTGAAGAAATGCGCATCGGGCGTGCGCGTCTGCGGCACGTTCGAGCCCCAGGCGATGATGTAGCCGGAGTTGTACCAGTCGGCCGATTCGGGCACGTCGGTCTGCTCGCCCCAGACCTGGGGGCTGGCCGGCGGCAGGTCGCAGTACCAGTCGTAGAAGCTCATGCATACGCCGCCGATCAGGCTGAGATACCGGCTGCCGGCCGCGTAGCTGACCATGCTCATCGCCGGAATGGGCGAGAAGCCGATGATGCGGTCCGGCCCGTGCCGCTTGATGGTGTAGACATTGGCCGCGGCGACGAGCTGGTTGACCTCGTCCCAGCTGCTGCGCACGAAGCCGCCCATGCCGCGCACGCCCTGGTAGTCGCGCCGCGCGGCATCGTCCTCGGCGATCAGCGCCCAGGCATGCACCGGCGACTTCGCCACCTTGAGCGCGGCGCGCCAGCGCTCCAGCAGCCGGCCGCGCACCATCGGGTACTTGACGCGGTTGGCGCTGTACAGGTACCACGAATAGCTGGCGCCGCGGGCGCAGCCGCGCGGCTCGTGGTTGGGCATGTCCCAGCGGGTGCGCGGGTAGTCGGTCTGCTGGGTTTCCCAGGTGACGATGCCGCCCTTGACATAGATCTTCCACGAGCATGAGCCCGTGCAGTTGACGCCGTGCGTGCTGCGCACGATCTTGTCGTGCGACCAGCGCGCGCGGTAGGCGTCCTCCCAGGTGCGGTCTTCGCCGGTGGCGCGGCCGTGGCCGCCGGCAAAGCTCTCCCGGGGCAGCCGGAAGTGGGTGAGACGGTCGAGGAAATGGCTCATGGCGGTTCTCTTTCTCGTGGGTATCTAGCGGTGGCCTAGCAGGGCATGGCCGCATGGCGGCGGGCATAGCACCACCAGGCGACGGCGGCGCACAGCAGGTAGAAGATGGCGAAGATCCAGAGGGCCGCCTCGGGCCCGCCGGTGGCGGCGATCGAGCTGCCATAGCTCTTGGGAATGAAGAAGCCCCCGTAGGCGCCGAGCGCGCCGGCAAAGCCCACGGCGGCGGCGCCCAGCACATTGCCTTCCCGCGCCGCATCGGCCTGCGCCTGCCGGCCGGCGCCGGCGCCGCGCATGGCCAGCTGGTTGAAGATCACCGGGATCATGCGGAAGGTCGAGCCGTTGCCGATGCCGGTGGTGACGAACAGCACCAGGAACATCAGGAAGAAGCCGCTGAAGCTGCCCGCCTGCGGCCCGAAGGCCAGCGCGTAGCTGCCCGCGCCCTTGGGCAGGAAATACAGCACGCCCAGCACCGCCAGCGCCATGACCAGGAAGTTCCAGAAGGTGACCACGCCGCCGCCGATCTTGTCGGCCAGCCAGCCGCCGAAGGGCCGCACCAGCGCGCCGACCAGCGGCCCCAGCCAGGCATAAGCCAGCGGGTTCACCTCGGGAAACAGCCCCTTGATCAGCAGCGGAAAGCCCGCCGCGAAGCCGATGAAGGAGCCGAAGGTGCCCAGGTACAGCAGGCACATGATCCAGTTGTGCGGCTGCACGAAGATCGCCGCCTGCGCGGCCACCGAAGCCTTGGCGTCGGCCACGTCGTTCATCGCGAACCAGGCGACCGCCGCGGTGATCGCGATCCACGGCACCCAGATGAAGGCGGCGTTCTGCATCCACACCTGCACCTGGGCACCGCCCTTGGCGATGGTCTGCGGCTCGCCGCCGAAGATGCCCAGCAGCCCCACGGTAACCACGATGGGGCTGAGGAACTGCACCACCGACACGCCCAGGTTGCCCAGGCCGGCGTTCACGCCCAGCGCCGAGCCCTTGCGGTCCTTGGGGAAGAAGTAGCTGATGTTGGCCATGCTGGAGCTGAAGTTGCCCCCGCCCAGGCCGCACAGCAGCGCCAGGATCAGCATGGTGGGGTAGGGCGTGGCCGGGTCCTGCACCGCGATGCCGATGCCGATGGCCGGAATCAGCAGGCTGGCGGTGGAGATCGCCGTCCAGCGCCGCCCGCCCACCAGCGGCACCATGAAGGAGTAGAAGATGCGCAGCGTGGCGCCGGACAGCGCCGGCGCCGCCGCCAGCCAGAACAGCTGGTTGGTCGAGTACTGGAAACCGAGGCCCGGCAGGCTGACGGCAACCACGCTCCAGACCTGCCAGACGGCAAATGCCAGGAACAGCGCGGGCACCGAGATCCAGAGGTTGAGCTTGGCGATGGCCTCGCCCTCCTTTTCCCAGAAGGCCTTGTCCTCCGGCGTCCAGATCTTCAGGGTACTGCCGCGGCGCGGCGCAGTGGTGGTAGCGTTCATGGCATTTCCTTCAGGGGGCATCGGGGGCGGCATGGCCCATCACGTCGGTGCGGCGCACCTCGGTCCAGTACATCCAGATGAGCGACACCCAGACCACGCCGTAGAGCAGCATGAAGGCGCTGGAGCGCACGCCGGTCACGTCCAGCAGCGCGCCGAACAGGATGGGCAGCACGAAGCCGCCCAGCCCCCCGGCCAGGCCGACGATGCCGCTGATCGCGCCGATGTTGTCCGGGTAGTCGTTGCTGATGTACTTGAACACGCTGGCCTTGCCGAACGCGAAGGCCACGCCCAGCACGCCCATCAGCGCGGTGAAGGTGTAGACGTTCAGGCCGATGTGGAAGGTGCGGGCGCCGTCGATGGTGGCGATGGTGAAGTCGCTCTGCGGGTAGCTCAGCAGGAACAGGCACACCCAGCTCACCCACAGCACCCACCAGGTCACCTTGTGGGCGCCGTACTTGTCGGAGAGCACGCCGCCGATGGCGCGCAGCACGCCGCCGGGCAGCGAAAAGCAGGCCGCCAGCAGCGCCGCCACGCGGATGTCGAGGCCGTATTCGCCCACGTAGTACTGCACCATCCACAGCGCCAGCGCCACGTAGCCGCCGAAGACGATGCTGTAGTACTGGCAGTACTTGAGCACGCGCGGGTCCCTGAGCGCCTTGAGCTGGTCGGTGAAGCGCTGGTTGCTCGCCACCAGGTGCCGGGGGTCGTGCGCGCTGAACAGCCAGAACAGCACCACGGTGCCGGCCAGGATGGCGGCGTAGACCTGGGGCACCAGCGCCCAGCCGCCGGCCACCAGCAGCGCCGGCGCCAGGAACTTGTTCACCGCCGAGCCCGAGTTGCCGGCGCCGTACACGCCCATGGCCATGCCCTGGCGGCTCTTGGGAAACCAGCGCGCCACATAGGGCGTGCCCACCGAGAACGAGCCCCCGGCCAGGCCGACGAACAGGCCGATCGCCAGGAACTGCCAGTACTGCGTGGCATAGGCCATGAGCCAGATCGCCGGCACGGTGACGGCCATCAGCACGGTCATCACGATGCGGCCGCCGTAGCGGTCGGTCCAGATGCCCAGCGGCACCCGCACCAGCGAGCCCGACAGCACCGGCATCGCGGTGAGCAGGCCGAACTCGGTGGCGTTCAGCCCGAGCTGCTTTTGCAGCGGAATGCCGATGACGCCGAACATCATCCACACCATGAAGCAGACGGTGAAGGCCAGCGTGCTGACGGCGAGCACGCGCCAGGCCTGACGGGGGACGGCGGGCGGCGCAGAGGCGGAAACCATGGGCGAAAGGGGGTGTTGTTGAACCTGCCCCCACTGTCGCGCGCCGGCGCCCGCCGCGCCATCCGCCGGGCGGTGCATCGCGGGCCGGCAGAAGAACGACGGGCGCGGCGGGCGCCATCGTTCCGAAGAACTATCGGCCGGGTGATTGCGGGCGGGCTTGACCGGCGTCAAGTGCCGCTGGCGTGCGGGGTGGTATGAGGGATGCCTGCCAGCCGGGGGGTTGCCGGGCAAGTGTTGCCGTGCCTCGGCCCGGCCCTGGCAACCCATTGCACGGCGCCCCTCAAAGGCGCCGCCCCCCGCATCACCCCAGATGCGCCTGCATCACCTGCGCCAGCAGCGCAAAGCTGCGGCGGATTTCCTCCTCGGTCACCGCGCCATAGCCCAGCACCAGCCCCGGCGCCGGATCGGGGCGCAGCGAATACAGCGACAGCGGCCGCGTCAGCACGCCCTGCACCCGCGCCTGCCGGGCGACGGCCTCGTCGTCCGTGCCCGGCGGCAGGCCCAGCACCAGGTGCAGGCCGGCATCGCCGCCCAGGATCGGCAGCGTGCTGCCGAAGCGCTGCGTGATCTCGTCGATGAGCACGCGGCGGCGCTCGCCGTAGACCAGGCGCATGCGGCGGATGTGGTTCACATAGTGCCCCTGCCGCATGAACTGCGCCAGCACGGTCTGCTGCATGGTCTGGCCCTCGCGGAACAGCTCGTTCAGCGCCCGGGCGAAGCTGTCTACCAGGTCGCGCGGCAGCACCAGGTAGGCCAGCCGCAGCGAAGGGAACATGGTCTTGGAGAAGGTGCCCAGGTAGATCACCCGGCCGCCCTCGTCCAGGCCCTGCAGCGCCGGCAGCGGCCGCGACGCGAAGCGGAATTCACTGTCGTAGTCGTCCTCGACGATCCACACCCGGTGGGCCGCCGCATAGTCCAGCAGCTGGCGGCGGCGGCCATGGCCCATCAGCACGCCGCTGGGGTATTGGTGCGAGGGCGAGACGAACATCAGCCGCGGCGGCGCCTGCAACTGCTGCGGGCTCGGCGCCAGCCCCTCGCCGTCCAGCGCCACCGGCTGCAGCTGCAGCCCGGCCATGCGGAACACGCTGCGCGCGCCCCAGTAGCCCGGGTCCTCCAGCCAGACGGTGTCGCCCGGGTCGGCCAGCAGCTGCGCGATCAGGTGCAGCGCCTGCTGGGCGCCGCTGGTGACCAGGATCTGCTCGGGGCTGCAGGCCACGCCCCGCGTGCCCTGCAAGTGCTCGGCGATGGCCTCGCGCAGCAGCGGGTGCCCGGCGCCGGTGGCATAGCTCAGCCGCGGCGCGGCCAGCTCGCGCCAGGCCTGGGCATGCAGCCGGCTCCAGACCGCGCCGGGAAACATGCGCAGCTCGGGCACGCCCGGCGCGAATGCGCCCCATTGCAGCGGGCTGGCGCGCGCCCCGCCCACGATGGCCCGCCCGCGCCGCGACAGCGGCGTGCCGCGGCGCCGCACCGATGGCGGCGGCAGGCCGGCGAAGGCCGGCGCCACCTCGGCCACATAGGTGCCCCGCCCCACGCCGGCCTGCGCCAGCCCTTCGAGCGCCAGCTGCTCGTAGACCTGCACCACGGTGTTGCGGGCAATGCCCAGCGTCTGGGCCATTTCGCGGCTGGGCGGCAGCTTGGAGCCGGCGGGCAGCGCCGCGCGCAGGATGCCGTCCTTGAGGATGCGGTAGAGCTGGCGATGGTTGTATTCGGCGTCGCTGCGCTGGAAATGCCGGGTGACGAAATCGGGCAGCGTGGCATGCGCGGCCCGCGAGCGCGCGGCCGGCATGCGCTCCAGGCGGGTAATTGGTTCCATCTAATTTGCCATATTTGGTTCTTTTGTTGGGATCAATGTACTCCTAGACTTCCTCCCATGTCCAGTGAACCAGGCGCGCATCCGGCGCGCCCGACAACGCCATGAACGCACCTCTTGCCGCAGATCTCTGCTCCACGGCGAGCAACCAGTCCATCGACGCCCGCCGCATCGCCGCCACGCCGCGCGGCGTGGCCATCGGCTTTCCGTTCTATGCCGAGCGCGCCGAAAACGCCCAGCTCTGGGACGTGGAGGGCCGGCGTTTCATCGATTTCGGCTCGGGCATCGCGGTGCTCAACACCGGCCACCGGCATCCGCGCGTGATGCAGGCGGTGCGCGAGCAGCTCGAACGCTTCACCCATACCGCCTACCAGGTGGTGCCCTATGAGAGCGTGGTGTCGCTGGCCGAGCGGCTCAATGCGCTCGCGCCCGGCCAGCACGCCAAGAAGACCGCCTTCTTCACCACCGGCGCCGAGGCGGTGGAAAACGCGGTCAAGATCGCCCGCGCCGCCACGCGCCGCCCCGGCGTGATCGCGCTGAGCGGCGCCTTCCACGGCCGCACCTACCTGGGGATGGCGCTGACCGGCAAGGTCGCGCCGTACAAGAGCGGCTTCGGCCCCTTCCCGGGCAGCATCTACCACGTGCCCGCGCCGGTGGCGCTGCACGGCGTGAGCGTGGAGCAGTCGCTGGCCGCGCTGGACAAGCTGTTCAAGGCCGACATCGAGCCCGAGCAGGTGGCGGCCATCATCCTGGAGCCGGTACAGGGCGAAGGCGGCTTTTACGTGCAGCCGCCCGAGTTCATGCGCGCGGTGCGCGAGATCTGCGACCGCCATGGCATCGTGATGATCGCCGACGAGATCCAGACCGGCTTCGGGCGCACCGGCAAGCTGTTCGCGATGGAGCACTACGACGTGGTGCCCGACCTGATGACGGTGGCCAAGAGCCTGGCCGGCGGCCTGCCGCTGTCGGGCGTGATCGGCCGCGCCGAGCTGATGGACGCGCCGCAGCCCGGCGGCCTGGGCGGCACTTATGCGGCCAATGCGCTGGCCGTGGCCGCGGCCCATGCGGTGCTCGACGTGCTGCAGCAGGAGCGGCTGGCCGAGCGCGCCGAGCAGCTGGGCCGGCGCCTGAAGGCCCGGCTCGAAGCCCTGCGCGCCACAGTGCCGCAGATCGCCGATGTGCGCGGCCTGGGCGCGATGGTGGCGCTGGAGCTCAACGGCGCCGACGGCAAGCCCGACGCCGAATTCACCCGCCAGGTGCAGGCCCGCGCACGCGACGCCGGGCTGCTGCTGCTGACCTGCGGCATCCATGCCAACGTGATCCGCTTCCTGTTCCCGCTGACCATCGAGGACGCCCTGCTCGACGAGGGTCTGGACATCCTCGCCGCCGCGCTGCACGGATAAATCCATAGCTACAAAAAAGTGAGCTATTAGCGCTTTCCATAGCTGTCTTTTTGAATGGAAAGCATCTAAAAATATTCAACGATCGGCGTTGATTGCTCACTTTTTTCAACCAACCTGCCAGCCTATGTCATTGAAACTGAACGATTCTTCGCTGCTGTGCCAGCAAGCCTTCGTCGCCGGCGCCTGGGTGGACGCCGACGATGGCGCCACCGTCGCGGTGCGCAACCCCGCCACCGGCGAGCAGATCGGCAGCGTGCCGGTCTGCGGCGCGGCCGAGACCCGCCGCGCCATCGAGGCCGCCGAGGCCGCCCGCCACGCCTGGGCGCGGCGCCCCGCCAAGGAGCGCAGCGCCCTGCTGCGCCGCCTCAACGACCTGCTGCTGGCCCACCAGGACGACCTGGCCCTGATCATGACCAGCGAGCAGGGCAAGCCGCTGGCCGAGGCCAAGGGCGAGATCGCCTATGCCGCGTCCTTCATCGAATGGTTTGCCGACGAGGCGCGCCGCGTCTATGGCGACACCATTCCGGCGCCGCTGGCCGACCGCCGCATCCTGGCGCTCAAGGCGCCGATAGGCGTCACCGCCGCGATCACGCCGTGGAACTTTCCCACCGCCATGCTCACCCGCAAGGCCGGCCCGGCGCTGGCCGCGGGCTGCTCGATGGTGGTCAAGCCGGCCACGCAGACGCCGTTTTCCGCGCTGGCCTTCGCGCTGCTGGCCGAGCGCGCCGGCCTGCCGGCGGGGCTGCTGTCGGTGCTCACCGGCTCGGCCGCGCAGATCGGCGGCGAGATGACGGCCAACCCGCTGGTGCGCAAGCTCAGCTTCACCGGCTCGACCGAGGTGGGCCGCACGCTGATGCGCCAGTCGGCCGACACGGTCAAGAAGCTCTCGCTGGAGCTGGGCGGCAATGCGCCCTTCATCGTCTTCGACGATGCCGACATCGATGCCGCGGTCGAGGGCGCGATGGTCTCCAAATACCGCAACACCGGCCAGACCTGCGTGTGCGCCAACCGCATCTACGTGCAAAAGGGCGTGCTGCAGGCCTTCAGCGCCAAGCTGGTCGCCAAGGTCGAGGCGCTGAAGGTGGGCAACGGCGTGGAGCCTGGCGTCACCCAGGGCCCGTTGATCGATGCCAAGGCGGTGGCCAAGATAGAGGAGCATGTGGCCGACGCGCTGGCCAAGGGCGGCAAACTGCTCACCGGCGGCCGGCGCCATGCGCTGGGCGGCCAGTTCTACGAGCCCACGGTGGTGGCCGGCGCCACCGCCGACATGCTGGTCGCGCACGAGGAGACCTTCGGCCCGCTGGCGCCGATCTTCGCCTTCGACACCGAGGCCGAGGCGATCGCGCTGGCCAACGACACCGAATTCGGCCTGGCGGCGTATTTCTACAGCCGCGACATCGGCCGCATCATGCGCGTGGCCGAGCAGCTCGAATCGGGCATGGTCGGCGTCAACACCGGCCTGATCTCCACCGCCGAGGCGCCGTTCGGCGGCGTCAAGCAGTCCGGCCTGGGGCGCGAAGGCTCCCGCTACGGGCTTGAGGAGTTCCTGGAGATCAAGTACGTCTGTCTCGCGGGGCTGGACGCATGAACGGCAGCGAACACACCTTCGGCATCGCGGGCGTGCAGATGCAGGTCTCGGCTTTCGAGAGCAACGTGGAGCGCATGGGCAACTACCTGCGCCACATCCGCGCGCGCTTCCCCTGGGTGCGCATGGTGCTGTTCTCGGAGCTGGCGGCCCTGGGCCCCAAGCACGACAAGGCCGAGCCGCTGCCCGGCCCCACCGAGGCGCGGCTGTGCGAGCTGGCGCTCGAAACCGGCCTGTGGCTGATCCCCGGCTCGCTGTTCGAGAGCGTGACCGGCCCCGAGGGCACGCTGGTCTACAACACCGCGCCGGTCATCAATCCGCAGGGCGAGGTGGTCAGCCGCTTTCGCAAGCTGTTCCCTTTCCGCCCCTACGAGCGCGACGTGGCCGGCGGCAGCGGCTTTTGCGTGTTCGACGTGCCCGGCGCGGGCCGCTTCGGCGTCTCGATCTGCTACGACATGTGGTTTCCCGAGACCACGCGCACGCTGGTGGCCATGGGCGCCGAGGTGATCCTGCACCCGACCATGACGGACACCATAGACCGCGACGTGGAGCTGGCCATCGCGCGCGCCTCGGCCGCCACCAACCAGGTCTATTTCTTCGATGTCAACGGCGCGGGCGACGGCGGCGTGGGCCGCTCCATCATCGTGGACCCGTCGGGCTACGTGCTGCACCAGGCCGACAGCAACCCCGAGATCATGGCCATCGAGGTCGATTTCGCCCGGCTGCGGCGTGAGCGCGAGCGCGGGCTGCGCAGCAACCTGGGGCAGCCGCTCAAGAGCTTCCGCGACCGCGACTGCGACTTCAGCGTCTACCGCAAGGACAGCGCGGCGGACTTCCCCTACCTGCACAGCCTGGGAGCACTGACCAAGCCGAACTAGCCCCCCCCCTTCTCACCGCCCGCAGAGATCGCTACTCGAACCACCCACCGGCCCTAGGCCATGCCCGATCCGGCCCTCCTGGAGACAAACATGACATCCCGATCCTCTACCGCAACACGCGCCCGGGCCTCGCTCAGCCGACACCGCAGCGTCTGGGAGATGCGTGCCGACGGCTGGATCAGCCTGGTGGACGATCTGAGCCGGCTGGCCATCCTGGCGCCCGAGCACCCCGAGCGCGCCAGCCGCCTGGCCCATGTGCAGACCATCATCGACGCGCTGGCCCCGGTCGAGAGCTACTGGGCCTTTCCGGGCGGGCGGGTGTTCGGCGAGCTGTGCCAGTGGATAGAGCGCGAGGAACTGGCGCGGGCCCACCAGGCGGCGCGGCGCATCCACCGCGTGCTGGCCGCGCGCACCTACCGCCACGACCCGAACACGCTGGACAACGACAACGAGCTGCCCTCGCAGATCGAGACCGACAGCGAGCTCCAGGCGCAGCTGGCCCGGCCCTACTTCGAGGTGCTGATCGTCGACGAGATGTCGGCCAGCGAGGAAGACGCGCTGCGCCGCCGCGTGCAGCGCAAGCGCAGCGCCGACGATGACTTCGTGTTCGACATCGTGGTGGTGCCCAGCTTCGAGGACGCGCTGATCGCCACCCTGGTCAACTTCAACCTGCAGGCCGTGGTGATCCGCCACGGCTTCCCGTTCCGCTCGGTCAACAGGAGCGGCATGCTGCGCCGCTTCCTGGAAGGCATGGACGACAACATCGAGGCCATGCCCGAGTTCGAGCGCGGCCCGCTGCTGGGCCGGCAGATCGCGCAGCTGCGCCCCGAGCTGGACCTGTACCTGGTCACCGATGTCAGCGTCGAGGAGATCGCCGCGCGCGTGGGCGAGGTGTTCAAGCGCATCTTCTTCGGCGAGGAAGACCACATCGAGCTGTACAGCGCCATCATGAAGGGCGTGGGCGAGCGCCACAAGACGCCCTTCTTCCACGCGCTGCGCGACTACGCCAAGCAGCCCACGGGCGTGTTCCACGCGCTGCCGCTGGCGCGCGGCAAGTCCATCATGAACAGCAACTGGATCGGCGACCTGGCGCAGTTCTACGGCATGAACCTGTTCATGGCCGAGACCTCGGCCACCTCGGGCGGGCTGGACTCGCTGCTGGACCCCGTGGGCCCGCTCAAGCTGGCCCAGGAGTACGCGGCCCGCGCCTTCGGCGCCAGGCGCACCTACTTCGCCACCAACGGCACCTCCACCTGCAACAAGATCGTGGTGCAGGCCCTGGTGCGGCCCGACGACATCGTGCTGGTGGACCGCAACTGCCACAAGTCGCACCACTACGGCCTGGTGCTGGCCGGCGCCCAGGTGGCCTACCTGGATTCCTATCCGCTGGACCAGTACTCCATGTACGGCGCCGTGCCGCTGCGCCACATCAAGGAGACCCTGCTGGGCTTCAAGCGCGCCGGCACGCTGGAGCGCGTGCGCATGGTGCTGCTGACCAACTGCACCTTCGACGGCATCGTCTACGACGTGGAGCGCGTGATGATGGAATGCCTGGCCATCAAGCCCGACCTGGTCTTCCTCTGGGACGAGGCCTGGTTCGCCTTCGCGCGCTGCCACCCCATCTACCGCCAGCGCACGGCCATGGCCAGCGCCGCCAGGCTGTGCGAAACCTTCAAGGACCCGGCCTACGCCAGGCGCCACGCCGAATTCGCCGCCGGCATCGACTGGGAGGACGACCAGCAGCTGCTGGACACCCGGCTGATCCCCGACCCGGCCAAGACCCGCATCCGCGTCTACGCCACGCATTCCACGCACAAGACACTGACGGCGCTGCGCCAGGGATCGATGATCCATATCTGGGACCAGGACTTCAAGGACAAGGCCGAGGAGTCTTTCCACGAGGCGTACATGACGCACACCTCGACCTCGCCCAACTACCAGATCCTCGCCTCGCTGGACGTGGGCCGCCGCCAGGTGGAGCTGGAGGGCTACGAGCTGATCCAGCGCCAGCTGGAGCTGGCCATGAGCCTGCGCGAGCAGGTGCTGCACCACCCGCTGCTCAGGCGCTATTTCCGCTTCCTGCGCATCGGCGACCTGGTGCCCGCGGACTACCGCGAATCGGGGGTGGACAACTACTACAACGACGAGACCGGCTGGGACAACCTGGAGGCCGCCTGGCGCAGCGACGAGTTCGTGCTCGACCCCACGCGCGCCACGCTGGTGATAGGCACCACCGGCATGGATGGCGACACCTTCAAGAACAAGGAGCTGATGGACAAGTACGGCATCCAGATCAACAAGACCTCGCGCAACACCGTGCTGTTCATGACCAACATCGGCAGCACCCGCTCGGCGATCGCCTACCTGATCGAGGTGCTGATCAAGATCGCCCGCGACGTGGATGCGCGCGTGGCCGACATGAGCGCCATCGAGCGCCGCATCCATGAAAAGCGCGTGCGCTCGCTCACGCTGGAGCAGCCGCCGCTGCCCAATTTCTCCAGCTTCCACTTCGCCTTCCGCGGCCGCAGCGTCGAAGGCCGCGCGGGCACGCGCGACGGCGACATCCGCAGCGCCTTCTTCCTCTCGTACGACGACACCAACTGCGAATACATCGACATGGCCGAAGCCGCGCGCGCCATCGCCGAGGGGCGCGAGCTGGTGTCCGCGCTCTTCGTGATTCCCTATCCGCCGGGCTTTCCCATCCTGGTGCCGGGCCAGGTGATCAGCGCCGAGATCCTGCAGTTCATGGCCGCGCTTGACGTGCGCGAGATCCACGGCTTCCGCCCCGAGCTGGGCTTTCGCATCTTCAGCCAGGCGGCGCTGGACCGCGCCGCCCAGGCCACCGCGGCGCGCGCGGCGCTGGCGCTGTCGGGCCGCGCGGCGCAGGCCCAGGCCTCGGACGGCCTGGGCCAGCCCGAGCCGGCGCTGGCCACCGAATCCACCACCCCGAAGAAGTCCAACCCGAGGAGCAAGAAGTGAGCAACAAAGTCAAGAGCATCTCCGATCTGCTGCTGATGTTCCACCGCAACGAGCGGCCGATCTACTTCATCAGCGCCACCAACTTCAACCTGCTGGGCATGGACCGCTGGGTCAACCGCTTCCGCTACATCAACTACATCGACTGCTTCGACGGCCGCCACCCCAACGTCTTCGTGCCCCAGGAGCTGCCGCACGAGGAGTTCCAGTCCATCGAGGACATCAACAACTACCTGCTGCAGCACAAGGACGTGGTGGACCTGATCGAGCGGCGTGGCGGCAAGCCCGTGGCCACCTTCCTGATGTTCGACGAGAAGACCGAGGCCCTGGCCAAGGAGCTGGGCATGGAGGTCTGGTTTCCGCCGGCCGCGCTGCGCCAGCGCTGCGACAACAAGATGGAGACCGTGCGCATAGGCAACAAGGCCGGCGTGCACTCGGTGCCCAACGCGCTGGAGAAGGTGGACAGCTACGAGCACCTGATGCAGATCGCCGAACGCCACGGCCTGGGCCAGGACCTGGTGGTGCAGTCGGCCTTCGGCGACTCGGGCCACACCACCTTCTTCATCGCCTCGCGCGAGGACTTCGACAAGCACCAGGACGAGATCGTGGGCGACCCCGAGGTCAAGATCATGAAGCGCATCAACTGCCGCGGCGCCACGCTGGAGGCCTGCGCCACCCAGTCGGGCACCCTGGTCGGGCCGCTCTTGACCGAGGTGGTGGGCGCGCGCGAGCTCACGCCCTACAAGGGCGGCTGGTGCGGCAACGAAGTGTTCCCGGGCGCCTTCTCCGAGGAGGTGCGCGCCAAGGCGCGCGACATGGCCGAGCGCTTCGGCAACCAGCTGCTGGCCGAGGGCTACCGCGGCTACTTCGACCTGGACTTCCTGATCGATACCGACAGCGGCGAGGTGTATCTCGGCGAGCTGAACCCGCGCATCTGCGGCGCCAGCCCCATGACCAACCATGCCGCCTTCGCCTATGCCGACGCGCCGCTGTTCCTGTTCCACCTGCTCGAATTCTCGGGCGTGCCGTTCGATCTGAACGTCAAGGAGATCAACGAGCGCTGGGCCCAGCCGCATTTCATCGACTCGTGGTCGCAGGTGGTGCTCAAGTTCACCGAGGACCGGGTGGACCAGGTCACGCATGCCCCGGCCACCGGCATCTACCGCATGGGCGAGGACGGCAGCGTCGCCTACCAGCGCTTCGACTACAACCGCAAGGCCATCGACTCCGAGCGCGAGGCCTTCTTCCTGCGCATCACCGGGCCGGGCGACTACCGCTACGAAGGCGCCGACCTGGGCATCCTGATCACGCGCGGCCGCTCGATGGACGACAACTTCAAGCTCAACATCCGGGCGCGCGACTGGATCCGCGGCATCAAGAACTACTACGCGGGCAAGCCCATCCTGGCCACGCAGCAGGAGGCGGCGCCGGCGCCGGGCTCGTTCAAGATCCTCTGACACCGCCCGCCATGCCGACCCGCATCCACTTCCAGGCCATCGCCGAGGACCAGCCCGGCGACCAATGGAAAGCGTTGTTCGCGCAGTTCTGGCCCTCCTACCGCTCCTGGTTCCTGCGCCAGCACATGCCGCAGCTGGTGCCCACCTGGGAGCGGCTGGTGGAGCTGGCCGGCGGCGGCGACATCGAGGCGCGCTTCCTGTCGCTGTGGTGCCCGCCGCCCTACATCACCGGCTGCTCCCAGGCGGTCTGGCTCGATGCCGGCGGGCGGCACGAGCCCATGCTGCTGCGCAACTACGACTTCGCGCCCGCGCTGCTGGAAGGCAGCTGGCTGGCCACGCGCTGGAGCGGCCAGCGCGTGGCCGCGATGGGCGACTGCCTGTGGGGCGCGCTCGACGGCATGAACGAGTCGGGCCTGGCCGCCTCGCTGTCCTTCGGCGGCCGCACCGTCTGCGGCGACGGCTTCGGCATTCCGCTGGTGCTGCGCTACGTGCTGGAGATCGCCGAGGACACCGCCTCGGCCATCGCCATCCTGCAGCGCGTGCCGGTGCACATGTGCTACAGCGTCACGCTGCTGGACGCCCGGGGCGAATGGGCCACGGTGTTCCTGAACCCGGACCGGCCGGTCGAGGTGACCCGGCGCCGCGCGGTGACCAACTTCCAGCACGCGGTGGAATGGCCCGAGCATGCGCGCGCCACCAGCGCCTGCGAGCGGCTGGCCGCGCTGCAGCAGCAGATCGACGCCGGGGTGCCGGCATGCGAGGCGCAGGCCGCGCTGCTGCGCGAGCCGCTGTACCAGCCCGCCTGGCTGCGCGGCTACGGCACGCTGTACACCGCGGCCTATGCGCCGCGCTCGGGCCGGATCGAGCTGTGCTGGCCCGGCCAGAGCTGGCCCCAGGCCCTGAAGGCCTTCGAGGAAGGCCGGCGCGAGATCAGCTACCTGGGCCAGGCGCCCTGAGGTGCGGGCCGCTCCAGCGCCCGCCTCGCAACCCCAACAATCGACAACAGGTTTTGAAGGAGTAACGCCATGAAAAGAAGACTGCCACCCGCCGCCTGGATCCTGGTCGCCATGGTGATCGGCATCGTGATCGGCTACATGATTTTCGTCAACTTCCCCGACAAGAAGGCCGCCGCCCAGATCGCCGGCTACATCTCCATCATGTCGGACGTGTTCCTGCGCCTGATCAAGATGCTGATCGGACCGCTGGTGTTCTCCACGCTGGTGGTGGGCATCGCGCACATGGGCGACGCGGCCTCGGTGGGCCGGGTGTTCCTCAAGGCCATGCTGTGGTTCGTCACCGCCTCGCTGGTGTCGCTGATCCTGGGGCTGATCCTGGCCAATGTGCTGCAGCCCGGCCACAACCTGGGGCTGCCGCTGCCGGACATCGGCGCCGCCACCAACCTGGCCACCGGCAAGTTCACGCTCAAGGACTTCGTCAGCCATCTGGTGCCCAAGTCCTTCGCCGAGGCCATGGCCAACAACGAGATCCTGCAGATCGTGGTGTTCTCGATGTTCTTCGGCGTCGCGCTGGCCGCGCTCGGCGAGAAGGGCAAGACGCTGGTGGCGGCCATCGACGAGCTGTCGCACGTGATGCTCAAGATCACCGGCTATGTGATGAAGCTCGCGCCGCTGGCCGTGCTGGCGGCCATGGCCGCCACCGTGGCGGTGAACGGACTGGAGATCCTGCTGAAGTTCGCGGTCTTCATGGGCGACTTCTACCTGGGCCTGTTCACGCTGTGGGCCCTGCTGGTGCTCGCCGGCTTCACCTTCCTCGGGCCGCGCATCTTCAAACTGCTGGTGCTGATCAAGGAAGCCTTCATGCTGTCGTTCGCCACCGCCAGCTCCGAGGCCGCCTACCCCAAGATCCTGGATGCGCTGGACCGCTTCGGCGTCAAGCGCAAGATCTCCAGCTTCGTGATGCCCATGGGCTACTCGTTCAACCTCGACGGCTCGATGATGTACTGCACCTTCGCGACCCTGTTCATCGCGCAGGCCTACGACATCCACCTGTCGCTGGGCACGCAGATCACCATGCTGCTGATCCTGATGCTGACCTCCAAGGGCATGGCCGGCGTGCCGCGCGCCTCGCTGGTGGTGATCGCCGCCACGCTGAACCAGTTCAACATCCCCGAGGCCGGCCTGCTGCTGATCCTGGGCGTGGACACCTTCCTGGACATGGGCCGCTCGGCCACCAACGCGGTGGGCAACTCGATCGCCAGCGCGGTGGTCGCCAAGTGGGAAGGCGAGCTGCTGCCCGAGGGTGAAGCCGCGGCGAATGCGCAGCGCCTGGATGCGGAGCTGCAGGCCACGCTGGCCCATCCCGCGCATTCCTGAAGCCGGAAGGAGCATGCGGTGAACCTTCAACGACTCTCCGTGCTGGCCTGCGCGCTCGGCCTGTGCTGCGCCGCCCCCGCCCAGACCATAGGCATGCCGGTGCAGGCCGTCGGCGCCGAACTCCACGGCACGCTGGCCAAGCTGCGCAGCAGCGGCAGCATCGCGCTGGGCTACCGCGAGGCCTCGGTGCCGTTTTCGTACCTCAATGCCCGCCGGCAGCCCATCGGCTACTCCATCGAGCTGTGCAAGGCGCTGGTGACGGCCATCGAGGACACGATCAACAAGAGCCTGGCCATCCAGTGGGTGCCGGTCACCTCCGACAACCGCATGGCCGCGGTCACCAGCGGCAAGGTGGACCTGGAGTGCGGCTCCACCACCAGCAACCTCGAACGCCAGAAGCAGGTGGCCTTCTCGCCCATCATGTTCGTGGCCGGCACCAAGGTGATGGTCCGGCAGGGCACGCCGATCCGCAGCTTCCGCGACCTGGCGGGCAAGAAGGTGGCGGTGACGGCCGGCACCACCAACGAGAAGGCGCTGCGCGACCTGGACCAGAAGTTCAAGCTCGGCATGCAGCTGCAGGTGGTGCCCGACCACGCCCAGGGCTTTGCCCAGGTGGCCTCCGGCGAGGCCGACGCCTTCGCCACCGACGACGTGCTGCTGTACGGCCTGATCGCGGAGAACGCCGGCAAGACCCCGGGCAAGTTCCAGGTGGTGGGCGACTACCTCTCCTACGACCCCTACGCCATCATGTTCCGCAAGGACGACCCGCAGCTGGCGCAGGTGGTGAAGGCCAGCTTCCAGGAGCTGGCCGAGGACGGCGAGATCGAGCGCCAGTACAAGCGCTGGTTCCTGCGCCGGCTGCCCTCGGGCACCAGCCTGGACCTGCCGATGAGCGCGCAGCTGCAGACCATCATCGAGACCATGGCGATCAAGCCGCAGTGAGGAGCACCATGAGCACCGACCCATCCGTTCGCATCGAACACGACCTGCTCGGGGACCGCGAGGTGCCCGCCCATGTGTACTACGGCGTGCACACCCTGCGCGCGCAGGAGAACTTTCCCATCACCGGCACGCCGATCTCCATCTACCCCGAGCTGATCCGCGCGCTGGCCAGCATCAAGCAGGCGGCGGCGCTGGCCAACCACGAGCTGGGCCTGCTCGACCAGCGGCGCTGCGACGCGATCGTCGATGCCTGCCGGGAACTGCAGGCCGGCCAGCTGCACGACCAGTTCGTGGTCGACGTGATCCAGGGCGGCGCCGGCACCTCGACCAACATGAACGCCAACGAGGTGATCGCCAACCGCGCGCTGGAGCTGCTGGGGCACCGCAAGGGCGAGTACCAGTACCTGCACCCCAACGAGCAGGTGAACATCGGCCAGAGCACCAACGACGTCTATCCCTCGGCGCTGAAGATCGCGACCTGGTTCGGCATCCTCGGGCTGATCGATGCGATGGAGGTGCTGCGCCTGGCCTTCGAGCACAAGGCCGAGGAATTCAGGGACGTGCTCAAGATGGGCCGCACCCAGCTGCAGGACGCGGTGCCCATGACGCTGGGCCAGGAGTTCAGCACCTATGCGGTGATGATCGGCGAAGACCAGGCGCGGCTGCGCGAGGCGGTGCTGCTGATCTGCGAGATCAACATGGGCGCCACCGCGATCGGCACCGGCATCACCGCGCATCCCGACTATGCGCCGCTGGTGCTCAGGCACCTGCAGGAGATCACCGGCATCGCGCTGCAGACCGCGCCCAACCTGATCGAGGCCACCCAGGATTGCGGCGCCTTCGTGCAGCTGTCGGGCGTGCTCAAGCGGGTGGCCGTCAAGCTGTCCAAGACCTGCAACGACCTGCGCCTGCTATCGAGCGGCCCGCGCGCGGGCCTGGGCGAGATCAACCTGCCGGCGATGCAGGCGGGGTCGAGCATCATGCCGGGCAAGGTCAACCCGGTCATCCCCGAGGTGGTGAACCAGATCGCCTTCGAGGTCATCGGCAACGATGTCACCGTCAGCTTCGCGGCCGAGGCCGGGCAGCTGCAGCTCAATGCCTTCGAGCCCATCATCGCCCACAGCATCTTCAAGAGCGTGAGCCACCTGCGCAACGGCTGCCTGACGCTGGCCGAGCGCTGCGTGCAGGGCATCACCGCCAACCGCGAGCACCTGCGCGCATCGGTGGAGAACTCGATCGGCATCGTGACCGCGCTCAACCCCTACATCGGCTATGCCAATGCCACCGCGGTGGCGCAGCAAGCCCATGCCAGCGGCGGCAGCGTCTACGACATCGTGCTGGCCAAGGGCCTGCTGACCCGGGCCCAGCTCGACGCCATCCTCAAGCCCGAGATCCTCACCCAGCCCAGCGCATTGAAGCTGGGCGCCTGAGGCTATGCGTTGAGCGCCAGGGAATACCGGCTTTCACGCAAAACGCACAACGCTCAACTTTTCCTTGCCCGCTCAGCTCACCACCACCTGCATGCCCGCCGCCTGCAGCCGCTCCATCACCTCCTGGATATGGGCCTTGCTGCGGGTCTGCAGCACGATCTCGATCTCGGTGTTCTGCGCCGCCAGGCTGGTGAAGGCGCGCTGGTGGTGCACCTCCTCGATGTTGGCGCCGGCGTCGGCCACGATGGCGGTGATGCGCGCCAGCATGCCGGGCACGTCGCGCGCATTGATGCGCAGCCGCGCCAGCCGGCCAGAGCGCACCATGCCGCGCTGGATGATGGAGGCCAGCAGCAGCGGGTCGATGTTGCCGCCCGACAGCACCAGCCCGACCTTGCGGCCCGCGAAGCGCTCGGGGTAGCGCAGCAGCGCCGCCAGGCCCACGGCGCCCGCGCCTTCGACCAGGGTTTTCTCGATCTCCAGCAGCATCAGCACCGCCTGCTCGATCTCGCCCTCGTCCACCAGCACCAGGTCGTCCACCAGCGCGGCGATCACCGCGCTGGTGAGCACGCCGGGGTTGCCCACCGCGATGCCCTCGGCCATGGTGGAGATGCCCTGCGGATGCTCGGTGCCCTTGATGGCATTGACCATGGCCGGAAAGCGCGCGGTCTGCACGCCCACCACCTCGATGCCGGGCTTGGCCGCCTTGGCCGCCACCGCCATGCCGGCGATCAGCCCGCCGCCGCCCACCGCCACCAGCAGCAGGTCCAGGCCGGGCTGCTCGGCCAGCATCTCCAGCGCCAAGGTGCCCTGGCCGGCGGCAATCGCCTCGTCGTCGTAGGGGTGCACGAAGACCAGGCCCTGCTGCTCGGCCAGCGCATAGGCATGGGCGCGGGCCTCCTCCAGCGTGTCGCCGTGCAGCACCACCTCGGCGCCGAAGCTGCGCGTGCGCTCCACCTTCACGCCAGGGGTGAAGCGCGGCATCACGATCACCGCCCGCAGCCCCAGGCGCTGCGCATGGTAGGCCACGCCCTGGGCATGGTTGCCGGCGCTCATCGCGATCACGCCACGCGCCCGCTCCTCATCGCTCAGCTGGCTGAGCTTGTTGCAGGCGCCGCGTTCCTTGAACGAGGCGGTGAACTGCAGGTTCTCGAACTTGAGGTAGACCTGCGCGCCGACGATGTTCGACAAGGTGTGCGAATACAGGCAGGGCGTGCGCTCGACCTGGCCGCCGAGGCGCGCCTCGGCGGCATGGATGTCTTGGATGCTGAGCATGGTGGTGTGCGGATGGTGCGCGATGGCCCCACATTCTAGGGTGTGCCATCTGCAACAGTCGCTGCTCCAGACTGGCACAGCCGCATGCCATGGCCTGGAGCACCCGGGCCGCCGCGCGCCGCTGAACCCGGCTGGCACGAAGTTTGTATATCCCTGGGCAGCCGGCGGCAGGGCATGCCGGCCATCACCAACCCAGGAGACTTTCATGGATATGTTCGAACTCAAGCGTTTCAACCTCGACATCGCCTACCCCTACAAGCAGCGCTACGACAATTTCATCGGCGGCCAGTGGGTCGCGCCGCTGGCGGGGCGCTACTTCGACAATGTCTCGCCCATCACCGGCAAGCCGTTTTGCAAGGTGGCCCAGTCCGATGCCAGCGATGTGGACCGGGCCCTCGACGCGGCCCATGCCGCGCAGGACAAGTGGGCCGCGACCTCGACCACCGAGCGCGCCAACCTCCTGCTCAAGATCGCCGACCGCATGGAGCAGAACCTGGAGCTGCTGGCGATCGCCGAGACCATAGACAACGGCAAGCCGCTGCGCGAGACCATGGCGGCCGACATTCCGCTGGCGATCGACCATTTCCGCTACTTCGCGGGCTGCATCCGCGCCCAGGAGGGCGGCATCTCCGAAATCGACGCCAACACGGTGGCCTACCATTTCCATGAACCCATCGGCGTGGTCGGGCAGATCATTCCCTGGAACTTCCCGCTGCTGATGGCCGCCTGGAAGCTGCCGCCCGCGCTGGCCGCCGGCTGCTGCGTGGTGCTCAAGCCCGCCGAGCAGACGCCCGCCTCCATCATGGTGCTGATGGAGCTGATCGGCGACCTGCTGCCGCCCGGCGTGATCAACGTGGTCAACGGCTTCGGCAAGGAGGCCGGCGAGGCGCTGGCCACCAGCAAGCGCATCACCAAGATCGCGTTCACCGGCTCTTCCGCCGTGGGCCAGCGCATCCTGCATGCCGCGGCCGACAGCATGATCCCCTCGACGGTGGAGCTGGGCGGCAAGAGCCCCAATATCTTCTTCGCCGATGTGATGGACGCGGACGACGAGTTCCTCGACAAGGTGATGGAAGGCTTTTCCATGTTCGCGCTCAACCAGGGCGAGGTCTGCACCTGCCCCTCGCGCGTGCTGATCCAGGAGTCGGTCTACGAGCGCTTCATCGAGCGCGCGGTCAAGCGCGTGCAGTCGATGAAGCAGGGCCATCCGCTGGACAAGAGCACCATGGTCGGCGCCCAGGTGTCGCAGGCCCAGCTCGAACGCATCCTGGGCTACATCGACGTGGGCCGCCAGGAGGGCGCGCAATGCCTGACCGGCGGTGAGCGCCACCGCCCCGGCAGCGAGATCGACGATGGCTTTTTCATCAAGCCCACGCTGCTGTTCGGGCGCAACGACATGCGCGTGTTCCAGGAGGAGATCTTCGGCCCGGTGGCCTCGGTCACCACCTTCAAGACCATGGAGGACGCGATCCGCATCGCCAACGACACCGAGTACGGCCTGGGCGCCGGCGTGTGGAGCCGCAACGGCACCACCGCCTACCAGATGGGCCGCGCGATCAAGGCCGGCCGGGTGTGGACCAACTGCTACCATCTCTACCCCGCGCACGCGGCCTTCGGCGGCTACAAGAAATCGGGCATCGGCCGCGAGAACCACAAGTCGGCGCTGTCCAACTACCAACAGACCAAGAACTTGCTGGTGAGCTACAGCCCCAAGGCGCTGGGCTTCTTCTGATCGCCCGCCGCGCCATGCGGCATCGGCGGTGCCGCATGGGGCTTTTGCAGTGCGCGGCTTGCCGCGCCCTGCGTTTTTTCTTCAGCCTTGCATGCGAGGAGCCCCCATGCCCCCAGCCCCCATTCGCGCGCCTGCGGGCCAGCCCCTGAGGCTCGCGGCCTTCGGCAGCCTGCTGGCGCTGGCGCAGGCCGCGGCCGCGCAGGCCGAGCACGACACGCTGCCGAGCGTCACGGTGCGCAGCACGCTGGCGCCCGCGCCGCTGGAGCATGCGCCGGCCTCCGTCACGGTGATAGACGGCGAGCGCGCACGCGATCGCCAGTGGCAGGTCAACCTCTCCGAAACCCTGCCCGCCGTGCCCGGCCTGTTGGCGCAGAACCGGCAGAACTACGCGCAGGACCTGCAGCTGTCGATCCGCGGCCACGGCGCGCGCTCCACCTTCGGCGTGCGTGGCGTGCAGATCCTGGTGGACGGCATTCCCGCCACCATGCCGGACGGCCAGGGCCAGATCAACAGCATCGACCTGGCCTCGGCTGAGCGCATCGAGGTGCTGCGCGGCCCCTATTCGGCCCTGTACGGCAATGCCTCGGGCGGGGTCATCAACGTCTACACCGAGCGCGGCGAAGGGCCGGCGCGGGTGGATGGCAGCTTTGCGCTGGGCAGCAACGGGCAAAGGCGCCTGGGCCTCAAGGCCCAGGGCGAAAGCCAGGGCATAGGCTATGTGCTCAGCGCCAGCCGCTACCAGACCGACGGCTGGCGCAGCCACAGCGCCGCCGACAAGGATCTGCTCAACGCGCGCCTGGACACCCGGGTCGGCGACGACGGCCTGCTCACCCTGGTGGCCAGCCGGGTGGACATCGAGGCGCAGGACCCGGGCGGCCTCACCCCCAGGGAATGGCAGGCCGACCCACGCGCCGTGGCGCAGGGCCCGCTGGACTTCAATGCCCGCAAGAGCACGCGCCAGACCCAGGCGGGGCTGAGCTACGAGCGGCACCTCGACGGCGCCAACACCCTGCGCCTCATGGCCTATGTGGGCGAGCGCGGCATCGTGCAATACCAGTCCACGCCGGTGGCCGCCCAGCAGCCGCCCACCAGCGCCGGCGGCGTGATCGAGCTGGAGCGCAGCTACGCCGGGCTGGATGCGCGCTGGACGCACCGCACCCAGGCCGCGTCGCGCCCGCTGGAGCTGAGCGCCGGCCTGTCCGTCAACACGGTGGAGGAAGACCGCCAGGGCTACAACAACTTCGCCGGCGGCCTGAATGGGGTGAAGGGCGCGCTGCGCCGCGACGAGCGCAACACCCTGGGCGCAATCGACCCCTATGCCCAGGCCTCCTGGTCCTTCGCGCCGGACTGGACCGCCCAGGCCGGGCTGCGCTGGAGCAATGTGCGCCTGAAGTCGCTCGACCACTACCTCGCGCCCGGCAACGGCGACGACAGCGGCCGCACCGGCTTTCACCGCCTGCTGCCGGTGCTGTCGCTGCAGTACCGCGTGAGCGATAGCGCCCAGGTCTACGCCTCTGCCGGCAGCGGCCTGGAGACGCCGACCTTCAACGAAATCTCCTACCGCCCCGCGGCGCAGCCGGGCCTGAACTTCGGCCTGCAGCCCGCCACCTCGACCAGTGCCGAGATAGGCTGGCGCCAGCGCTTCGCCGCAGAAAGCCTGCGCGGCGAGTGGAGCGCGGCCCTGTTCCAGACCCGCACGCGCAATGAAATCGTGGTGGCCGAGAACCTGGGCGGGCGCACCAGCTACCAGAACGCGGGCCGCACCCGGCGCCAGGGCCTGGAGCTGAGCGCCAGCGCCTGGCTGTCGCGGCAGCTGCAGCTCAGCACCGCGCTGACCTGGCTGGACGCCACGCTCAGCGAAGGCTTTTGCGATGCCAAGGGCAGCTGCGTGCCCGCCGGCAAGCGCATCGCCGGCACCGCGCGCCACCAGGCCTGGGTGGCGCTGGACTGGCGGCCCGCCAGCGCCTGGCGGCTGGGGCTGGACTGGCGCCAGGTGGGATCGATTGCCGCCAACGACGCCAACAGCGTGCTCGCGCCGGCCTATGGCGTGCTGGGCGCAAGCGCCAGCCACACCCGCTACTGGGGACCCTGGAAGCTGCAGGCCTATGCCCGCATCGACAACCTGGCCGACAAGCGCTATGTGGGCTCGGTCATCGTCAACGAAAGCAATGGCCGCTACTATGAAAGCGCGCCGGGGCGGCAGTGGATGCTGGGCGTGAATCTCGGCTACCAGTTCTGAGGGCTACCCATAATTGAGCGTTGAGCGTTGAGGGTTGAGGGTTGAGGGTTGAGGGTTGAGGGTTGAGGGTTGAGGGTTTTGCGGCTTCACGCCCCACGCAAAGCCCTCACCCCTCGACGCCGCACCCTACTTGGTGGCGTCGCGCCGCTCCTCCAGGTAGCTGCGGATGGCCCAGATCGCCTCCTGCGACAGGGTGCCCTCGAAGGGCGGCATGTACACCCGGCCGTCGCGCGTGCGCCCGCGCCGCACCGTGCCCACGTAGTAGTCGTCCATCTCCTTGTAGCAGGCAGTCTTCTTCGCGGCATCGGCAAGCCCGCTGCAGTCGTCGTCGAATTTGCGCAGATCGGGCGCAATACCGCCCGACAGCGCCTCCAGCCCATGGCAGCGCGCGCAGTTCTGGTTGTAGGCCGAGCTGCCGATGCGCAGCGCCTCCTTGCGCGCCGGGCTGCTCTTGTCGTAGGGGTTGGCATCGAGCCATTTGCTGCCGAGCTGGGGCAGGGTGCTCGTATCCACGGCCTGCGGCACCACGTCGCCGTGCGCCATGGCCGCCGATGCGCCGCATGCCAGGGCCAGCGCCAGCAGGCCCCGGGTCCACAGAGGGAGGTGTTGTTTCATCGGGTGTCTCCAAGTTGAGGGGAAAAAACGAAGCTCCCCCAGCGCGAAGCAATATGCAGGCCACCGGCCGGCATTTTTCGCAAGCCACGCCCCGGCTGTCTCCGATTGGCACGATTGCGCCAAAACTGTTCCAGAATGGAACACTCGGGCCAGCGCCGGCCCGGGGGGCCGGGATATCCAGCTTGCGGTCCGGCCCGCTCATGCACAGAATCCCGAACATTCCAAAAACAAAGGCCTTGGCATCTGCGCACCAGCCAAGGCGGCCCGGAACCCAGATGGCTGGCCGGGTAGTGAGCGCTTGCTGGAGAAGCTCTGCTCCAGCTCCAGGAGACCAGCGATATGAGCATTGATTCTTTTGGCCGCCCCCCCGCGAGACAGGACGCATCACCGGACCCGGTGGCGCTCGAACACCACTATGCCGAGGTGCTGGGCAAGGCGAACCGCCGCTCGCAGACCTATGGCGTGGGCATCAACGAGCAGCCGGACTACGCCAGCCCGGCGCGCGGCCAGCTGAGCAATGTGCTGGAGGAAAACAGCTTCCTGTTCCAGCATGCTGCGCCCATCATGGAGACGCTGTACGGGCAGATCGCCAACACCCACAGCATGGTGCTGCTGACCTCGGCCCAGGGCATGGTGCTGCACTCGCTGGGCGACAACGATTTCCTCGAAAAGGCCTCGCGCGTGGCGCTGGTGCCCGGCATGGACTGGTCGGAAAAAACCAAGGGCACGAATGCCATCGGCACCGCGCTGAGCGAGGAAGAGGCGATCACCGTGCACGGCAGCCAGCACTACATGAGCGCCAACCAGTCGCTCACCTGCTCGTGCTCGCCCATCTTCGATCCCTACGGCCAGGTGATCGGCGCGCTGGATGTGACCGGCGACCACCGCAGCTACCACCGGCACACGCTGGCGCTGGTGCGCATGTCGGCGCAGATGATAGAGAACCACATGTTCGCCGGCAGCTTTCCCAAGGACGTGCGCCTGCACTTCCATGCGCGCCCGGAGTTCCTTGGCACGCTGGTCGAGGGCATTGCGGTCTTCACGCCGCAGGGGCGCTTCATCTCCGCCAACCGCAGCGCGCAATTCCAGCTCGGGCTGTCGTTCCATGCGCTGCAGGCGCACACCTTCTCGTCGCTGTTCAACCTGCCGATGTCGGCGCTGTTCGAGCTGTTCCGCGGCCCCTCGCCCGCGCCCCGGCAGCTGTGCATGCACAGCGGCGTGTCGGTCTGGTGCCGCACCGAGCTCAAGCCGGCCGCCCCCTGGGCCGCAGCGCTGCCGGCCGCGGCCCAGCCCGAAGACGCCGCGCCGGCGGCGCCCCGCGCTGCGCCCGAAGCTGCGCCGCGCAAGCCGCATTTTTCGTCGCTGCAGTACCTGGATACCGGAGACCCGCAGGTCTGCGCCGTCATCCACAAGCTGCGCCGCGTCGCGGACCGCGACATCCCGGTGATGATCCTGGGCGAGACGGGTACCGGCAAGGACTTGCTGGCCCAGGCCATCCACAACGACTCGGCGCGGGCGCGCCAGCCCTTCGTGCCGGTCAACTGCGCCTCCATCCCCGAATCGCTGATCGAGGCCGAGCTGTTCGGCTACGAGGAAGGCGCCTTCACCGGCGCGCGCAAGAAGGGCGCCGTCGGCAAGATCGCCCAGGCCCACGGCGGCACGCTGTTCCTCGACGAGATCGGCGACATGCCCAGGCACCTGCAGGCGCGGCTGCTGCGCGTGCTCCAGGAGCGCAAGGTCAGCCCGCTGGGATCGAGCAAGGAGATCGAGGTGGACGTCACCGTGATCAGCGCCACCCACAAGAACCTCAAGGAGATGATCGCGCGCGGCGAGTTCCGCGAAGACCTGTACTACCGCCTCAACGGCCTGGTGGTGCGCCTGCCCGCGCTGCGCGAGCGCACGGATTTCGAGCTGGTGGTCAGGAAAGTGCTGCATTCGCTGTGCGACGGCGGCCAGCCGGTCGGCATCGCGCCCGCGGTGATGCAGCTGCTGGCGCAATACCGCTGGCCCGGCAACCTGCGCCAGCTGCACAACCTGCTGCGCACCGCGGTGGTCATGGTCGAGGACGGCGGCGTGATCGACACCCCGGACCTGCCCGACGACTTCCTGGAGGAGCTGCAGGCCGCCAGCAGCCAGGCTGCAGCGCCCGCCATGCCGGCCTCGGCGCCAGCCGCCGATGCGCCGCCCGACAGCCAGCGCCTGCAGGACATGACCATCCAGGCCATGGCACAGATGTTGCGTCTGCACAAGGGCAATGTGTCGGCCGCGGCCAAGGCGCTGGGCGTTTCGCGCAACACCATCTACCGCAAGAAGAACCTGCTGCCGCCCGACCTGCTCGACTGACGGCACCTGCGCACCCCGAGGCCTGCGCCCAGGGCCCCGGTCGGCCCCATCCCACGGCTGCAGGAGACCCACGATCATGGCGCAACCCCACTACGACCGCTGCTCGGTGCTGCTGCACTGGCTGATGGCAGCACTGCTGCTCGCCCAGCTGGGGCTGGGCCTGTGGATGACCGGGCTGCCCAAGGACACCGGCGGCCTGCGGGCCTACTGGTTCAACATCCACAAGTCGCTGGGCATGCTGCTGGGGCTGCTGCTCGCGCTGCGCCTGGCCTGGGCGGCGGCGCGCCCGCATCCGCAGCCCCTGCCGCTGGGCCGGGCGATGCAAAGGCTGGCCACCGCCAGCCACCGCCTGCTGTACCTGTTCATGCTGCTGTCGCCGCTGTCGGGTTTTCTGGGCTCGGTGTTCTCCGGCTATCCGATCCGCTTCTTCGGCCTGCGCCTGCCCAAGCTGGCCGAGCGCTGGGATGCGGCCAAGGAACTGCTGAGCTGCCTGCACCTGGGCTCGACCTATGCCCTCATGCTGCTCATCGGCCTGCACCTGCTAGCCTTCGTCCACCACCAGTTCATCCTCAAGGACGGCTTGCTGCAGCGCATGCTGCTCCGTAAATGAGCAATTGCCGCGTCACACTCCGCTCCACATTTGAACGGCCGGGCCACTGAGTGCGGCGCCAGGCCGCCCCCATGCCAGCACCGCCCGCGGTGGCATGCGTCTTGCGTAGAGGACAGCGCGATTCATCCACCACAACACGAGGAGCAAACCACCATGACCACTGCGGTCCCCCACCCCCTGCGGCTCAGCACGCTGTGCCTGGCTCTTGCGGCCACCCTGTCCCTGCCGGCCCACGCGGTCAAGCCGGTCACCTGGGACGATATCGCCAACGATGCCAAGACCCCCGGCGACGTGCTCACCTACGGCCTGGGGCTGACGGCGCAGCGCTACAGCCCGCTCAAGACGCTGAACACCAGGAACGTGGCCAACCTGCTGCCGGCCTGGAGCTATTCCTTCGGCGGCGAAAAGCAGCGCGGCCAGGAGGCCCAGGCCCTGGTGCACGACGGCGTGATCTACGTGACCGCCTCGTACTCGCGCTTCGTGGCGCTGGATGCGCGCACCGGCAAGCGCCTGTGGACCTACGAGCACCGCCTGCCCGAGGACATCCGCCCCTGCTGCGACGTGGTCAACCGCGGCCCGGCGATCTATGGCGACAAGGTCTACTTCGGCACGCTGGACGCGCGCATCGTGGCGCTGGACCGCGCCACCGGCAAGGTGGTCTGGAACGAGAAGTTCGGCGACCACAAGGTGGGCTACACCATGACCGGCGCACCCTTCATCGTGAAGGACCAGAAAAGCGGCAAGGTGCTGCTGGTGCACGGCTCCTCGGGCGATGAATTCGGCGTCGTCGGCTACCTGTATGCGCGCGATCCCGACACCGGCAAGGAGATCTGGGCCCGCCCCATGGTCGAAGGCCATGTGGGGCGCCTGAACGGCCAGCCCAGCACGCCCACCGGCGACCCCAAGGCCCCGAGCTGGCCCGACGACCCGAACTCCCCCACCGGCAAGGCCGAGGCCTGGAGCCAGGGCGGCGGCGCGCCGTGGCAGACCCCGTCGTTCGACGTGGAGAGCAACACCATCGTGGTCGGCACCGGCAACCCCGCGCCCTGGAACACCTGGAAGCGCACCGCCAAGGGCGACGACCCCAGGAACTGGCCCAGCCTCTACACCTCGGGCCAGGCCTATGTGGACCCGGGCACGGGCGATCTCAAGGGCTTTTTCTCGCACACGCCCAACGACGCCTGGGACTTCTCGGGCAACAATTCGGTGCTGCTGTTCGACTACAAGGACCCGAAGACGGGCAAGACGGTCAAGGCCTCGGCCCATGCCGACCGCAACGGCTTCTTCTTCGTGACCGACCGCGCCAAACTCGCCCAGGCCGGCGGCGGCCATCCCTGGAAGCAGAACGCCATCATCAACGCCTGGCCCTTCGTCGACGGCATCACCTGGGCCTCGGGGTTCGATCTCAAGACCGGCCTGCCGATCGAGAACAACAACCGCCCGCCCGAGCCCAAGGAAGGCGAGGAAAAGGGCGAGAGCATCTTCGTCTCGCCGCCGTTCCTGGGCGGCACGAACTGGATGCCGATGAGCTACAGCCCCGACACCGGCCTGTTCTACATCCCCGCCAACCACTGGGCCATGGACTACTGGTCCGAGCACATCACCTACAAGCCCGGCGCGGCCTACCTGGGCCAGGGCTTCCGCATCAAGAAGCTGCACGACGACCATGTCGGCACGCTGCGCGCCATCAACCCGCTGACCGGCAAGATCGCCTGGGAGCACAAGGAGCAGTTCCCGCTGTGGGCCGGCACCCTCACCACCGCCGGCGGGCTGCTGTTCACCGGCACCTCGGACGGCTATGTGAAGGCGCTCGACCAGAAGACGGGCAAGGAGCTGTGGAAGTTCCAGACCGGCTCTGGCGTGGTCTCGGTGCCCGTGACCTGGGAGATGGACGGCGAGCAGTACGTCGGCATCCAGTCCGGCTACGGCGGCGCGGTGCCGCTGTGGGGCGGCGACATGGCCGAGCTGACCAAGCAGGTCTCGCAGGGCGGCTCCATGTGGGTGTTCAAGCTGCCCAAGCAAGTGGCCAGCCGGTGAAGACCATGGCCGCGCACCTCTTGCGCTGCGCGGCTGCGGCGCTGGCCTGCATGGCCTGCGCCGCGGCCCCGGCCCAGACGCCGGGCGATGCGGCCGACCCGAGCACGCCGCCCTCCAGCGAGCCGCTCGTGGTCAACGGCTGCCCGATCTGGCCCTACACCCGCTGCCCCGGCGCCGACCTGCGGCATGCCAACCTGGTGGGCAAGAACCTCGCGGGCGCAGACCTGCGCGGCGCCAACCTCACGCGCGCCGACCTGCGCGGCGCCAACCTGGCCGCTGCCAACCTCGAAGGCGCCGACCTCACCGGCGCACGGCTGAACAAGGCCACCGCCGCCAACACCGACTTCAAGCACGCGCGCATCGTCGGCGCCGACCTCGAAGGCGCGCGGCTGATGCGCTCGGACTTCTCGGGCGCGCAGTTCATCGGCTCCAATCTCGAAATGGCGCGCTTCAACAACGCCTGGTTCGTGGGCACGCGCTTCATCGGCAACGACCTGCAGGAAACCAAGTTCGCCGCCACCAACCTGAAGAACGCGGTGTTCGAAGGCAATTTCGTGCGCTACACCCTGTTCACCGAAGCGGCCATGGACGGCTGCCAGGGCTGCCAGGAAAGCTGGAAGTAACATGCGCAACACACTGCTTTTCACCGCCGCGGGGGGGGGGGGCG
>NZ_JBMDII010000027.1:0-81763 GCF_057808605.1 Comamonas sp. FG99
GGCCAGCCATGCGCAGGCCATGGCGCCGCGCCGCCCGGGCGCGGCGCCCGATTGGCCCGCCACGCTGCGCATGCGCGGCAGCCAGCCGCTGGCGGCGGCGCATCTGCGCTGGCGCCAGCCCCAGGGCCGGCCCCAGGCCTTGCACGTGTTCGCGCTCGACTGCTCGGCCTCGATGCTGGAGAGCGCGGCCTTTGCCCGGGCCAAGGGCCTGCTGCTGCAATGGCTGCGCTGGGCCTACCTGCAGCGCATGCCGGTGGCGCTGCTGTGCTTTGGCGCGGGCCAGCTGCAGTGGCGCCTGCCGCCGCGCCGCGCGCCGCGCTGCAATGCCGATCTGGTCGAGCCTTTGCCTGGCGGCGGCGGCACGCCGCTGGCCCCCGCTCTGCATGCGGCCTGGGCGCTGCTGGCGCGGCGGCCCGAGGCGCACAAGCTGCTGTGGGTGCTCAGCGACTTCCGCAGCCCCGATGTGCTGGCGCTGCAGCGCGTAGCCGCGCCGCCGGGCCTGGCCCAGGTGCTGGTCGACTGCGAGGCGCCGGCGCGCGCCGGGCAGCGGGTTTTTGGCGGAGCCGGGCGCCTGGCGCGGGCCTGGCCGGAGGCGGTGCGGATTGCCTGTCAAGCATAAGGAGTGGCCGTACCTTTCACTGGGAAAGCGTAATTTGCTATCTTTTTGATAACGCTGCGCCAGGCAGCGGCAGCTGCCGCAGGCACTGCACGATGCGCCGCGCCGCCTCGTCGATGCGCGGGCCGGGCCGCACCAGCGTATCGAACTCGGCATTGGGAATGCGGCAGTAGCGCCGCTCACGCAGCGCGGCCATCTGGCTCCAGCCTTGGCGCTCGGCGGGCGGCACCGGCATGTCGGCCATGGTGATGATCACGTCCGGGTCGGCGCGCAGCACGTACTCGGGGCTGAGCTTGGGATACATCGGCAGCTCGCGCCCGGCGATGTTGGCCAGGCCCAGGCCGTGCAGCGTCTGGCCGATGAACGAGGCCTCGCCCGCCGCCGCCATGCCGCTGTGCAGCTCGAAATAGACCTTGCGGCCTTGCCATTGCGGCGGCATCTCGCCGCGCAGCGCCGCCAGCCGCTGCTGCAACTGGCGCCACAGCTGCGCGCCCGCGCCGGGCCGGCCCAGCAGGGCGGCCAGCAGCTCCAGCTCGTGCGCCATGCCGTCGTAGGTCTGGGCGTTGAGCGTCAGCACCCGGATGCCCAGGCGCTCCAGCCGTTCGTCCACCTTGTGGCCGGGCCTCGCCAGCACCACATCGGGCGCGAGCGCCACGATGCGCTCGATGTCGGGATCGCGCAGGCTGCCCACCTTGGGCAGCGCCGCCGCCTGCGGCGGCCAGGTGGAAAAGCGGTCCACGCCGACCAGCGCGTCGCAGCCGCCCAGCGCGCAGACGGCCTCGGTGAACGAGGGCTGCAGCGAGACGATGCGCCGCGCCGGCTGGCTGAAAGACACGCTGCGGTGGCGGGCATCGACGAGCTGGATGCCGCCTTGCGGCGCGGCTTGCGCCGGCGCCGTGGCAAAGGAAATGGCCGAGGTCAGCGCCAGGGCCTTGAGGTAGTCGCTCATGTCGCCGTTTGCGAAACCGCATGAAAAACGGGCCTTCGAGGCCCGTTTTCTGAGGGATTGGCGGAAGCGGTGAGATTCGAACTCACGAATGGTTTTCACCATCGCCGGTTTTCAAGACCGGTGCATTCAACCGCTCTGCCACGCTTCCTGGATAGCGAGGCATTGTATGCGTTTTTCCATGGGCTTTTTGGGCATCTGCCGGTCCGGGGCTACTGCATCTCGGTCGACTTGAGCCGGCTGGGCGCCAGCGCGCCGGCCTGCTCCAGGATGGGGTAGGCGACCGAGCACAGCAGCGAGTTGATGCGCTTGAGGTCGCTGATCAGGTCGATGTGCAGCGAGCTGGTCTCGATGCTGGGCACGCTGTTGTCCGACAGGCGGTTCAGGTGCGTGGCCGAGTAGGCCAGCTCCAGGTCGCGAAAGCGGGCCTTTTCTTCGAGCAGCTTCTGCGCCTCGCGCACGTTGCCGTTGAGGAACACGCTCATCGCCAGGCGCAGGTTGTTCAGCAGGTGCTGGTGCAGCTCGTGGATTTCCTGCATGCCGGCGGACGAGAAGTGGCGGCCTTTCTTGATCTTCTTGTCGTCGATGTCGAGCAGCACGCGCTCGATGATGTCGCCGATCTGCTCCATGTTGATGGTGAAGCTGATGATTTCCGTCCAGCGCTGGCCTTCGCGCTCGTCCAGCTCGCTGCGCGAGATCTTGGTCATGTAGTACTTGATCGCCGAGTACAGCTCGTCCACCGTGTCGTCCAGGCGGCGCAGCTCGTGCGAGAGCTTGAGGTCGTCGCTGTCGAGCACCTGGCGGATGCCGATCAGCATGGATTCGACGATGTCGGCCTGGTGCAGCGCCTCGCGCGCGGCGCAGGAGATGGCCAGCGACGGCGTGGACAGCGCCGAGGCGTCGAGGTGGCGCGGGCGCAGCAGGCTGGCGGCGTTGGCCTCGGGCCGGGGCAGCAGCGCGGTGACCCAGCGCGCCACGGTCTCGATCAGCCCGATGAAGCACAGGCTGTTGAAGATGTTGAAGACCAGGTGAAACAGCACCACGCCCTGGCCGCGGTGGTTGATGAGCGGCTGCACATGGGCGATCCACAGGCCGAGGCAGGGCGCGGCGATGGCCACGCCCATGATCTTGAACAGCATGTTGCCGATGGTGACCTGGCGTACCTCCACGCTGGACTTGGCGGTGCTGAGCACCGCCACCAGGCCGCTGCCGAGGTTGGCGCCCAGCGTGAGGCCCAGCGCCACTTCCATGGGGATGGCGCCGGAGCTGGCCATCGCGGCGATCAGCAGCACCACGGCCAGGCTGGAGTAGGCCAGCACCGCGAGCAGGGCGCCGAGCAGCAGCTCCATGAAGATGTCGCTGGTGACCGAGGCCAGCAAGGTGCGCACCGCGGGCGATTCCAGCAGCGGCTCGGTGGCCGCGACCACCAGCTGCAGGGCCAGCAGCATCAGGCCCAGGCCGATGAGCACGCGGCCGACGCGGCCCGGCGTCGCATCCTGGCGGCTGATGAAGAGCACCACGCCGACAAAGATGAACAGCGGCGACAGCCACGACAGGTCGGCCGAGAACAGCACCGCCATCAACGCGGTGCCCACGTCGGCGCCACGCATCACCGCCAGCGCCGAGGGCAGGGTGATCAGGCCCTGGCCGACGAAGGCCGAGGTCATCAGCGCGGTGGCCGTGCTCGACTGCACCAGCGCGGTCACGCCCAGCCCCGACAGGGCGGCCGAGAGGCGGCTCTTCATGCTGTGGGCGAGCCAGTCGCGCAGCTTGGCGCCAAAGACGCGCAGCACGCCGTTGCGCACCATGTGCGCGCCCCAGACCAGCAGGGCGATGGCGGCGAGGAGATTGAGTAGATGCTTCATAGGGAAGCGATCTAATATACCCCGGATAGCCGCTTCGGGCACGGTTGTACCCTTGTGGAGACAATTAAGAACAATAGCTGCCGGCGCTCACCCTCCGGGCATTCTGATATGAAAAATATCTGAAATGCTTGTCTGGCAAGTGCTGGCAGCTATCTTTTTATATGCCAGGTTGCGGCATGGCCGCGCAGGAAGGCGCCTGGCCACATGAGGTTCAGCCACCGCCTCGATCTGAACCCCATGAGCGGTCCAACGCTGCATGGTCAGAAGCTGATCTCGCCGCGCAGGGTATGGTTGAGGTAGGCGAGGTCGCCATCCCTTCTCACCTGTCCGGCACGCATATCGCATTCGCGCCAGTAATGCACGACCATGCTGCGCCGGGTCAACGACATGTCGTTGATGGGTGCGCCGCCGTGGAAAAGGTTGGCGTGCCAAAAGAAGACGTCGCCCGCCTTGCAGGAAAGCGTGGTCGGGTGCAGTCCCCGTTCTTCGATTCCCTGGTTGATGTACTGAACACACTTCTCGGCTTCGGCATTGATGATGTTCAAGCGGCCGTGCGAGAAGTAGTAGGGCGCAATGGCATGGCTGCCCGGGTAGTAGGTGAAGGGGCCGTTGTCAGGGCCGATGTCGTCGAGCGCGATGATGGCCGCGACCATCTTGCCCTCGACCGGCGGCGGCATGTACCACGTATCAAGGTGGAAGGGCTGCTGGCTGCCACGCTCAAAGTTCAGCGTATTGCAGATGAGCGGCTCGCCATCCAGCAGTTCGGTCAACGCCGCCTTGATCGTTGGGTTCAGCGCAACCTTGCGCACGGCGGTGCTGCGGCCAAACAGGTTGTTCAGCTTGTACGCATCCTGGCGGACAGACGCAGGTATGGCGTTCATGCGGAATTCTTTTCCGGCGAACTCGCCACTGAGGACGTCGACCAAGTGATCGTTATTTTCCCGGTGGGCCCACTCGCCATCCACCTGGGCCTGGATTTGCGCCAGCTCCTGCGGCGAGACCGCCCCGGCCAGTTGAAGATAGCCGTTGGCGTTCCAGAAGTCCCACTGATCGGCGCTTAACGTACCCGTACCCGTCTCCGTACCCGTACTCTGAGGTGCAGGCGATCGTTTTTTCAATAGGCCGAACATCGGTTCCTCCCTTGGGATTTAAAAAGACAATAGGTTTGCATTGTAAGAGCACGAAAACACTCATACACAGGGGGGGTTAGCGCTTGGCGCTGCGCAGGCGCAGGACTTCATCCAGGATCAGCAACCCTGCGCCCAGTGTAATGCCCATGTCGGCAATGTTGAAGGCCGGGAAATGCGCCGTGCCCCAGTAGAAATCCAGGAAGTCCACCACATAGCCATGGCGCATGCGGTCGACCACGTTGCCGATCGCGCCGCCCAGGATGCACGACAGCGCCAGGCAGAACAGGGTATTGGCGCTGTGGCGCCACAGCTGCCAGGCGATCACCAGCGCCACCACCACGCCGATGCCGGTGAACAGCCAGCGCTGCCAGCCGCCGGCCGCGGCCAGGAAGGAGAAGGCCGCGCCGGGGTTGTGCGCCCGCACGATGTTGAAGAAGCCGGTGAGCGGCGTGTAGTCGCCCAGCTGGTAGTGCTGCAGGATCCAGTCCTTGCTGAACTGGTCGGCCCAGAACAGCGCCGCGGCCCACAGCAGCCACAGCACGAAGCGCTTCGGCGAGCCGCGCTCATGCATATTCGCGCACCTCGCCGCTGCCGTGCAGGTTGCTGTCGCAGCGGCCGCACAGCGTGGGGTGCGCGGGGTTGCTGCCCACGTCGGCACGGTAGTGCCAGCAGCGCTCGCACTTGGCGTGCTGCGAGGGCTTGACCGTCACGGCCAGGCTTGCGTCGGCCTGGCCCGCCACCGCCGCGGCGGCCGAGGTGATGAGCACGAATTTCAGCTCGTCTGCCAGGCTCTTGAGCAGTGCCAGGTCTTCGGGCTGGGCCGCCACGGTGACCTCGGCCTGCAGCGAGGCGCCGACCTTGCCTTCGGCGCGCAGGGCCTCGATGTCCTTGTTGACCGCGTCGCGGATCTCGCGGATGCGGGCCCACTTGGCCAGCAGCGCCTCGTCGCCGGCGGGCAGGTCGATGAAGCGTTCCAGGAAGATGGATTCGCTCGCGCCAAACACCTTCCAGGCCTCTTCCGCGGTGAACGACAGGAAGGGCGCCATCCAGCGCAGCATGGCGTGGGTGATCTGGTGCAGCGCGGTCTGGGCCGAGCGGCGCGCCAGGCTGCCGGCGGCGCTGGTGTAGAGGCGGTCCTTGAGCACGTCGAGGTAGAAGCCGCCCAGGTCTTCCGAGCAGAACAGCTGTAGCTTGGCCACCACGGGGTGGAATTCGTAGACCTTGTAGTGCGCCAGCACCTCGGCCTGGAACTCGGCGGCGCGCGCCAGCGCCCAGCGGTCGATCTCCAGCATCTGCCCGTAGGGCACGGCATTCTTGGCGGCGTCGAAGTCGCTCACGTTGGCTAGCAGGAAGCGCAGCGTGTTGCGGATGCGGCGGTAGGCGTCGACCACGCGGGCCAGGATCTTGTCGTCGATGCCCAGGTCGCCCGAATAATCGGTGGCGGCCACCCACAGGCGGATGATCTCGGCGCCCATCTTGCCGCTCACGTCCTGCGGCGCCACGGTGTTGCCCAGCGACTTGGACATCTTCTTGCCCTGGCCGTCGACGGTGAAGCCGTGGGTCAGCAGGCCGCGGTAGGGCGCGCGGCCGAAGATGGCGGCGGCCAGCAGCAGCGAGCTGTGGAACCAGCCGCGGTGCTGGTCGTGGCCTTCCAGGTACAGGTCGGCCTCGGGGCCGCTGTCGTGGTGCATCTCGGGGTGGGTGCCGCGCAGCACATGCCAGAAGGTGGAGCCGGAGTCGAACCACACTTCGAGGATGTCGGTGCTCTTGGTGTAGTGCTTGGCGTCTTCGGCGCCGAGGATCTCTTCGGTGCTGGCGCGGCTCCAGGCCTCGATGCCGCCTTGCTCGACCATGGCGGCCGCCTGGTCGATGATCTCCATGGTGCGCGGGTGCAGCTCGCCGCTGTCCTGGTGCAGGAAGAAGGGCAGCGGCACGCCCCAGCTGCGCTGGCGCGAGATGCACCAGTCGGGCCGGCCGGCGATCATGTCGCGCAGGCGGGCCTTGCCGTTCTCGGGGTAGAAATGGGTCTGCTCGATGGCATCCAGCGCCAGCTGGCGCAGCGTCTTGGCGGGCTTCTGGGCCGGGTCGGTGAACACGCCTTCGCCTTCGTCCATGCGGATGAACCACTGGGCGGCGGCGCGGTAGATCACCGGCGTCTTGTGGCGCCAGCAATGCGGGTAGCTGTGGCTGATGGTGGTGCTGTCCAGCAGGCGGCCGGCGACCTTGAGCGCGTCGATGATGACGGGCACGGCCTTCCAGATGTGCTGGCCGCCGAACAGCGGCAGCTCGGGGGCGTAGACGCCATTGCCCTGCACCGGGTTCAGGATGTCGTCGTAGGCCAGGCCGTTGTTGACACAGGAGTTGAAGTCGTCCACGCCATAGGCGGGCGCCGAGTGCACGATACCGGTGCCGTCGTCGGCGGTGGCGTAGTCGGCCAGGTACACCGGCGAGATGCGGTCATAGCCCTGGTCCACGGCGCTGAGCGGGTGCTTGAACGGCATGTGGTCGAGCTTCTCGCCCAGCGCGGTGGCCACGACGCGGCCTTCGAGCTGCCAGCGCGCCAGGCACTTCTCGACCAGGGCCGAGGCCACGATCAGCAGGCCGCGCTCGGTGTCGACCAGGCTGTATTCCAGCGCGGGATTGACGTTGAGCGCCTGGTTGGCGGGGATGGTCCAGGCGGTGGTGGTCCAGATGACGATGAAGGCCGGCTTGTCGAGCTGCGGCAGGCCGAAGGCGGCGGCCAGCCGGGCGGGCTCGGCGGCCGGGAACATCACGTCCAGCGTCTGGCTTTGCTTGTCGGCGTATTCGATCTCGAACTCGGCCAGCGACGAGGCGCAGTCGAAGCACCAGTACACGGGCTTGAGGCCGCGGTAGACGAAGCCGCGCTCCATCACCTGCTTGAGCGCGCGCAGCTCGCCGGCCTCGTTGGCGTAGTTCATGGTCTTGTAGGGGTGGTCCCAGTCGCCCAACACGCCCAGGCGCTTGAAGTCCACCATCTGCTGCGCGATCTGCTCGGTGGCAAAGGCGCGGCTCTTGGCCTGCATCTCGTCGCGCGGCAGGTTGCGCCCGTGCAGCTTCTCGATCGCGTTCTCGATCGGCAGGCCGTGGCAGTCCCAGCCCGGCGCGTACAGCGCATCGAAGCCTTCGAGCTGGCGGCTCTTGACGATCATGTCCTTGAGGATCTTGTTCACCGCGTGGCCGATGTGGATCTTGCCGTTGGCATAGGGCGGGCCGTCGTGCAGGATGAACTTCGGCGCGCCGCTGCGGGCGTCGCGCAGCTGCTTGTAGATGCCTTTGTCCTCCCATTCCTTGACCCAGCCCGGCTCGCGCTTGGGCAGGTCGCCGCGCATCGGAAAGGGTGTGTCGGGCATGTTCAGCGTGGCGCGGTAGGCAGACGCTGCTTCGTTCTTGTTGGACTTGGAATCGGACATGGAGGGAAAACCTTGGGAACCTGAAAGATAGGGCGCGGCCCGGCAGCCGGGGCCGAATGGCAGATGGGCGAAGCCAGGGCCCGGCATGAGGCTGGGGCCCGCTGGCGTGGGGATCGGGCCAGCGTCAAATTCGGTCGCGCGTGGTCTGGCGGCGGGTATCCGTGTGATTGGGGGCGTGGCCGGTCGCAGCGGCGAAATACGCGCGGGCATCCGCGCAGTCCCTGGCGATGCCGGCGGTGAGGGCATCGAGACCGTCGTATTTCAGCTCGTCATGGAGTTTGTGCAGCAGTTCCACGCGGGCGATTCTACCGTAGGCCCCTTCGCTGCCCAGATCGTCGGGCCATTGCAGGCAATGGGTTTCGAGCAGCACCCGGCCGCCGTTCACGTCGCTGGGGTCGAGCGAGGGGCGCACGCCCAGATTGGCCACGCCGGGCAGCGGCTCGGGCGACAGGCCGTGCACCCGCACCACGAAGATGCCGCTGGCCGCGGGTTTCCAGTGCTTGAAGCGCAGGTTCAGCGTGCGAAAGCCGTTGCTGTGCGCCGCGTCGGTGGCGGCCAGCGTGCGGCCGAGCTTGCGCCCGTGCACCACATGGCCGGAGATGGTGTAGGGGTAGCCCAGCAGGCACTCGGCGGCCGCCATGTCGCCAGCGGCCAGCGCGTTGCGGATGGCGGTGCTCGAGACGCGCAGGCCGGGGCCGCCGCCGGGCCGCCCCAAGGCGGGCCCGGCCCCCTCGGGGGGCAGCGGCGACACTGAGTTCGGAGCGTGGGGGTCGGAGGTTCTGTAGCTGTTCATGCGCGCCACCTCGAAGCCCTGCTGGCGGCCGGCCTCGACCAGCATGGCGTAGTCGCCGGCACGCTTGGCGCCGAAGCGGAAGTCGTCGCCCACCAGCAGGTAGCGCGTGCCCAGGCCCCGCAGCAGCACCTGCTCGATGAAGGCCTGCGGCGCCTGGCTGGCCAGCTGCTCGTTGAAGGGCAGCACCACGGCCTGGTCGACGCCGGCCTGGCGCAGCTGGTCGAGCTTGTCGCGCAGCGTGCTGATGCGGGCGGGCGCGAGGTCGGGCTTTTGCAGCTTCTGGGCGAAGTAGTCGCGCGGATGGGGCTCGAAGGTCATCACGCAGCTGGGAACGTTCAGCCGCCGGGCCTCATGGCGCAGCGAGGCCAGCATGGCCTGGTGGCCGCGGTGCACGCCATCGAAATTGCCGATGGTCAGGGCACAGGCGGCAGCCACGCCAGGGTGTTCGAAGCCGCGGAATATCTTCATTGGAGTGCTTTGTTTTTAGTAGCAATATGCGCAGGTGGAAGGCGCACATAAGACAGTTTTCACCGTGAAAGTGTATATTGTCGTGCGGGCCTAGCTATATTTCCTTGAGTAGGAGTGCATGGTGAAGGTGTTGAAGCTGTCTTCGGGAGGCGTGCCGCAGTCCTGGATATCCTTGCAGGAAGCGGTCACGCATTACGCCGCCGGCGATGTGCGCTGGGAGGCGGGGTCGGAGATCGCCTGTTTCCGTGGCGGGCACAACGCCGTCTCGGGGCTGCAGTCGCGCATCGCGGTCAGCAGCATCATCGGCACCCGGGGCAAGCCCTGCGTCGATCCCTTCGCGATGCGCATGGCGCTGACCAACGAGAAGCTGTTCCGCCGCGACCGCCATATCTGCGCCTATTGCGGCCAGTGGTTCGACGAGTCGCTGCTGACCCGCGAGCATGTGGTGCCGGTGTCGCAAAAGGGCCCGGACAGCTGGACCAACGTGGTGGCGGCCTGCAAGTCGTGCAACCACCGCAAGGCGGGGCGCACGCCCGAGCAGGCCGGCATGCCGCTGCTGTACACGCCGTATGCGCCCAGCCTGTGGGAAGACTTCATCCTGCGCAACCGCCGCATCCTGGCCGACCAGATGGAGTTCCTGATGGCCCATGTGCCCAAGAGCT
The DNA here is from genome assembly GCF_057808605.1 of Comamonas sp. FG99. Classification (NCBI taxonomy): domain Bacteria; kingdom Pseudomonadati; phylum Pseudomonadota; class Betaproteobacteria; order Burkholderiales; family Comamonadaceae; genus Comamonas; species Comamonas sp. FG99. The sequence continues at coordinate 9,912 of NZ_JBMDII010000027.1, forward strand.
CGCGGCTGGCATTGGCCAGTCTCGATCCGGCCGCGGCGCTGCCGCACTGACGCGGCCCCGCAGCCGCGTCCGATCAGGCCGCGGCGGCGGCGGAATAGCCGGCCTTGGTGGCGGTGATCACGAAGCCGTCCACCGGCTGGCCGGCCTCCATGCGCAGGTCCAGGTCGCGGGTCTGCACGAACTCGAAGCCCGCCTGCTTGCACTGCTGCATCACGCTGCTGAGCTTGTGGGTGTAGCGCCCGGTGGGCTGCAGCTGCGCGTCGGGCCCGGTCACGTCGCCGTGCTCGCACGAGAAGATCAGCTGCCCGCCCGGCGCCAGGATGCGGTGGGCGTTGGCAATTGCCTCCTGCAGGTCGCCGACGTAGATGAACACATCGAGCGCGGTGATCACCTCGAAGGTGCTGTCGGGCGTGGCGCGCAGCGCCTCCAGCAGGTCGACCTGATGGAAGCGGTAGTAGACATTGTGGCGGGCGGCCTGCTCGATCATCTTGGAGGACATGTCCACGCCGACGATGTAGCCGTCCACCGGGCCGAGAAAGACGCCCAGCAGGCCGGTGCCGCAGCCCAGGTCCAGCACGTTGAGGCGGCGCTCTGGATACAGCTCCAGCAGCTGCGCGGCCACCTGCTTGGGCAGGCGGTACTGCAGCTCGCGCACCATGTGCATGTCGTACATGCTGGCCATCTGGTCGAACATGCTGGTGGTCAGCGCGGTCGGCACATGCGAGGGCGTCTCGCCGCGCGCCAGCTGGTCGTAGTACTGCACGATGGGGTTGTCGGGCATCTGCGCCAGCAGCGCGGTGGTATCGGGCAGCGCCTCGGCGAGGGTGCCGCGCGCCTGCAGCGTCTGGATGCGGCCCATGCGCTGGGGCGCGTCGCTCGGGTCCTCGTCGATCAGCGACTGCCACTGCGCCAGCGCTTCGTCCCACTTGCGGATGGCGGACAGATCCTGCGCCAGGTGGCGGCGCAGCACCCGGTCGCCGGGCACCAGGGCCAGCGTGGCTTCCAGGTAGCGGATCGCCATCTCCATATTGCCGGTGCGGTGCGCAATGTCGATCACGCAGGACAGCACATGCAGGTTCCTGGGCTCCAGCGCCGCCACCTTCTCGGCGTTGGCGATCGCCTCCTGGTTGCGGCCGTGGCGCGCCTGCAGCAGGCCCAGCTCCAGGATGCCCGGGCCCCAGTCGGGCGCCATGGTGTTGCAGCGCTGCATGGCGTCGAAGGCGCCGTCGATGTTGCCGGACTTCTCGGCCATCACCGCGGCCAGCATGAACAAGCGCGCATCGCGCGGCGACTTGGCGCGGGCCTCGTTCAGCGTATGGGCGGCGCCGCTGAGGTTGCCCGCCGCGATTTGCTGGCGGGCCTTCTCCAGATGTTTGCGGATCGGATCGGCAGGTGCTTTAGCGCTCATGGAAACAATCAGTGGGCCTGAGGCCGAGACAAAAAGAAAACCCGGCATTATCCAGCATTCGCAAAAAGCCCGAGCGCGCGGCACTGCGATAATGCCGCCTCCATGAAAAACATCGTGATCCTGATCTCGGGCGGCGGCTCGAACATGGCCGCCATCGTGCGCGCCGCCCGGCAAGAGGATTGGGCCACCCGGCCGGGCGCCCGCGTGGCGGCGGTGCTCAGCAACAAGGCCGATGCCGCGGGCCTGGCCTTTGCCCGCGAGCAGGGCATTGCCACCGCCGTGGTCGATCACCAGCAGTACGCCACGCGCGAAGCCTTCGATGCCGAGCTGATGGCGCGCATCGACGGCTTCGAGCCGCACCTGGTGGTGCTGGCCGGCTTCATGCGCATACTCACGCCCGGCTTCGTGCAGCACTATGCGGGGCGGCTGGTCAATATCCATCCGTCGCTGCTGCCGGCCTTTGCGGGCCTGCACACGCACCAGCGCGCGATCGATGCGGGTTGCCAGTTCGCCGGCGCCTCGGTGCACCTGGTGACGGCCGAGCTGGATGCGGGGCCCATCGTGCAGCAGGGCATCGTGCCCGTGCTGCCCGGCGATACCGCCCAGGCCCTGGCCGCCCGCGTGCTGGTGCAGGAGCACCAGATCTACCCGCAAGCCGTGCGCAAGCTGCTGGCCCGATAGGAAAGAACACCCCCATGCATCCCAAAGCCCTGCTGGACGCCTGCGCCGAACTGGTGGCGCGCGCCATGACTTTCGAGCACCCGGCCGACGCCGTGGTGTCGCGCTTTTTCCGCGAAAACCGCAGCCTCGGCTCGCGCGAGCGCGCCACGCTGGCCGAGACCGCCTACACCGTGCTGCGCAAGAAGCTGCTGCTGGAGCAGCTGGCGCGCTCGGGCTCCGGCCCGCGCCAGCGGCGCCTGGCCATCCTGGGCTGGGCGCACAGCCAGGGCGGCGGCGACCGCAGCTTTCTCAAGAGCGCGCTCACCGAGGCCGAACGCCACTGGCTCGACGATTGCGATGCCGTGGCGCTGGCCGAGCTGATGCCCCACCACCGCCACAACCTGCCCGACTGGCTGGTGGCGCCGCTCAAGGCGCAGCTGGCCGATGCCGCCGAGTTCGACCGGCTGGCGGCCAGCATGCTGGAGACCGCGCCGCTGGATCTGCGCGTCAACCAGCTCAAGGGCAAGCGCGGCGACATGCAAAAGCTGCTGCGCGAGGCCAAGATCGCCGCCGAGCCCACACCCTACTCGCCCTGGGGCCTGCGGGTGCAGGGCAAGCCGCAGCTGTCGCGGCTCGATGCCTTCACCAGCGGCGCGATCGAGGTGCAGGACGAAGGCTCGCAGCTGCTGGCGCTGCTGCTCGATGCCAAGCGCGGCGAGATGGTGACCGATTTCTGCGCCGGCGCGGGCGGCAAGACGCTGGCCATTGGCGCGGCCATGCGCAGCACCGGGCGGCTGTATGCGTTCGACGTCTCGGCTCACCGGCTGGAGGCGCTCAAGCCTCGGCTGGCGCGCAGCGGCCTGTCGAACGTGCACCCCGCCGCGATTGCGCACGAGCGCGACGAGCGCATCAAGCGCCTGGCCGGCAAGATGGACCGGGTGCTGGTGGATGCGCCCTGCTCGGGTCTGGGCACGCTGCGCCGCAATCCCGATCTGAAATGGCGCCAGAGCCCCCAGGCCATCGAGGAGCTGGGCGCCAAGCAGGCGGCCATCCTGGCCAGCGCGGCACGGCTGGTCAAGCCGGGCGGGCGCCTGGTCTATGCCACCTGCAGCGTGCTGCCGGCCGAGAACGAGGCGATTGCCGAAGCCTTTGCTGCCGCGCACGCCGACTTCGTCCCCGAGGATGCGGGCGAGCTGCTGGCCGCGCTCAAGGTGGAGCAGGCCGCCAGCCTGTGCAGCGGCGGCGCTTCCGGCAGCCGCTACCTGCGCCTGTGGCCGCACCGGCACCAGACCGATGGTTTCTTTGCGGCGGTGTGGACGCGGAAATAGCCATTCGATGGCTTGCCGGGCGGCGTTGCAAGCCGTGTCAGCTCGCCATCAATTGCAATGAATTGTGATTTATTCGATTTGACAATAACTTCTGCAAGTTTTTGCATGGCCTCGTTAGCGCTTGTTGGCAAGAATGTCACAAACGCCAGCTTTCGCCATGCCATCAGTTCATATACCTGCCGACTTCACCATTGCCGTTGTTGAAAATGATGGAGATATCCGGTCCAGTGTCTGCGGCTTCCTGCGGCAATCCGGCTTCCATGCCTGGGGTGCCGCGTCTGCCGAGGATTTCTATGTGGGCCTGCTGCGCCGCAATGCCGACCTGGTCGTGGTGGAGCTGGGCCTGCCCGGCGAGGCCGGCTTGAGCCTGGTGCAGCGCCTGGCCGCGCAAAGCGTGCCGGTGATCGTGCTCGCCGCGCGCGGCGATAGGGACAGCCGCATCGCGGCGCTCAATGCCGGCGCGCTACAGTATTTCGCCAAGCCGGCAGACCTGCACGAGCTGGTGGCCGGCATCCGTTCGCAACTGCGCTACGCCAGGCACGGAGCACACGCCCAGGCCGCGCGGCAAGACGCCCAGGCCGCAGCCCAGGCCGGCACCCAGGCCTGGCGCCTCGACAGCGCGTCTGCCCGCCTGATCGCGCCCAACCAGGGCTCCGTGCCATTGACCAGCCGCGAGCTGGAGCTGCTGCGGCGCCTGATGGCCGCCGATGGCGGCCTGGTGGGCAAGCAGGATCTGGTGCAGGCCATGGGCTATGCCGACGAGGAAGAAGGTTTTCACCGCATCCAGTCGCAGCTTACCCGGTTGCGGCGCAAGACCATGGAGGCCTTGGGCATGGTATTGCCGGTGAGGGCGGTGTTCGGCAAGGGGCTGGTGTTCGTCAACCAGCCCTAGCCAGGAGCGCTCCAGCCGGTCCATTGCGCCACCGCGCCCGCCATGCGGGCCAGCATGCTGCGGTTTGGCCGGGCCTGCAGCCGCAGCAGGCAGCCGGTGCCCGGCCAGGGCTGCAATCGCAGCCAGGCCGATGGCTGCGCGGCCACTTGCCAGGGCGGCTCGCCCGCGGCCAGGCGCAGCGGCGGGGCGTGCGGCTCAGCCCCGGCCAGGCACTCCACCATCAGGCTGCCCTGCAGGCAGCTGATGGCCGCGATGGCATGCACCGGCAGCCACAGCGCCTGGCCGGGTCGCAGTTGCCATTCGGCGTCTGCGGGCGCACGGCTGGCCGCTGCATCCACGGCCGCCAGCGCTGGCCGGGGCGTGGCGAGGCGGATGCTTGGGTGGTCTGGTTGCGCTGCCGCCGATTCGAGGGGCTGGGCGGCGATGGAGCTGGCGGTCATGGGGCCTCGCACAAAGGATGAAGGGATGGCTGTAGCGTAGGAATTTCGGGTCCATCCTCACAGGCACAGCGGTTGCTGCGATGCAGCACAACAGCGCGGCTTGCCGCGGCCTGTTATGGTCCAAAATCGATATCGCTGTATCTGTTGTGGTGCTCCTGGCTGTGGCACCATCGCCATGCCTATGGATGCCATGCCCACGACCATTGAAGAAGCCCCGGCCGCAGAGGGCGAGGCCTTTCTCTACCAGCGGCTGGCCAGCCACTATGCCCAGGCCATGCGGCGCGGCGTGCTGGGGCCGGGTGCGCGCATGCCATCGGTGCGCGAGCTGCGCCACCAGCACCAGGTCAGCCATACCACCGCGCTGCAGGTGCTGCGCGAGCTGGAGTCTCGTGGGCTGATCGCGGCCCGCGCGCGCGTGGGCTACTTCGTCAATGCGCAGGTGCCGCTGCTGCCGGCGGCGCGCGAGCCCGAGCGGCTGGAGCCGTTCGATGCCGGGGCATCGCCGTTCGAGGGCATAGGCGGGCGCATTGCCGAGTACCTGAACCGCGCCCGGCTGGCAGGCCGCCTCAAGGCCGACCTGGGCAGCGCCATGCCAGCGCCGGAGCTCTTCGATGCCGGCTTCCTGAACCGCCATGCGGTGGCCCTGCTGCGTGAGCAGCCCGATGTGCTGGTCTACGGGCCGTCGGCGCCGTTCACCCATCCCGAGTTCCAGGAGGCCATGGCGCGCTATGCGCTCACTTTCGGCCTGCGGATCGCGCCGATGGAGATCGGCGCCACGCTGGGCAATTCCGAGGCGGTGAACCTCGCGCTGGACGCGCTGACCCAGCCGGGCGACGTGGTCGCCATCGAGTCGCCCACCTTCTACGGCATCGTGCAGTCGGTGGAGGCGCGCGGGCTGCAGGCGCTGGAGATCCCGTCGAGCCCGCACACCGGCATGTCGCTGGAAGCGCTGGAGCTGGCGCTGCGCACCCAGCCGCGGCTCAAGGCGGTGGTGGTGGTGCCGCACCTGCAGATGCCCCAGGGCGCCACCATGCCCGACCGCCACAAGCAGCGCATCGTTGCCATGTGCAGCGCGCACGGCATTGCCTTGATCGAGGACGACATCTACCGCGAATTCGTCGAGGCCGACACGGTGATGCGGCCCTGCAAGGCCTGGGATGAGGACGGCACGGTGATCTACTGCGCCTCGCTCAGCAAAAGCTTTGCGCCCGGCCTGCGCCTGGGCTGGATGAATGCTGGGCGCTGGCACGAGCGGGTGCAGATGATCAAGTTCTCGCGCTCGCGCAACATGCCCACCTGGCCGCAGCTGCTGGGGGCGCGCACCGTGGGCACGCCCACCTACCTGCGGCATCTGGCCCGGCTGCGCCAGCACCTGCGCCTGCAGCGCCAGCAGGCGGCGCAGGCAGTGGCGCGCTACTTTCCGCTGGGCTCGCGCCTGAGCCTGCCGGCCGGCGGCCTGAGCATCTGGATCGAGCTGCCCGAGCCGGTGAGCGCCGCGCGCCTGTACGGCGATGCGCTGGCACTGGGCATACGCGTGGCGCCGGGCGACATGTTCTCCAACACCGGCCACTACGACCACTTTCTGCGCCTGAGCTGCGGCATGCCGTTCACGCCGGCCATCGAGGATGCCTACCGCGAACTGGGGCGGCTGATGCACCGGCAACTCGGGCAGGCGCCGCGCGCATAGGCCCGCCACTGCAAATTCTGGCGAAAGGCGCTTGCAGCGCTTGACTTGGAGCGCGCTCCAACTTCTAGGATGAGCCCATGGAATCCCATCTGAGCATTGATGAAGTCGCCAGGCGCACCGGCCTCACGGCCCACACCCTGCGCTACTACGAGCGCATCGGGCTGATCGCGGCGGTCGGCCGGGCGCCCGGCGGGCAGCGGCGCTATGCGGCGGCGGACTTGGCCTGGATCGAATTCCTGCTGCGCTTGCGCGCCACGCACATGCCCATCGGCAAGATGCAGGCGTTCGCAAGGCTACGTGGCGCTGGGGACTCGACGGTGCCAGGCCGCCGCCGGATGCTGCAAGAGCACTTGAGCGAGGTGCTTGCGCAGATCGAGGCGATGCGCCAGGCGGCGGATGCCTTGCAGGCGAAGATCGGGTATTACCGCTCTCTTGAGCAGTCCCTGGCGCCGGATTCACTCTCTGATGAAGGACAAGCCGATGACGAGCGGAACGATGACGACCGAAAGCCGCTACCAGCGCGGACTCGCCAAGCTGCGCGAGATCGACGGTGAGGCCGGAGAGCGGGTGCTGCAAAGCCTGGATGGCATTGCCCCCGACTTCGCCCGCTACCTGATCGAGTTCCCTTTCGGGGACATCTACTGCAGGCCGGGCCTGGACCTGAAAAGCCGGGAAATCGCGGTGGTTGCCGCGCTCACCGCGCTGGGCAATGCCGCGCCCCAGCTCAAGGTGCATATCCAGGGAGCGCTCCATGTGGGCGCGAGCCGCGCGGAAGTGATAGAGACCATCATGCAGATGGCGGTGTATGCGGGATTTCCGGCCGCGCTGAATGGCTTGGCCGTGGCCGGCGAGGTCTTTGGAGCGGGAGCCGCGCCATGAAGCAGACGATTGCCTGCATCGCGCTGGGGATTGCGGCCCTGGCCACGCCGGCCCAGGCGGGGCCGGCCGGGGCCTTGCGCACGGCCGAGCGCATCCACGGCGGCTTGAGCGCTCCCGTCGGCATGGCCTATGACGCGGGTGGCAGCCTCTATGTGGCGAACTGGTCGGCGGGCACCGTCGTGCGCTTTGCGCCCGACGGGCGGCGCAGCATCTTTGCCGAGGGGCTGCGCGGGCCGTCGGGCCTGGCCATCTCGCCCGCGGGCGAGATCTATGTGGCCTCGTACAGCGAGGATCTGGTCTGGCGCTTCACGCCCGCTGGCGAGCGCAGCGTCTTTGTCCAAGGGCTGGCAACGCCTGCGGGCCTGTCCTTTGACACGCGTGGCCGCTTGCTGATCGCCAACCGGCGCAGCAACCAGATCCTGGCCGCGCATCCCGATGGAAAGATCGACATCGTTGCCGAGGGGCTGCAAACACCTGTCGGTGCCATTGAGCTTTCCAACGGCGACCTGCTGGTCAGCAATATCGCCGGCGGCATCGCGCTGGTTTCGGGCGGCCTGCGCGCCCGCACCATCAACTCCGAGCTGGGCAGCCCGGGCCCGGGCATCGTGCGGGCGGGCCCCGATGCGGCCTATGTCGTGGACTATGGCGGCACCACCGTCAGCCGGGTGGATCGCGAGGGCCGGCGCACACTGGTCGCGGATGGCTTGGCCAGCCCGGTGGGCCTGGCGCTGGCGCCGGACGGCGGCCTGACGGTGGCGACCTGGGGCGCGAATGCGGCCTTTCGCATTGCGCGGCCGTAATTGCATCGGCCGGACGGCAATGAAAAAACCGCCAGCGCTTGCGCAGTGGCGGTTTCTTGCGAGGAAAGGGGCCGAATTACTTCAGCTTGATTTCCTTGTACTCGACATGCTTGCGAGCCTTGGGATCAAATTTCATGATCAACATCTTCTCGGGCATGGTCTTCTTGTTCTTGGTGGTCGTGTAGAAGTGACCGGTGCCGGCTGTGGATTCCAGCTTGATTTTTTCGCGTCCGCCTTTGGCTGCCATGGTGTAACTCCTTAAGCTTGGCCGCGTGCGCGCAGGTCTGCGAGCACGGAATCGATGCCGTTCTTGTCGATCAGGCGCAGGGCAGCGCTCGACACGCGCAGGCGCACCCAGCGGTTTTCGCTCTCAACCCAGAAACGACGATATTGCAGGTTCGGCAGGAACCGGCGCTTGGTTTTGTTGTTGGCGTGGGAGACGTTGTTTCCCACCATGGGCTTCTTGCCCGTTACTTCGCAAACGCGTGCCATCGGGACACTCCGTAGTTTTTGCACGGCCGCCGATCCTCGATCGATCAGCAGCCTCACCTCGCCAGTTAAAGGGTGGCGGTAACCCATGTTCACCGCCAAAAAGCCTGGCGGCAAGTTGCCCTGTTAAAAGCAGGGCGTTGGATTATAGCCCGATTCGGGAAAAAGGCCTATTCCTGTTCCAGGAAGCGCTGGGCATCGAGTGCCGCCATGCAGCCGGTGCCGGCGCTGGTGATGGCCTGGCGGTAGACATGGTCCTGCACGTCGCCGGCGGCGAACACCCCGGGCACGCTGGTCTGCGTGGCGAAGCCCTTGAGCCCGCCTTGCGTGATGATGTAGCCGTTCTCCATCTCCAGCTGGCCCTGGAAGATGTCGGTGTTGGGATGGTGGCCGATGGCGATGAAGCAGCCCTGCAGCTGGATGTCCTCGGTGCGGCCGTCGGCGGTGCTCTTGATGCGGATGCCGGTCACGCCCGAGGCATCGCCCAGCACTTCGTCGAGCGTGAAATGGGTCTTGAGCTCGATCTTGCCCTTGGCCGCCAGCTCCATCAGCTTGTCGACCAGGATGGGCTCGGCGCGGAACTTGTCGCGGCGGTGCACCAGCGTGACCTTGCTGGCGATGCCCGCCAGGTACAGCGCCTCTTCGACGGCGGTGTTGCCGCCGCCGATCACGCACACCGGCTGCTCGCGGTAGAAGAAGCCGTCGCAGGTGGCGCAGGCCGAGACGCCGCGGCCCATGAAGGCCTCCTCGGACGGCAGGCCCAGGTACTTGGCCGAGGCGCCGGTGGCGATGATGAGGGTGTCGCAGGTGTAGATGCCGCTGTCGCCGGTCAGCGTGAAGGGGCGCTTGGACAGGTCGACCTTGTTGATGTGGTCGAACACGATCTCGGTCTGGAAGCGCTGGGCATGCTCCAGGAAGCGCTGCATCAGCTCGGGGCCTTGCACGCCGTTGACGTCGGCGGGCCAGTTGTCCACCTCGGTGGTCGTCATCAGCTGGCCGCCCTGGGCCATGCCGGTGACGAGCAGCGGCTTGAGGTTGGCGCGCGCCGCATACACGGCGGCGGTGTAGCCGGCTGGGCCTGAGCCCAGGATCAGAACTTTGGCGTGTTGGGTGGTGGACATCTTGTTTTTCCGTATCGGCAAATCGGCATTCCATAGCTGGGGCCGGGGGCGACAGTATCAAGCAATGGCCGCATTCCCACGGCAGAGTAGGGCATTTGCGCCGCCAACCCGGCGGCGCCGCGGCCCTGTCGCAATTGAAAACAATGGTGGCTTGCGCCAATGCCTGGGTTTTGCTATATATTTGGAAGCTACGTGCGCTTAATTCTCAAGCGCGGAGTGGCAAAATAATTCAAAACACAGGATAGGGGCCCGCGGCTGCACCGTCATGCCCATGGGTTAAGCTCTCGCCTCGATTTATGGCTTATTCATCGAACACATTGAACGCGTCGTCGGCCCGCAAGCATTCGCTGGTATCGGGCGTGCGCCGTTTCGGGCACGAGATGGTGCTGGTGGCTAGCTTCTTGCTCATGGCGTTCTGGATGGCGTCCATGCTGAGCTATTCGCCCAACGATCCGGCCTGGTCCACCTCGGGGGCGCATGTCGGCGGCCCGGTGCACAACTGGATGGGGCGGCTGGGGGCCCTGCTGTCTGACAGCAGCTATTTCCTGGCGGGCTTTTCGGTGTGGTGGCTGGTGGTGGCAGCGGTGCTGGCCTGGTTCTCGTCGCTGGCGCGCTGGCTGCGCGCGGGCCAGAACCCGCCGGGCGATCCGCGCCCGCTGTGGTGGCGGCGCGTGGTTTTCTGGGGCGGGCTGGCGGTGCTGCTGGCATCGAGCTGCGCGCTGGAGTGGTCGCGCCTGTACCGCTTCGAGCCTTCGCTGCCGGGTTCGGCCGGCGGCGTGCTGGGGTATCTGCTGGGGCCGCTGGCCGAGCGCTGGATGGGTTTTTCCGGCTCGGGCATCGCCGGCGTGGTGGTGCTGCTGCTGGGGCTGTCGTGGATCCTGGGGTTCTCGTGGGGGCAGATTGCCGAGAAGGTGGGCGCGGTGCTGGAGGGCGGCGTGCAAAAGCTGGTGTCGCGCCGCGCCGCCGCGCAGGACAAGGCCGTGGGCCGCAAGGCGGCCAAGGCCCGCGAGGCCGAGGTGTTCGAGACGCGCGTCGATCCATCCGCGCTGCTCGATGGCCCGGTGGAGCATTCGTTCGAGCCCACGATGAGCCGCGCGGCGCCGGAGCCGGTGCATATCGCCGAGCCGGCCAAGCCCCAGGCACAGCCCAGCGCCCGCGTGATCAAGGAGCGGCAAAAGCCCTTGTTCAACGAGCTGCGCGACACCCGGCTGCCGCAGGTCGACCTGCTGGATGCGGCGCCCAAGGCGCAGGAGACGGTGTCGGTCGAGACGCTGGAGATGACCAGCCGCCTGATCGAGAAGAAGCTCAAGGACTTTGGTGTCGAGGTGCGCGTGGTCGAGGCGGCGCCCGGGCCGGTCATCACCCGCTACGAGATCGAGCCGGCCACCGGCGTCAAGGGCTCGCAGGTGGTCAACCTGGCCAAGGACCTGGCGCGCTCGCTGTCGCTGGTGTCGATCCGCGTGATCGAGACCATCCCCGGCAAGAACTACATGGCGCTGGAGCTGCCCAATGCGCGGCGCCAGACCATCCGGCTGACCGAAATCCTCGGCTCGCACGAATACCACGAGGCCAAGAGCCTGCTGACCATGGGCCTGGGCAAGGACATCGTGGGCAAGCCCGTGGTGGCCGACCTGGCCAAGATGCCGCACTGCCTGGTGGCGGGCACCACCGGCTCGGGCAAGTCGGTGGGCATCAACGCCATGATCCTGTCGCTGCTGTACAAGGCCGAGGCCAAGGATGTGCGCCTGTTGATGATCGACCCGAAGATGCTGGAAATGTCGGTCTACGAAGGCATTCCGCACCTGCTGTGCCCGGTGGTGACCGACATGAAGCAGGCCGCGCACGGCCTGAACTGGTGCGTGGCCGAGATGGAGCGCCGCTACAAGCTGATGAGCAAGCTGGGCGTGCGCAACCTGGCCGGCTACAACGCCAAGATCGACGAGGCGGGGGCGCGCGAGGAAAGCATTCCCAACCCCTTCAGCCTGACGCCCGAATCGCCCGAGCCGCTGACGCGCCTGCCGCACATCGTGGTGGTGATCGACGAGCTGGCCGACCTGATGATGGTGGTGGGCAAGAAGATCGAGGAGCTGATCGCCCGCCTGGCGCAGAAGGCGCGCGCGGCCGGCATCCACCTGATCCTGGCCACCCAGCGCCCGAGCGTGGATGTGATCACCGGCCTGATCAAGGCCAACATCCCCACCCGCATCGCCTTCCAGGTGTCGAGCAAGATCGACAGCCGCACCATCCTCGACCAGATGGGCGCCGAGGCCCTGCTGGGCATGGGCGACATGCTCTACATGCCCAGCGGCACCGGCCTGCCGATCCGCGTGCACGGCGCCTTCGTCTCGGATGACGAGGTGCACCGCGTCGTCAGCTACCTCAAGGAGCAGGGCGAGCCCGACTACATCGAGGGCATCCTCGACGGCGCCGCGGGCGAGGGCGACTCCGGCTTTGGCGACGAGGAGGGCGGCGGTGGCGGCGGCGAGAAAGACCCGATGTACGACCAGGCGGTGGAGATCGTGCTCAAGGACCGCAAGGCCAGCATCTCCTACGTGCAGCGCAAGCTGCGCATCGGCTACAACCGCTCGGCCAACCTGCTGGAGCAGATGGAGAAGGCCGGCCTGGTGAGCTCGCTCACCAGCAGCGGCCAGCGCGACGTGCTGGTGCCCTACCGCGGTGGTGGCGGTGACGAATAGACACGCATGCCCGCGCATCCGTAAATTTGGATGAACCCGGGCACCTGGGCGCGCTGCCCGGACTCTGAACAGCATGCATCCCGAAAGGAACCCCATGAAGCATTGGATGGCCGCCGCCGCATTCGCCGGCATCAGCACCTGGGCGCAGGCCGACGGCCTGCAGAGCCTGGAGCAGTTTATGAAGAACTCGCAGGCCGGCCAGGCCGAATTCACCCAGACCGTGACCTCGCCCGCCAGGGAAGGCCAGGCGCCGCGCAGCAAGACCTCCAGCGGCAGCTTCGCCTTCCAGCGGCCCGGCAAGTTCAAGTTCGTCTACCAGAAGCCGTTCGAGCAGACCATCGTGGCCGATGGGCAGACGCTGAGCCTCTACGACGTGGACCTGAACCAGGTCACCCAGCGCCAGCAGAGCAAGGCGCTGGGCCAGACGCCGGCGGCGCTGCTGGCCTCGGCCGCCAGCCTGTCGGCGCTCAAGGCCGAGTTCGACCTGGCCAATGCCCCCGAGGCCGATGGCCAGCAATGGGTGCAGGCCACGCCCAAGGCCAAGGACGGCCAGCTCAAGAGCGTGCGCGTGGGCTTCAAGGGCGATGCGCTGCAGACCCTGGAGATCGAGGACGGCTTTGGCCAGCGCTCGGTGGTGCGCTTCAGCAACTTCAGCGCCGCGCCCTCGCTGCCGGCATCGACCTTTGAATTCAAGGTGCCGGCCGGGGCGGACGTGGTGCGGCAGTAGGCGCGTGCCTTGGCGGGCCATGCGCAATGCGGGCAGTGCCGGGCTGCATGTGTGAAGTCTTTATCCGTACAGCCCATGCCGGATGGCGAGTTGCGCGCTGGGGCGCGCTCTCACCTGACATCCATAGGCTGCTGTTATTCATAGTGCGACCACATCCGGAGTACGCGGACGACATGCTCTTCGCCAAAGACTTCGTAGACCAGCCGGTGCTGGATATTGATGCGCCGCGAATATGCGCCAGCAAGATCGCCGACCAGCTTTTCATAGGGGGGCGGGTTTTGCAACGGATCGCTTGCCAGGACCGCGAGCAGTTCCTGGGCCTTCGCCTTCAGGCCGGCGGCAGCGAGCTTTTTCGCATCTTTTACGGCATGTCTGGCAAAAACGACTTGCCAGCTCACCACTCCAGCTCCTTGGCGCTGTCGCCAAGAGGCTCTGCCATGCCTTCCTTGATGGACTCGCGCATGCCGGCAATGGACAGCAGGTACAGCGTTTCCTGGATCGACTGCCAGTCCTCTGCCGAAAGCAGCACCGCGCTCGTGTGCTTGCCTGTAATGTGGATCGGCTGATGAGACTCGGCAGCCTGGTCCATGAGACGGTACAGGTTGGCCCGGGCTTCGCTGGCAGTGAGTGTGGTCATGGCTGATCTCCGACAAGAGCTGTATAGTACGTTTTTGCGTACGTTTTATCAAGCGCGGTCTGGAGCGCGCCTGCCGCCGCAGGCTACGATGCCCGCACGGCGCAGGCGCGGCATGCCGCATCCGCTGGATATTTTTTTATGAACAAGCCATCCTTCCAACCGTCGCACCAACCCCTGGCCGAGCGCCTGCGCCCGCGCAGCCTGGGCGAGGTGGTGGGCCAGCAGCAGGTGCTGGGCGATGGCATGCCGCTGCGCCTGGCGTTCGAGTCGGGCCGTCCGCACAGCTGCATCCTGTGGGGCCCGCCGGGCGTGGGCAAGACCACGATTGCGCGGCTGATGGCCGATGCCTTCGATGCGCAGTTCATCTCGATCAGCGCGGTGCTTGGCGGTGTCAAGGACATCCGCGAGGCGGTGGAGCAGGCCCAGGCCGCGCGCGACGGCCTGATGCAGCAGCGCACCATCGTGTTCGTGGACGAGGTGCACCGCTTCAACAAGAGCCAGCAGGATGCCTTCCTGCCGCATGTGGAAAGCGGGCTGTTCACCTTCATCGGCGCCACCACCGAAAACCCTTCGTTCGAGGTGAACTCGGCCTTGCTCTCGCGCGCCGCGGTCTATGTGCTGCAAAGCCTGACGGCCGGCGACTTGAAGCAGATCGTGGCCAAGGCGCAGGCGCTGCAAGCGCTGCCGGCGATAGAGGACGAGGCGCTGGAGCGCCTGATCGCCTATGCCGACGGCGACGCGCGGCGCCTGCTCAACACGCTGGAGACCCTGGCCATTACCGCGGAGCAGGCCAAGGTGGAGACCATCACCGACGCCTGGCTGCTCAAGGTGCTGGGCGAGCGCATGCGCCGCTACGACAAGGGCGGCGAGCAGTTCTACGACACCATCAGCGCGCTGCACAAGTCGGTGCGCGGCTCCGACCCCGATGCGGCGCTGTACTGGTTCACCCGCATGCTCGATGGCGGTGCCGACCCGCGCTACCTGGCGCGCCGCATCGTGCGCATGGCCTGGGAGGACATTGGCCTGGCCGATCCGCGCGCCATGCAGATGTGCAACGACGCGGCCGCCACCTACGAGCGCCTGGGCAGCCCCGAGGGCGAGCTGGCGCTGGCCCAGGCGGTGCTCTACCTGGCGGTGGCGCCCAAGAGCAACGCCGGCTACATGGCCTACAACCAGGCCAGGGCCTTCGTCAAGCGCGATGGCACCCGCCCCGTGCCCATGCACCTGCGCAATGCACCGACCCAGCTGATGAAGGACCTGGACTACGGCAAGAACTACCGCTATGCGCACGCCGAGGAGGGCGGCTTTGCCGCCGGCGAGCGCTACTTTCCCGAGGGCATGGAGCCGCCGCGCTTCTACGAGCCGGTGCCGCGCGGGCTGGAGATCAAGATAGGCGCCAAGCTGGGCGAATTGCGGGCGCTCAACGAGGCTGCCGAGGCCGGGCGCGGCCCTGAGGAATGACCCGTCAGCGCAGCACGCGCACCCGGATTTCCGTGGTCGGGTAGCCCTTGACGCGCAGGTGCGCGGCCATGGCCGGCAGCAGCTGCTTGAGTTTGGCGGCGCAGGACGGGTTGCTCACCAGCAGGCACCAGGCGTCGCCCTCCAGCGGGCCGGGGCGAATGGATTTGCGCAGCATCGGCGGGATCAGGAATTCCACTTGGCGGTAGCGTTCGCTGGATTCGCGCGTCAGCGCCACCAGGTGCGCCAGCGTCGGCGACGCCGCGGCGGCCTGTTCGAGGGTGATGGCGAAGTGGCGGCGTTGCATGGGATGGCTATTCTAGCCAGATGCCCTGGCCAGGTGTCCGCGCCTGCCATGGGGGCTACGCGGTGCGGTTGTAGAATCGGCGGTTTGGCACAGTGGGGCATGGCTCTTGCATTGCGTCCCCTTGGCCCTATCTGAAGCAAAACTCATCAAAGGGATTCAGGTCGCACCGCGCGGCGCAGGCAGCGCGGTCCGGACCGTGTTCGCATGGCCACCAATTTCTTCACCAAAATTTTCGGCAGCCGCAACGACCGGCTGCTCAAGCAATACCGCAAGACCGTCGCCCGCATCAATGCGATGGAGCCCGAGTACGAGCAACTCAGCGACGAGCAGCTGCGCCAGAAAACCGAGGAATTCAAGGGCCGCGTCGCCAACGGCGAATCGCTCGACAGCCTGCTGCCCGAGGCCTTTGCCGTGGTGCGCGAGGGCTCCAAGCGCGTGATGAAGATGCGCCATTTCGACGTGCAGCTGCTGGGCGGCATGGCGCTGCACTACGGCAAGATCGCCGAAATGCGCACCGGCGAGGGCAAGACGCTGACCGGCACGCTGCCGGTGTACCTGAACGCGCTGGCCGGCAAGGGTGTGCACGTGGTGACGGTGAACGACTACCTCGCCAGCCGCGATGCGACCTGGATGGGGCGGCTGTACAACTTCCTGGGCCTGTCGGTCGGCATCAACCTCGCGCAGCTGCCCAAGCACGAGAAGCAGGCCGCCTACGGCGCGGACATCACCTACGGCACCAACAACGAATACGGCTTCGACTACCTGCGCGACAACATGGTGCAGGACAAGTCCGAGCGCGTGCAGCGCGCGCTGAACTACGCCATCGTCGACGAGGTGGACTCCATCCTGATCGACGAGGCGCGCACGCCGCTGATCATCTCCGGCCAGGCCGAGGACCATACCCAGCTCTACCTCGCGATGCGCGAGGTGGTGCCTTTCCTCACCCGCCAGGAGGGCGAGGCCGATCCGCGCACCGGCGAGGGCGTGGTCACGCCGGGCGACTTCACCGTCGACGAGAAGGGCCACCAGATCCACCTGACCGAGCAGGGCTACGAGGCGGCCGAGCGCATCCTGGCCGACCGCGGGCTGATTGCCGAGGGCGCGTCGCTGTACGACCCGGCCAACATCTCGCTGGTGCACCAGCTGTACGCCGCGCTGCGCGCCGAGCACCTGTACCACCGCGACCAGCACTACGTGGTGCAGAACGGCGAAGTGGTGATCGTCGACGAATTCACCGGCCGCCTGATGTCGGGCCGCCGCTGGAGCGAGGGCCTGCACCAGGCCGTCGAGGCCAAGGAAGGCGTGGACATCCAGGCCGAGAACCAGACGCTGGCCTCCATCACCTTCCAGAACTACTTCCGCCTGTACGCCAAGCTCGGCGGCATGACCGGCACGGCCGACACCGAGGCCTACGAATTCCAGGAGATCTACGGCCTGGAGACCGTGGTGATCCCGCCCAACCGCCCCAGCAAGCGCGATGACCAGCTCGACCGCGTCTACAAGACCACGCCCGAGAAGTACGCGGCCGCGATCCAGGACATCCGCGAATGCTACGAGCGCGGCCAGCCGGTGCTGGTGGGCACCACCTCGATCGAGAACTCCGAGATCATCGACCAGCTCTTGAACCAGGAAAAGCTGCCGCACCAGGTGCTCAACGCCAAGCACCACGAGCGCGAGGCCGAGATCGTGGCCCAGGCCGGCCGCCCCGGCATGATCACCATCGCCACCAACATGGCCGGCCGCGGCACCGACATCGTGCTGGGCGGCAACATCGAGAAGCAGATCGCTGCCCTGGAGGCCGACGAGGCCCTGCCCGAGGCCGAGCGTGAGCGCAAGGCCGAGGAGCTGCGCGCGCAATGGAAGCTCGACCACGAGAAGGTCACCGAGTTGGGCGGCCTGCGCATCATCGCCACCGAACGCCATGAGTCGCGCCGCATCGACAACCAGCTGCGCGGCCGCTCGGGCCGCCAGGGCGACCGCGGCTCCTCGCGCTTTTACCTGAGCCTGGACGACCAGCTGATGCGCATCTTTGCCGGCGACCGGGTCAAGGCCATCATGGAGCGGCTGAAGATGCCCGACGGCGAGGCCATCGAGGCCGGCATCGTCACCCGCAGCATCGAGAGCGCGCAGCGCAAGGTCGAGGCGCGCAACTTCGACATCCGCAAGCAGCTGCTCGAATACGACGACGTCTCCAACGACCAGCGCAAGGTGATCTACCAGCAGCGCAACGAGATCCTGGACACCGACGACCTGACGCCGATGATCGACGGCATGCGCGACAGCACGCTGGCCGACGTGGTGCGCCAGTACGTGCCCGAGCAGTCGATGGAAGAGCAGTGGGACATTCCCGGCCTGGAGAAGACGCTGCGCGAGGAATGGCACATCGAGCTGCCGCTGGCGCAGATGGTCGATGGCTCCGAATCGCTGACCGACGAAGAGATCGAAGAAGCCGTGGTCGCCGAGGGCGCGCGGCTGTTCAATGCCAAGCTCGGCATGGTGGACAAGGCGCATTTCATGCATTTCATCCGCGCGGTGATGCTGCAGACCTTCGACTCCACCTGGCGCGACCACCTGGCCGCGCTCGACTACCTGCGCCAGGGCATCCACCTGCGCGGCTACGCGCAAAAGCAGCCCAAGCAGGAATACAAGCGCGAAGCCTTCGAGCTGTTCCGCCAGCTGATCGACCAGGTCAAGACCCAGGTCACCAAGGTGCTGATGACGGTGCACATCCAGTCGCCCGAGCAGCTGGACCAGGCGGCCGAGCAGATCGAGCAGAGCAACGCCCGCGTCGACGTCTCCTACAGCGGCAGCGATGAAGCCCCGGCGGGCGACGACGATGCGGCGCTGGCGCCGCTGCCCGACGACCTGCAGAACGCCCGCATCGGCCGCAACGACCCCTGCCCCTGCGGCAGCGGCAAGAAATACAAGCAATGCCACGGTAAACTGTCCTGATTGCCGATGGCCTCAGCAAACACGGGCCCCGAAGCTATTTGGGGCCCGTTTTTTCATGAACCCCCACCAACCTCCGAGACCGATATGCCTGTGAATCTCAGCGCTCCCGTGGCCCAAGACCTCGCCCCCATCGCCGGCGTGCGCATCGGCGTTGCCGAGGCGGGCGTGCGCAAGGCCAAGCGCAAGGACCTGACCGTCTTCCTGCTCGACGAAGGCTGCCACGTGGCGGGCGTGTTCACCAGCAACCGCTTCTGCGCCGCCCCGGTGCAGGTCTGCCGCGAACACCTGGCGGATGCCGGCAACGCGGTGCGCGCCATCGTCATCAACACCGGCAATGCCAACGCCGGCACCGGCGCGGATGGCCTGGCCCGCGCCCGCGCCACCTGCGACGCGCTGGCCGGCCTGCTCAAGATCGAGCCGCGCCAGGTGCTGCCGTTCTCCACCGGCGTGATCATGGAGCCGCTGCCAGTGGAGCGCATCACGGCCGGCCTGCCCGCCGCCATCGCCGATGCGCAGCCCGCGCACTGGGCCAAGGCGGCCGAGGGCATCATGACCACCGACACCATCCCCAAGGCCTTCTCGGCCAGCGCGGCGGTGGGCGGCCGGACCGTGCACGTTACTGGCATCAGCAAGGGCGCGGGCATGATCCGCCCCAACATGGCCACCATGCTGAGCTTCCTGGCCACCGACGCCTGCATCAGCCCCGCGCTGCTGCCCGCGCTGGCCAAGCGCCTGGCGGACCAGTCCTTCAACCGCATCACCATCGACGGCGACACCTCGACCAACGACTCCTTCGTGGTCGTGGCCAGCAACCAGGCGGGCAATGCGCCCGTCACCGACTGGGCCACGCCCGACGGCCAGGCGCTGCTGGCCGCGCTGACCGAGGTGGCGCAAAAGCTTGCCCAGGCCATCGTGCGCGACGGCGAGGGCGCCACCAAGTTCATCGAGATCCAGGTCGAGCAGGGCAGGAGCGAAGACGAATGCCGCCTGGTGGCCTACGCGATCGCGCATTCGCCGCTGGTCAAGACCGCCTTCTTCGCCAGCGACCCGAACCTGGGCCGCATCCTGGCGGCCGTGGGCTATGCGGGCATTGCCGACCTGGAGCAGACCGGCATCGAGCTGTACCTGGACGACGTGCACGTCGCCACCCAGGGCGGGCGCAACCCCAGCTACCAAGAGGCCGACGGCCAGCGCGTGATGCAGCAAAGCGAGATCGTGGTGCGCGTGCAGCTCGGCCGCGGAGACGCCCGCGCGACCGTCTGGACTTGCGACCTGAGCCACGACTATGTGAGCATCAATGCCGATTACCGTTCCTGATTTGCCATGACCGATTCTCCGTTTTCTCCTCTGGAACGCTTGGTGGCCCGCGCCGAGCAGCTGATGCAGCGCATCGAGGCGGTGCTGCCCCAGCCGCTGCAGGCGCCCGCCGACTGGAGCGAGGCGATTGCCTGGCGCTACCGCAAGCGCTCCAACGGCTGCGGCGCGCTCGAGCCCGTGCGCCATGTGGGCGCGATGCAGCTGTCGGACCTGCAGAACATCGATGGCCAGAAGGACAAGATCGCGCGCAACACCGAGCAGTTCGTCACCGATCGCACCGCCAACAACGTGCTGCTGACCGGCGCGCGCGGCACCGGCAAATCCTCGCTGATCCGCGCCTGCCTGCACGCCTATGCGCCGCAGGGCCTGCGCCTGATCGAGGTGGACAAGGCCGACCTGACCGACCTGCCCGATATCGTCGAGGTGGTCGCTAGCCGGCCCGAGAAATTCATCATCTACTGCGACGACCTGAGCTTCGAAGAGGGCGAGCCGGGCTACAAGGCGATGAAATCCATACTCGACGGCTCGGTCTCGGCCGCCACGCCCAACGTGCTGGTCTACGCCACCAGCAACCGCCGCCACCTGCTGCCCGAGTACATGAGCGAGAACCTGCAAGGCTCGCGCGGCGACGATGGCGAAATCCATCCCGGCGAGGTGGTGGAGGAGAAGATCTCGCTGTCCGAGCGCTTCGGCCTGTGGGTCAGTTTCTACCCCTTCAGCCAGGACGAATACCTGCGCGTGGTGGCGCAGTGGCTGTCGGCGCTGGGCCTGCCCGCCGCCGAGATCGAGGCCGCGCGCGCCGAGGCCCTGGTCTGGGCGCTGGAGCGCGGCTCGCGCAGCGGCCGCGTGGCGCACCAGTTCGCCCGCGACTGGGCTGGCCGTGCCGAGCGCAGCGGCACCGGCAGTCGCAGCATCGCCGATGCCGACGACCTGCAGGAAGAGGCGGAAGGCGAATGAGCGAGGCCCAAGCCCACCAGGCGCCGCGCAAGCATACCGAGGTCGCGGTCGGCATCTTGCTGCGGCCCGGCGAGTTCCTGCTCTCGTCGCGCCCCCAGGGCAAGCCCTATGCCGGCTACTGGGAGTTCCCCGGCGGCAAGCTCGAGGCCGGCGAGACCGTGGAGCAGGCGCTGCGCCGCGAGCTGATCGAAGAGCTGGGCGTGACCATCGGCCCGGCCGAGGTCTGGCGCGTAACCGAGCACGACTACCCCCATGCGCTGGTGCGCCTGCACTGGTGCAAGGTGCATGCCTGGAGCGGCGAATTCGAGATGCGCGAAGGCCAGTCCATGCAATGGCAGCGCTTTCCGCTGAGCGTGGCGCCGGTGCTGCCAGGGGCGTATCCAGTGCTGGATTGGCTGCGGGAAGAAGGGATAGGTCAATAAAAGCATAGCTGCTTTCGCTTGCTGGTATTGATTTTTAGATATAAATCTATCTGAAAACATTGTTTGGTAAGCGCTGATAGCTATTGTTTTTGCGTCACCCGATCCGTGCCTGGTTGCCGACTATACCGTTTACCGGTATAAAGTCAGCTCCATGGCGATCATTTCATTCAAGTGTGCGGCAACCCGGGAGCTGTTCGTCCTGGGCCGCTCGCGCCGTTTTGCCGCCATCGGCAGCGTGGCGGCGCGCAAGCTGACGCAGCTGGATGCCGCGCCGACCTTGATGTTCCTGCTGATGCCGCCGGGCAACTGCCTGGAAAAGCTGAGGGGCGATCGTGACGGCCAGTACAGCATTCGCATCAATGGACAATGGCGCATTTGCTTTGCCTGGACCGAGCAGGGCCCGGCGGATGTCGAGATCGTCGATTACCACTGAAAGGGATTCATCATGTTCAAGAACGGCATGCGCCCTGTACACCCCGGTGAAGTCCTGCGCGAGGACTACATGAAGCCGCTGGGCCTGAGCTCGAATGCGCTGGCAAAGCTGCTGCATGTGCCGGCATCGCGCGTCAATGACATCGTGCTGGAGCGCCGCGGCATTACGGCCGATACCGCACTGCGCCTTGCGCGCTACTTCGGCGGCAGCGAAGAGGACGCGCAAGGCTGGATCAACATGCAGGCCACCTATGACTTCAAGATGGCCCGCAAGGCATCGGGCAAGATCATCGCCAGGCAAGTGCATCCGCGCCAATCAGCGGCACTGGATGAGCAGGCAGCCTGAGCCGGGCGGCTAGGGCTTTTGATCCTCACCCAAATCCGGCGGCGTGCTGCTGCCGAT
This sequence comes from Comamonas sp. FG99, assembly GCF_057808605.1. Classification (NCBI taxonomy): domain Bacteria; kingdom Pseudomonadati; phylum Pseudomonadota; class Betaproteobacteria; order Burkholderiales; family Comamonadaceae; genus Comamonas; species Comamonas sp. FG99. Next base: position 31,924 of record NZ_JBMDII010000027.1, read on the forward strand.
GCGGAAATCCTCGTTACCCCAGGCGCCCAGGTCGATCAGCTTGCAGCGTTCGCTGCAAAACGGCCGCCAGGCGTTGCTCCTGGCAAAGCTTGACGGGCCGCCGCATTGCGGGCAGTTGATGCGGATCTCGGCGGGGGATGCGGGTATGTCGTTGGGCATGGGGGGAAGCAGGCTCAGGCGCAGAGCGTCATCTCGTACTGGCCGTCGTCGCTGGCCAGCGCGAGCTGGCCATTCTCGCCTTTTTGCAGCATGCGGATCGAGACCATCAGGCGGTTGCCGCTGATTTCCGGGATCAGCGGCGAGTGCTCGGGCATCGCCAGGCGCAGCAGCTGGTAGCTGCGGTTTTGCGGCAGGTTCTGCTGGTACTGGCCGCGCACGGTGGCGATCTTCTGCGGGCTGCCCGCGTCGCGAAACAGCCGCAGCAACAGGTACAGCGCATTGGCCAGCGGCTCGAAGGGCTGCACCCACTGCATCAGGTCGGCATGGCGCTGCTGCGCCGGCTGGTGCTGCCAGGCGAAGTAGCCGGGCAGATCGAAGGTGCAGGTGCCGCCGGGAATGCCCAGCCGGTTGCGGATGGCCATCAGCCATTCGTTGTCGGCCAGCGCCTGGCTGGGCTTGGTGGGCTGGTCGCGCAGCCGCGCGTGGGCATCGTCGATGCGGGCGGTGATCTGCTCCAGCGCCGCCGCATTGACCTGGGGGCTGGCGCGGTAGAGGTTGAACTGCTGGCGCTGGCGCTCCAGGTCCTTGAGCACGTCCGACTTCAGGTCGGAGCGCGAGGAAACGTCCATGCCCTCGAACATGGTGGCGATGGCGAAATGGTGGTCGATCGCGTCGCTGCGCGTGAGCAGGGTTTCGAGGCGCCGCAACAGGGTTTCCAGCCGCAGGTAGGCCCGGACACGCTCGTTGAAGGGATACTCGTAAACGATCACGCTATTTCGCTACAGGATTCAGGGTTGGATGCTACTGAAAATATAGTGTTCAAACCGATTTCAGCTGATTGTATATGTCGGCCACCAGTGCGCGCAGCGCTTGTAACGACGCTGTTTCATTAAATACCACCCAGTCCGCCTTGCGCAAGCGCTGCGCGCGCGTGGCCTGCTGGGCGATGATGGCCTCGATCTGCCCGCGCGCGAGCTGGCTGCGCTGCATGACGCGCTCGATCTGCGTCTCGGGCGTGCAGTCCACCACCAGCACCTGGTCCAGCCGCGGCGTCCATTGCGAGGATTCGGCCAGCAGCGGGATGTCGAAGACCGCGAACGATACCGCAGGCTGCGCGCAGGCGGCTTCATAGGCGGCGAGGATCTTTTGCTGGATCAGCGGGTGCAGGATGGCTTCGAGCCGGCGCTTGTGTTCGGGCGAGCCAAACACGGTCTCGCGCATGCGCTCGCGGTCGAGCGCGTTGCCGGCGGTGATGTACTCGGGGCCGAACTGCGCGGCGATCAGCGCCAGGGCGTCGCCATGCGGCTGGGTGAGGCTGCGCGAGATGGCATCGGCATCGATCACCGCGGCGCCCAGCGCCGCGAACATGCCCGACACCGTGCTCTTGCCGCTGCCAATGCCGCCGGTGATGCCCAGGCGCAGCTTGCGTTTGCTCATGGTCGCTGTCATGGATGCAGCAGTCTATCGACGAGCGAGCTTCCGAGCAACATCACCAGAAAGCCGCCCAGCGCCAGGAAGGGGCCGAAGGGCACATAGCCGTCGGCGCGCAGCCGCGACGAGAGCTTGAGCGCAATGCCGATGAGCGCGCCGGCCACCGAAGAGACCAGCGTGATCGGCAGCAGCGCCTGCCAGCCGAACCAGGCGCCCAGCGCGGCGAGCAGCTTGAAGTCGCCATAGCCCATGCCTTCCTTGCCGGTCAGCAGCTTGAAGATCCAGTAGATGCTCCACAGCGCCAGGTAGCCGGCCGCCGCGCCCAGCACCGCATCGCGCAGAGAGCTGCCCGTCCAGCCGAAGCTGCTGGCCAGCAGGCCGGCCCACAGCAGCGGGTAGCTGAGGTCGTCGGGCAGCAGCGTGGTGTCCCAGTCGATCAGCGCCAGCGCCAGCAGCAGCGCCGAGAACAGGCACCAGGCGCCCGCCTGGGCGCTGATGCCGAAGCGGTGCACGCACCAGCCGAACAGTGCGCCGGTGGCCAGCTCCACCAGCGGGTAGCGCAGGCCTATGCCGGCCTTGCAGTGGCTGCATTTGCCGCCCAGCAGCGCATAGCTCAGCAGCGGAATGTTCTGCCACCAGCGGATGCGCTGCGCGCAGTGCGGGCAGTGCGAGGGCGGCGTGCACAGGTTGAAGGCGGGCGCCTCGGCGCCATCGCCATGGTCAGCGCCAGCACCGTCCCCTTGGAGCGTGGCCCTGGCATCGCGCTGCCACTGCCGCTCCAGCATCAGGGGCAGGCGGTGGATCACCACGTTCAGAAAGCTGCCGATCACCAGGCCGGCCACCACCGCCAGCGCCACCGGCGCCAGGTTCAATATTTCGAGCATCACACCACCTGACCGAGCTTGAAGATGGGCAGGTACATCGAGATGACGATGCCGCCGATCAAGGTACCCAGAAAGACGATGATGATAGGCTCCAGCAGGCCCGACAGCCGGGCCACCGCCTCGTCCACCTCGGCCTCGTAGAAGTCGGCCGCCTTGCCCAGCATCTGGTCGACGCAGCCGGACTCCTCGCCGACCGCGCACATCTGCACCACCATCGACGGGAACACCCGGGCGTGGGCCATGGCCGCGTTGAGGCTGCTGCCGCCGGCGACTTCCTGCCGGATCCTGGCGCTGGCCTCGGCAAACACCGCGCTGCCCGAGGCGCCGCCCACCGGCGCCAGCGCTTCCACCAGCGGCACGCCGGCGGCGCACATGGTCGACAGCGTGCGCGTCCAGCGCGCCACGCAGGCCCGCTCCACCAGCGGGCCGAAGACCGGCATGCGCAGCAGCAGCCGGTCCCTGAGGCGCTGCGCCCGGCGGCTGCGCCTGCAGGCCCGCAAGAGCAGGTGCAGGCTGCCGAACGCCACGGCAAAGAGCGGCAGCCACCAGCGCACGAAGAAATCGCTGATGCCCATGACGATGAGCGTGGGCGCCGGCAGCTCGGCGCCGAAGGCGCTGAACACTTGCTTGAACATCGGTATCACCCAGACCATGATGACGGCCAGCACCACCACGGCCACGGCGAGCACTGCGGCCGGGTACACCAGCGCCGAGCGGACCCGGCGCTTGATGGCCTCGCTCTGCTCCAGATAGGTGGCCAGGCGCTCGAGCATGTCGTCCAGGATGCCGGCGGCCTCGGCGGCCGCCACCAGGTTGCAGTACAGCGCGCTGAAGTGCGCCGGGTGGCGGCCAAAGGCGGCGCTGAGCGCGGCGCCGGCCTCGATGTCGGTGCGCAGCTGCTGCAGCAGCCGGGCGACGCCGCGATGGCGGCTGCCCCGGCCCACGATGTCGAAGGCCTGCAGCAGCGGCACCCCGGCCTTGAGCATGGCAGCGAGCTGGCGGGTGAACAGCGCGATGTCCCTGGGCTTGATTTTCGCGCCCGAGCGCAGCCTGTGCCTTCTGACTTTCGACGGCAGCACGCCCTGGCGCCGCAGCGCGGCGATCACCTGGTGCTCGCCGCCGGCCCGCATCTCGCCGCGCACGAGCCGGCCCTGGCGGTCCTTGCCCTCCCATTCGTAAATGGATTCGTGCCTGGATTCGCCGGGTTTCCTGCGGGCCGATGCTCCCGCTGTCGTTGCCGTTGCCATATCCCTCTCCCGTGATTATTCGCTGGTGGCCGCGAGCACTTCTTCGAGCGAGGTCAGCCCCGCGCGCACCTTGCACAGGCCCGAGGCGCGCAGCGGGCGCACGCCTTCGGCCTCGGCCTGCGCGGCGATTTCGCGGGCCGAGCCCTCGCGCAGGATGATGCGCTGGATCTCGCCCGACACCGGCATGACCTGGTAGATGCCGATGCGGCCCAGGTAGCCATTGTTGCATTGGCCACAGCCCACGGCCTCGAAGGGCGTCCAGCTGCCGTCCAGCTCGGCGGCGCGAAAGCCCGCCTCCAGCAGGGCCGAGCGCGGAATGCCGGCTGCGCGCTTGCAGGCCGGGCACAGCCGCCGCACCAGCCGCTGCGCGGTGATCAGGATCACGCTGGAGGCGATGTTGAAGGGCGCGATGCCCATGTTGCGCAGCCGGGTGAGCGTGGCTGGCGCATCGTTGGTGTGCAGCGTGGACAGCACCAGGTGGCCGGTCTGCGCGGCCTTGAGGGCGATGTCGGCGGTCTCCTGGTCGCGGATCTCGCCCACCATGATGATGTCCGGGTCCTGGCGCAAAAAGGCGCGCAGCGCCACGGCAAAGCTCAGGCCGGCCTTCTCGTTCACGTTCACCTGGTTCACGCCGAGCAGGTCGATCTCCGACGGGTCTTCCACCGTGGCGATGTTGACCCCGGGGCTGTTGAGCAGGTTCAGGCAGGTGTAGAGCGACACGGTCTTGCCCGAGCCGGTGGGGCCGGTCATCAGGATCATGCCGTGGGGGCGGCGGATGGCGCTGAGCAGGCGCGCCTTTTCCTCGACCTCGTAGCCCAGCGCGTCTATGCCCATGCGGGCGCTGCCGGGGTCGAGGATGCGGATCACGATCTTCTCGCCGAACCGCGTGGGCAGCGTGCTGACGCGAAAGTCTATGACCCGCCCGGGCCCCAGCTTGAGCTTCATGCGGCCGTCCTGCGGCACGCGCTTTTCCGCGATGTCCAGGCGCGATATCACCTTGATGCGCGAGGCCAGCCGGTCCTTGATGGCGACTGGCGGCGCGGCGATCTCGCGCAGCTCGCCATCGATGCGAAAGCGGATGCGGTAGCTGCTCTCGAAGGGCTCGAAGTGCAGGTCGGATGCGCGCATCTCGAACGCATCCACCAGCAGCCGGTGCACGAAGCGCACGATGGGGGCGTCTTGCGCGGCGCCGGCCTCGTCGCCGGCCGGTGGCTCGGCGCTGTCGTCGGGCAGTCCGAAATCGATCTCGCCGCCGCCGGCATCGAGGCTATCGCCGGCCAAGGCGCCCATGGCCGCCAGCGCCCTGGCGAGCTTGTCGTGCTCGGCCACCACCCAGTCCACGCCCAGCTGGGTGGAGAACTTGATCTGCTCGGCGGCCGCCTGGTCGGTGGGGTCGGCGGTGGCCACCACCAGGCGCTCGCCGCGCCTGGCCAGCGCGATGACCTTGTGGGCCTGCTGCAGCCTGCCATCCAGCAGCCCGGCGGGCAGGCGCTGCAGGTCGATGCGGTCCAGGTCGACCATCGGCACGCCGAAGGCCGAGGAGACGATCCGCGCGACCTCGCGGGCCGGCACCGCGTCCGCATTGGCCAACTCGGCGATGAAGCTGCTGCGGCGCTGGCGGCTTTTGGCGTAGATGGCCTCGGCCAGGGCCTGCGGCAGCTGGTTGCTGCCCACCAGCGCCCGCGCGATGCCGGGCAGGGCAGCTGCGGTCGCGGCGGGGGGGAACTCGGGCTCGGTCATGGCGCCAATGGTAGCCGGGGCTGGGGAAATGGCTCCCCACGCTCCCCACTGCGTTGGGTCGCTGCCCCTCCGAGAGGGGGGCTTTTTCACCTTGGGGCGGCCCGGCGGTGAAAAATGGCACCCCACGCTTCCCACTGCGTTGGGTCGCTGCCCCTGCTAGAGGGGGCCGACCGCGGCCGCGGGCTCAGGCCGAGCGCGACAGCAGCTGCGAGGCCAGCGCGCGCAGCGCCTGGGTGTAGGGGTTGTCGGCCAGCGCCTGCAGCGCCTGCATGGCTTCCTGGGCCTGGGCCGCCGCCGCGTCGCGGGTGGCGTCCAGCGCGCCGCTGTCGCGCACCACGCGGATGATCTCATCCATGTGCGGCGTCTCGCCCTCGGTGATGGCGGCCGCGATCATCGCCTTGTGCTCGGGCGCGGCACGGCGCATCGCGACGATCAGCGGCAGCGTGACCTTGCCCTCGCGCAGGTCGTCGCCCAGGTTCTTGCCCATCAGCTCGGTGTCGCCGGCATAGTCCAGCACATCGTCGATCACCTGGAAGGCGGTGCCCAGCGCCTGGCCGTAGCAGGCGCAGGCCTGCTCGATCTGCGGGGGCGCGTCCGCCAGCACCGCGCCCAGGCGCGCGCTGGCCTCGAACAGCTTGGCGGTCTTGGAGCGGATCACCGCCAGGTAGCCGGCCTCGTCCAGCTCGATGTTGTGGGTGTTGATCAGCTGCTGCACCTCGCCTTCGGCGATCACGTTGGTGGCCTCCGACAGGATCTGCATCACCTTCATGCTGCCCGCGTCCACCATCATCTGGAAGGCGCGCGAGTACAGGAAGTCGCCCACCAGCACGCTGGCCGCGTTGCCGAAGCTCTCGTTGGCCGTGGGGCGGCCGCGGCGCAGCGTCGATTCGTCCACCACGTCGTCGTGCAGCAGCGTGGCGGTGTGGATGAACTCGACCACCGCCGCCAGGTTGAAGCGCTGCGCGCCCTGGTAGCCCAGCGCCCCGCACACCAGCAGCAGCAGCGAGGGCCGCAGCCGCTTGCCGCCGGCCGCGATGATGTAGTGGGAGATTTCACCGATCAGCGGCACCGAGGAGCTCAGCCGCTGCGCGATCAGTGCATCGACCTGGCGCATGTCGTCGGCGATGAGAGTCAGCGGGTTGGCGGCGTGAGGGGCGGGGGAGTTGGACAAGACGGGGCACTCTGTGTATCAACGTAACACGCCATTATAGGAAACCGCTCCAGGCCGCACGGCAAGCGCGGCGGCGAAAGCCCGGCCCTGCGCGGCTGGTGCACGCTTGGATTTCAAGGACTTGCGTCAATCCCGGAGCGGTGGTAGAATCGATGGCTCTGCAGAATTTTTGCAGAAGTATTCCTGAATACACGAGGTTCTCAATATGTACGCGGTCATAAAAACCGGTGGCAAGCAGTATCGCGTTGCTTCCGGCGAAAAAATCAAGGTAGAACAGATTGCTGCGGACGTTGGCCAGGAAATCGTGATCGACCAGGTGCTCGCAGTCGGCAACGGCGCAGAGCTCAAGGTTGGCACGCCCCTGGTGTCCGGCGCAACGGTCACGGTCACGGTCGTGGCCCATGGCAAGCACGACAAGGTCCGCATCTTCAAGATGCGCCGTCGCAAGCACTACCAAAAGCGCCAAGGTCATCGTCAGCAGTACACCGAACTGCAAATCGGTGCAATCGCTGCTTAACAGGAGCTATATCTCATGGCACAGAAAAAAGGCGGCGGCTCTACGCGAAACGGACGTGACTCCAAGCCGAAGATGCTGGGCGTGAAGGCATTCGGCGGCCAACTGGTCAGCGCGGGTTCCATCATCGTGCGCCAGCGCGGCACCAAGTTCCACCCCGGTGTGAACGTGGGCCTGGGCAAGGATCACACCTTGTTTGCTCTGGTGGACGGCCACGTGTCCTTCGACACCAAGGGTGCGCTGTCCAAGCACACGGTGAGCATCACCAAGGCTGCCTGAACGGCACCCGAGCAGTGAACCCGGTTTGCGCGGGTTCATCCACAAGGCCCCGCCCGTGCGGGGCTTTGTTGTTTTTATTGGCTTTTTGTCGGCATGTGCCGCCGGTGCGACAATGCGCTCGGGCCGGGCTGAATCTAGATAGCAACCATGAAATTCGTTGACGAGGCTTTTATCGATGTTGCCGCAGGCGACGGTGGCAATGGGTGCGTCTCCTTCCGCCACGAGAAGTACAAGGAATTCGGCGGCCCCAACGGCGGCGACGGCGGCCGTGGAGGCCATGTCTTCGCGGTGGCCGATGTGAACCTGAACACACTGGTCGACTATCGCTACTCGCGCCGCCACGAGGCCAAGCGCGGCGAGCACGGCATGGGCTCGGACATGTTTGGCGCCGCGGGCGACGACATCACGCTGAAGATGCCGGTGGGCACCATCATCAGCGATGCCGAGACCGGCGAAGTGCTGTACGAGCTGCTCACGCCGGGTGAGGTGGTGACCATCGCCAAGGGCGGCGACGGCGGCTTCGGCAACCTGCGCTTCAAGAGCGCCATCAACCGCGCGCCGCGCCAGAAAACGCCCGGCTGGCCCGGCGAGCGCAAGAACCTGAAGCTGGAGCTCAAGGTGCTGGCCGACGTGGGCCTGCTCGGCATGCCCAATGCGGGCAAGTCGACCTTCATCTCGGCGGTTTCCAACGCCCGGCCCAAGATCGCGGACTACCCCTTCACCACGCTGCATCCCAACCTGGGCGTGGTGCGCGTGGGGCCGGAGCAAAGCTTCGTGGTCGCCGACATCCCGGGCCTGATCGAGGGCGCCTCCGAAGGCGCGGGCCTGGGGCACCAGTTCCTGCGGCACCTGCAGCGCACCCGGTTGCTGCTGCACATCGTGGACGTTGCGCCCTTCGACGAGAATGTCGACCCGGTCGCGCAGGCCAAGGCCATCGTGGCCGAGCTCAAGAAATACGACGCCGAGCTGTACGACAAGCCGCGCTGGCTGGTGCTGAACAAGCTGGACATGGTGGCCGTGGACGAGCGGGCCGCGCTGGTCAAGGATTTCGTCAAGCGCTTCAAGTGGAAGGGCCCGGTGTTCGAGATCTCGGCGCTGACCCGCGAGGGCTGCGAGCCGCTGATCCGCACCATCTACGAGCATGTGCATAAGATGCAATTGCAAGAGCAGGGCTATGTGGAGGTCGATCCGCGCTTCAAGGACGAGGAGGCGCCCGATTTCTCCGCCGACCCGCGCTTTGCCCCACCGGCCTGAGAGAATTTTTTTGATAGCTGCTGGCGCTTGCCAGTAAAGCATTTGAAGTCTATTTGATTCAAAAAATGACATCGCATGTTCTGCGCGACGCACGTCGCATCGTCATCAAGGTGGGCTCCAGCCTGGTCACCAACGAGGGCAAGGGCCTGGACGAGGCGGCCATCGGCGAATGGAGCCGGCAGCTGGCGGCCCTGGTCCATGGCAAGGACGGCGTGCGCCGCGAGGTGATCATGGTCTCCAGCGGCGCGGTGGCCGAAGGCATGAAGCGCCTGGGCTGGGCGCGCCGCCCGCAGGAGATCCACGAGCTGCAGGCCGCGGCGGCCGTGGGCCAGATGGGCCTGGTGCAGATGTACGAGACCAAGCTGCGCGAGCAGAACCTCGCCAGCGCCCAGGTGCTGCTCACCCATGCCGACCTGGCCGACCGCGAGCGCTACCTGAACGCCCGCGTCACGCTGCTCACGCTGCTGCGCCTGGGCGTGCTGCCGGTGATCAACGAGAACGACACGGTGGTCAACGACGAGATCAAGTTCGGCGACAACGACACGCTGGGCGCGCTGGTGGCCAACCTGGTCGAGGCCGATGCGCTGGTGATCCTGACCGACCAGAAGGGCCTGTACACCGCCGATCCGCGCAAGGACCCCGATGCCCGTTTCGTGCACCAGGCCCAGGCGGGCGACCTGGCGCTGGAGGCCATGGCCGGCGGCGCCGGCACCGGCATCGGCAAGGGCGGCATGCTGACCAAGATCCTGGCGGCCAAGCGGGCCGCGGGCTCGGGCGCCTCGACCGCCATCGCCTGGGGGCGCGAGCAGGATGTGCTGCTGCGCCTGGTGGCGGGCGAGGCCATCGGCACGCTGCTGATGGCCCACACGCCCAAGAAGCAGGCCCGCAAGCAGTGGATGATGGACCACCTGCAGCTGCGCGGCGCGGTGGCGGTGGACGAGGGCGCGGCCCGCAAGCTGCAGCAAGAGGGCAAGAGCCTGCTGCCCATCGGCATGGTGAGCGTCGAGGGCGAGTTCTCGCGCGGCGACGTGATCGCGGTCAAGAATGCGGCGGGGCGCGAGATCGCCCGCGGCCTGGCCAACTACTCCAGCGCCGAGGCCCGGCGCCTGTGCCGCAAGTCGTCCGGCGAGTTCGAGCAGCTGCTGGGCTACATGGGCGAGCCAGAGATGCTGCACCGCGACAACATGGTGCTGATGGGCGCGGCGGCCTGAAGGAACCAAGCCCCCGGGACTGCATCCCGGGGGCTTTGGCATTCAATGGCGGCCGAGTTCGGAGCCTGGGTCCGGATCGAAGCTCGCGCCGGGCGGCAGCTCCATCTCCTGCATGGTGCGCAGCGGCGAATGGTAGGACATGGCACCGCCTTCGCCAGCGGCCAGTCCGCGCGGCTGCCCCGGGCGGCGCATGTCGTGGCGCGGGGCGGCTTCGCCGTGGTCGCGCTGGCGGGTGCCGCTGCGCAGGTAGCGGTTGCGCTGCTCGTTGCGCGGCAAAAAGCGCGACAGCTCGGTCAGCGCCAGCTCGTAGACGCCGCGCTTGAACTCCACCACCACATCCAGCGGTACCCAGTAGTCGTTCCAGCGCCAGGCATCGAATTCGGGGTGGTTGGTGGCGCGCAGATTCAGGTCCCAGTCGTTGCCCATCAGCTGCAGCAGGTACCAGATCTGCTTTTGTCCGCGATAATAGCCTCTTGCATCGCGGCGGATGTAGCGCTCGGGCACCTCGTAGCGCAGCCAATCCCGCGTTCTGGCCACAATACGTACATGATCCGGTCGCAAGCCCACTTCTTCGTGCAGCTCTCGAAACATCGCCTGCTCAGGGGTTTCTCCACGGTCGATACCACCCTGCGGAAACTGCCAGCTGTGGGTGCGGATGCGTTTGCCCCAGAACACCTGGTTGCGCTGGTTGAGCAGGATGATGCCGACGTTAGGCCGAAAGCCTTCTCTGTCCAGCATAATCTAACCCCAATTTTTTAAACTGCGTCCATTATGCCCGCCGCCGATGCCACCGGCACGCGGGCAACTACTTAACACATATGAAAGCATCCCAATTCCTGATTTCCACCCTCAAAGAGGCGCCTGCGGATGCGGAAATCGTCAGCCACAAGCTGATGACCCGCGCCGGCATGATCAAGAAGCTGGGCGCAGGCATCTACAACTACATGCCGATGGGCCTGCGGGTGATCCAGAAGGTCGAGGCCATCGTGCGCGAGGAAATGAACCGCGCCGGCGCGATCGAGGTGAGCATGCCGGTGGTGCAGCCCGCCGAGCTGTGGCAGGAGACGGGCCGCTTCGACAAGATGGGGGCGGAGCTGCTGCGCATCCAGGATCGCCATGGGCGCGATTTCGTGATCCAGCCCACCAGCGAAGAGGTGGTGACCGACATCGGCCGCCAGGAATTCAAGAGCTACAAGCAGCTGCCCAAGAACCTCTACCAGATCCAGACCAAGTTCCGCGATGAGCGCCGCCCGCGCTTCGGGCTGATGCGCGGGCGCGAATTCATCATGAAGGACGCCTACTCCTTCGACAAGGACAAGGACGGCGCCCAGGCCAGCTACCAGGCCATGCGCACCGCCTACCGGCGCATCTTCGACCGCTTCGGCCTGCAGTACCGCGCGGTGCGCGCGGACAGCGGCGCCATTGGCGGCGACCTGAGCGAGGAATTCCAGGTGATCGCCGCTACCGGCGAGGACGCCATCGTCTACTGCCCGAGCAGCGACTACGCGGCCAATATCGAGAAGGCCGAGGCGCTGGCACCCAGCACGCCGCGCCCCGCCGCCGCCGAGTCCATGGCCAAGGTGGCCACGCCCGGCAACAGCACCTGCGAAGCGGTGGCCGCGCAGCTGGGCCTGCCGCTGGCGCGCACGGTGAAATCGCTGGTGCTGGCGACCGATGCCACCAACGAGGCCGGCGAGATCGCCCGGACCCAGGTCTGGCTGCTGCTGCTGCGCGGCGACCATGAGATGAACGAGATCAAGGTCGGCAAGGTCGATGGCCTGGCGGGCTTTCGCTTCGCCACCGTGTCCGAGATCGAGGCGCACTTCGGCTGCCAGCCGGGCTACCTGGGCCCGATCGGCCTGCAAAAGCCGGTCAAGCTCGTGGTGGACCGCGAGGTGGCGGCGATGGCCGACTGGATCTGCGGCGCCAACGAGGCCGACTACCACCTGACCGGCGTCAACTTCGGGCGCGACCTGCCCGAGCCCGATGTGGTGGCCGACATCCGCAACGTGGTCGCCGGCGACCTGTCGCCCGACGGCCTGGGCGTGCTGGCGATCGAGCGCGGCATCGAGATCGGCCATGTCTTCTACCTGGGCACCAAGTATTCCCAGGCGATGAACGCCAGCTTCCTCGACGAAAACGGCAAGCCCCAGTTCTTCGAGATGGGCTGCTACGGCATCGGCGTGACCCGCCTGCCGGCCGCGGCCATCGAGCAGAACCATGACGAGCGCGGCATCATCTGGCCCGACGCGATCGCGCCGTTCGCGGTGGTGGTCTGCCCCATCGGCTTCGACCGCAGCGCCGAGGTCAGGGCCGCTGCCGAAAAGCTACATGCCGACTTGGCGGCCGCGGGCGTGGATGTGATACTGGACGACCGCGGCGAGCGCCCCGGCGCCATGTTTGCCGACTGGGAGCTGATCGGCGTGCCGCACCGGGTGGTGCTGTCCGAGCGTGGCCTCAAGGAAGGCCAGCTCGAATACCAGCACCGCCGCGATACCGAGGCCACCAAGGTGGCGGCGGCCGACGTGCTCGATTTTGTACTGCAACGCACCCAACGCTGATGAGTCCTGAGGGGAAAAGCCATCGCAGCGGCGGCCTGTCGCGCCGCGCCTGCCTCCTGTCCGCCCTGGCCGGGCCGGGCGCCTGGCTGGCCGCGCCCCAGGCGGCGCATGCCGGCGGCCAGCTGGAGGAGCCGCTGATCGACTCGGTGCGCACCGCGCTCAGCGCCGCGGTGGGCAGCGCCGCGCCGCCCGAGCCGGTATTCGTCTCCACCGAAGCCAAGATCCGCTACCTGCGCTGGCTGGGCTCGATGAGCGACCGCCTGCGCCAGCGCAAGCCCGACTGGGAGGTGCGCCGCGACTTCCTGCAGACCGTGTGGTACGAGGCGCGCCGCGCCCGGCTCGACGAATCGCTGGTGCTCGGGCTGATCCAGGTGGAAAGCGGTTTCCGCAAGTTCGCCGTGTCGCCGGTGGGCGCGCGCGGCTACATGCAGGTGATGCCGTTCTGGACGCGCGCGATCGGCGATGGCGACCCGGAGAAGCTGTTTCACATGCAGACCAACCTGCGCTTTGGCTGCGTGATCCTGCGCCATTACATCGACCGCGAGAATGGCGATCTCTTCATGGCCCTGGGCCGCTACAACGGCAGCCGCGGCAAGGACACCTACCCGAACCTGGTGTTCGGCGCGCAGCGCAACTGGCTGCATTCGGACAAGTTCGAAGCTTAGAGCGTGTTCAAAGTCTTTTCATGATGCCCGGCAACCCTTCGGGCAAGGCAGCAAAAAGCCGCACTCGTCGTTGCCCACCTTGCCCAGGCGCCGGGCATGAGCTGCGGCGTGCGCCTAGATTGCGGCTTTTTGCTGCCTTGCGGGCACTATGAAAAGACTTTGAACACGCTCCTAGCCCTTCCAGCCGCGCAGCACCGCCCACTGGCTGGTGGCCAGCGCCGCCACCAGCAGCGTGTAGCCGGCCAGCGTGCCGTCGCGCCCCCACAGCAGCAGCGCGGCGAACAAGGCCAGCACACCCACCAGGAAATGCAGCGCCAGCTGCCCGTACCAGGGCAGCAGCGCCGGCGCGCGGCGGGCGAACAGCCAGCGGCCCAGCACCAGCAGCACGCTGAGCGCGGCGGCCGGGGCGCAGAAATTCAGCAGATGCAGCAGACTGGTCGAGGGATTCATGAAAGCATGATGCAGATCAAAAAGCGTGTGCGCCCGCAGATGGGGCTGTCTTACCTGCGCGACGCACTGGGTTGGAGCATTGATTTTATAATCGCCGGTTATGGCAGTTTGGGCCCTCGGCATCAATCACAACACGGCACCGCTTGATATTCGGGGCCGTTTTGCGTTTGCGCTCGACCAGATCGCGCCCACGCTGCACAGCCTGCGCACCAGCCTGTCGGGTGCGCACCGCCATGCCGAGGTGGAAACCGCCATCCTCTCCACCTGCAACCGCACCGAGATCTACTGCGCGGCCCCGATGGAGGGCGTGCCGGCGCTGGACCACACGTTGCACTGGCTGGCGCACAGCGGCAACCTGCCGGCGGATGCGCTGCGCACTTATACCTACACGCTGCAGGACGGCCTGGTGGCGCGCCATGCCTTCCGCGTGGCCAGCGGGCTCGATTCGATGGTGCTGGGCGAGGCGCAGATCCTCGGCCAGATGAAGAACGCGGTGCGCGCCGCCGAAGAAGCGGGCGCGCTGGGCACCACGCTGAACCAGCTGTTCCAGCGCAGCTTCTCGGTCGCCAAGGAGGTGCGCAGCGCCACCGAGATCGGCACCAGCAGCATCAGCATGGCCGCCGCCGCCGTGCGGCTGGCGGGCCAGCTGTTCGAAGACCTGTCGCAGATCCGGGTGCTGTTCGTTGGCGCCGGCGAGATGATCGAGCTGTGCACCACGCACTTCGCCGCGCGCCAGCCGCAGCGCATCACCATCGCCAACCGCACGCTCGACCGCGGCGAGAAGCTCGCCGCCCGCTTTGGCGCCGGCGTGATGCGCCTGGCCGACCTGCCCGAGCACCTGCACGAGTACGACGCCATCATCAGCTGCACGGCCTCGAGCCTGCCCATCATCGGCCTGGGCGCGGTCGAGAGCGCGCTCAAGAAGCGCAGGCACCGCCCGATCTTCATGGTCGACCTGGCCGTGCCGCGCGACATCGAGCCCGAGGTGCAGAGCCTGCGCGACGTCTACCTCTACACCGTGGACGACCTGGCCGGCGTGGTGCAAAGCGGCCAGGCCTCGCGCCAGGCGGCGGTGGCCGAGGCCGAGACCATCATCGATGCCGGCGTGCAGAGCTTTCTGCACTGGATGGACCAGCGCCGCCCCGAAGGCGGCTCGGTGCAGCTCATCCGCCAGATCAACGCCCAGGCCGACGCCTGGCGCGCGCAGGAGATCGAGCGCGCCAGGAAGCGCCTGGCCAAGGGCGAAGACCTGGATGCGGTGCTCGACGCCCTGTCGCGCGGCGTGGCGCAGAAGATGCTGCACGGCGCGATGGCCGAGCTGCACTCGGGCGACGCCGCCGCGCGCGCGCAGACGGCCGAGGTCGTGTCGCGCCTGTTTTTGCGCTCGCACAATAAGAACAGCCTCTAGCGTAGGTACAGCCTGCGCTGCAAGCTCTCATATCGGGAGCGTCTTCGGTGCACCTCGCGCCGGCCTTTCTTCCCCCGTACCGGTTTCCCTTCCATGAAAGATTTTCTCCGCCAGCAACTGGAGCGCTATGTCGAGCGCCTGAAAGAGCTGGATTTCCTGCTCTCGCGCGAAGACATCATGGCCGACATGGCGCAGTTTCGCCTGCTCTCGCGCGAACATGTGGACGTGTCGGCCGTGGCCGGCCGCTACCAGCGCCACCGGCAGGTCGAGGCCGACGTGGCCACCGCCCGCGAGATGCTGGCCGACCCCGACATGGCCGACATGGCCCGCGAGGAAATCACCAGCGGCGAGGCCGAGCTGGAGCAGCTCGAAAACCAGCTGCAGCGCATGCTGCTGCCCAAGGACCCCGACGATGCGCGCAACGCCTTCGTCGAAATCCGCGCCGGCACCGGCGGCGACGAATCGGCGCTGTTCGCCGGCGACCTCGCCCGCATGTACACCCGCTATGCCGAGCGCCAGGGCTGGCGCGTGGAGATCATGAGCGCCAACGAGTCCGAGCTCGGCGGCTACAAGGAAGTGGTGCTGCGCTTCGAGGGTGACAGCATCTACGGCGCCATGCGCTTCGAATCGGGCGGCCACCGGGTGCAGCGCGTGCCCGCCACCGAAACGCAAGGCCGCATCCACACCAGCGCCTGCACCGTGGCGGTGATGCCCGAGCCCGACGAGCACCAGGCCATCACGCTGAACCCGGCGGATCTGCGCATCGACACCTTTCGCGCCAGCGGCGCCGGCGGCCAGCACATCAACAAGACCGACTCGGCCGTGCGCGTGGTGCACATCCCCACCGGCATCGTCGCCGAATGCCAGGACGGCCGCAGCCAGCACAGCAACAAGGCCAAGGCGCTGCAGGTGCTGCAGGCGCGGCTGCAGGAGAAAGAGCGCAGCGAGCGCGCCGCCAAGGAGGCCGCGATGCGCAAGGGCCTGATCGGCAGCGGCGACCGCAGCGACCGCATCCGGACCTACAACTTCCCGCAGGGCCGCATGACCGACCACCGCATCAACCTGACGCTGTACAAGCTCGGCTTCATCATGGACGGTGATCTGCAAGAGCTGATGGAGGCGCTGCAGGCCGCGCGCGAGGCCGAGCAGCTGGCCGAGCTGGAAGTCAACCAATAAAACCATGAGCACCACCACCGTCGCCCAGGCCTTGCAGCAAGCGCTGGCGCTGGGCCTGCCGCGCATCGATGCCCAGCTGCTGCTGCTGCACGCGCTGGGCCAGCCGCTGGATGCCCGCGCCTGGCTGCTCACGCACGATGGCGATGCGCTGGGCGCTGCGGCAGGGCAGCATTTCGAGGCGCTATGCCAGCGCCGCCTGGCCGGCGAGCCGGTGGCCTACCTCACCGGCCGCAAGGAGTTCTACGGCCTGGCGCTGCAGGTCGACGCCCGTGTGCTCGACCCCCGCCCCGACACCGAGACCCTGGTCGACTGGGCGCTGCAGCTGCTGCCCGGCGACGGCCGTGGGCTGCGCATCGCCGACCTGGGCACCGGCAGCGGCGCGATCGCGCTGGCCCTGCGGCAGCAGCGGCCGCAGGCCGAGGTCTGGGCCGTCGATGCCAGCGATGATGCGCTGGCCGTGGCTGCGGCCAATGCCGAGCGGCTGCGGCTGCCGCTGCACCTGGCGCGCAGCGACTGGCTGTCCGCGCTGGTGGGCCGGTTCGACGCCATCGTCACCAACCCGCCCTACATCCGCGAAGACGACCCGCACCTGGCCGCGCTGCGCCACGAGCCGCGCCAGGCGCTGGCCAGCGGCGCCGATGGGCTAGACGACATCCGCCGCATCGTGCAGGCCGCGCCGGCCTGCCTCAGGGACGGCGGCTGGCTGCTGATCGAGCACGGCTGGGACCAGGCGGGGCCGGTGCGCGCGCTGCTGTCGGCCCGCGGCTTCGCGCAGGTGCAAAGCCGCGAGGACCTCGCGGGCATAGAGCGGGTCAGCGGCGGATGTTGGCCCTAGCAGCCGGGTTTTGCCAGTCGTGAAATAATCGTCCATCCTTATCAAGCCACCCACATCACCATGAGCGACACCCAGCAACGCATAGACCAACTGGTCAAGGGCAACGACATCCTGCTGTTCATGAAGGGCAATGCCAGCTTCCCTCAGTGCGGCTTCTCCGGCCGCGCGGTGCAGATCCTGAAGGCCTGCGGCGTCGACGCCAAGAACATCGCCACCGTCAACGTGCTCGAAGATCCGGAAATCCGCCAGGGCATCAAGGACTACAGCCAGTGGCCCACGATCCCGCAGCTGTATGTGCGCGGCGAATTCATCGGCGGCTCCGACATCATGATGGAGATGTACGAATCGGGCGAGCTGCAGCGCCTGGTGGCCGCGCAGGGCTGATCTCCGCCAGTCGCCAGATCCAAGCCGCCCATGGCCTACGGCCCATGGGCGGCTTTTTCATCGCCGGGCCGCCCCAAGGTGAAAAGCGCCCCTCTTGGAGGGGCAGCGACCCAACGCAGTGGGGAGCGTGGGGAGCCATTTTCATCGCCGGGCCGCCCCAAGATGAAAAGCGCCCCTCTCGGAGGGGCAGCGACCCAACGCAGTGGGGAGCGTGGGGAGCCATTTTCATCGCCGGGCCGCCCCAAGATGAAAGCGCCCCTCTCGGAGGGGCAGCGTAGGCCGCATATACACTGGTATATCTTTTCTATCCCCGGGCCTTGCATGAGTGTGCTCCAAAGTCTTCTGACCATCGTGGCATTGATCGCCGCCAGCGCATTTTTCTCGATCGCCGAGATTGCGCTGGCCGCTTCACGCAAGCTGCGGCTGCGCCAGATGATGGAGGAGGGCGATGCGCGCGCCGAGCAGGTGATGCGCACGCAGGACCAGCCGGGCGAGTATTTCACCGTGGCCCAGATCGGGGTGAATGCGGTGGCCATCCTGGGCGGCGTGGTGGGCGAGGGCGCGCTCACGCCGTTCTTCTCGTCGTGGCTTTCGCTGTGGCTGGCGCCCGAGCGCGCGGCCACCGTGGGCTTTCTGGCGTCGTTCACCCTGGTAACCGCGCTGTTCATCCTGCTGGCCGATCTGTGCCCCAAGCGTTTGGCGCTGGCCGAGCCCGAGCGGCTGGCCGTGCTGGTGAGCCATCCCATGGCATGGCTGTCGGCGCTGTTCAAGCCGCTGGTGTGGCTGTTCAACAAGCTGGCCAACGGGCTGGCGACGCTGCTGGGCCTGCCCACCGCGCGCGATGATCGCATCACGTCTGAAGATATCCTGGCCATGACCGAGGCCGGCACGCGCGCCGGGGTGCTGGCCGAGCAGGAGCAGCAGGTGATCGAGAACCTGTTCGAGCTGGATTCGCGCACCGTGGGCTCGGCGATGACGCAGCGCGACCGCATCGCCTTCTTCTACCAGGGCGACAGCGACGACATCATCCGCGCGCGCATTGCCGAGGAGCCGTTCTCCACCTACCCGGTCTGCGTGGGCGACATCGACCATGTCGTCGGCTATGTGGATGCCAAGGATTTGTTCCAGCGCGCGCTGAACAACCAGCCGATCTCGCTGGCCGACGAGGCGCTGGTGCACAAGGCGCTGGTGGTGCCCGACCGGCTGACGCTGGCCGAGGTGCTGCACCAGTTTCGCCAGGCGCACGAGGACTTCGCGATCATCGTCAACGAGTACAGCCTGGTGGTCGGCGTGGTCACGCTCAACGATGTGATGAGCACGGTGATGGGCGACCTGGTGGGCCCGGTGGACGAGGAGCTGATCGTGCAGCGCGACGAGACTTCGTGGCTGATCGATGGCATCACGCCGATCGAGGACGTGGAGCGCACGCTGGACCTGGACGAGCTGCCGCATCCGGGCGAATACGAGACGCTGGGCGGCTTTCTGATGGTGATGCTGCGCCGCATCCCTCGCCGCACCGACAAGGTGCGCTGGGGCCAGTACCAGTTCGAGGTGATGGACGTGGACAGCTACCGCATCGACCAGGTGCTGGTGACGCTGGTCGGCGCTGCTGCATCCGCCGGTGGTGGGGATGCGGCGTAGCGCTCGCAGGTAAATATTTTTCTATTTCCGTGTCTCGCGAGCGGGCGGTTTGTTGATAATTGTGACTTTCTGACACATCCCCGGCCAGCACCTTCCTGGCGCGGCTTGCAGCCACTACGCCATGAAAGCATTGCAGCAGCCTGTTGCCCTGGGCGCCCGCATTCCCGTACTCGCGGGCTTTGCGGGCGTGGTGCTTGTGGGCTTGCTGCTGATCGGCGGCTCCCAGTCGCTGCTGTTCGTCGATACCAACGACTTCAGGCGCGTGGCCGGCCACCTGCGGCTGACACCGCTGGGCGACGGCGTGCGCTGGGCGCTGCCCGACGGCCCCTTCGGCGCGCCGCAGAACCCGGAGCTGGCCACGTTTCTTTTCTCGCTCGCGGGCTGGGTGCAGCGCTACCTGCCGGGCGCGGTGTTCGATATCTCGCGCACCGCGCTCGTGGCCAAGTGCCTGCTGCTGGTCTTTGCGCTGGTGCTGGGCCGGCAATGCGCGGCCGCGCTGCAGCGGGGCGCCTGGTGGTGCATGGCCATCGCGCTGGCGTGGCTGGGCGTGTTCTTCATGGCGCACAACATCGGCATGGCGCAGTCGCTGTATGCCGAATACGTCTTTCTCATCGCGCTGCCCCTGCTGCTGATCGGCGTGCTGGCCTGCGGCGGCCGGGCGCGGCTGGCCTGCCTGGCGATCGGCTCCGTGGCCTGCGCGCTGGCCAAAGTCCAGTACTTCTATGTGCCGGCGCTGGTGCTGGCTTGCCTGTGGGGCGCGAGCCGGTGGCAGCGCGTGCGGCTGGACCCGTCCCTGCGGAAGTGGCTGCTGGCGATCCAGGTGCTGTGCCTGGTGCCCATGCTCATGGGCAAGAACGCGGCCCTCAATGCCCACCATGGGCTATACCTGGGCTCGTACCTGGTGCTTTCGCCGGCGCAGCTGGACGAATTGGGCGTGCCGGCCGAAAAGCGCAGCTGCATCGGCGTGGATGCCTGGGGCAACCAGCTTTCGGGCCCGGGCGGCACCCAGGTGCGGCAGATCGGCCGCACCTGCCACCCCGAGGTGCCGCGGCTGGGCAAACGCCAGGTGCTGCGCCCCTACCTGCGGTTTCCACAGGCCTTGCCCCGACTTGCGCAGTACGCGCTGCCGCACCATTTCACGGTGCACTACTTCCACGTCTATCCCGGCTTTCTCTATCTGAAGCGCCTGGACGACGGCCGCCAGGCGGTGACGGACTGGCTGGTTCGCATGACGCAGTGGCGCGAGCGCTGCATCACCCCGCTGGCGCCGGCATTCGTGGCCGCCGCGCTGGTGTTGTTTGGCGCCAGCCGCCGCAGCGGCGATGGCATGCGGCGGCTGGCGCTGGGCGGGCTGATCCTGGCGCTGTTCATGCTGACGCAAATCGTGCTCGCGCTGCTGGGCGAAGGCATACGCGACCTGAGCAAGCACTTGTGGGGCGCCCAGCTGGGGTTGGACATGCTGGTGGTGCTGACCGTGCTGCAATGCCTGGGGTGGCTGCGGCAGCTTTACCGGGCGCGTCGCATGGCAGGCGGCGGGGGCGTGCCGGCTTCGCTCGGCAGCTGATGTGCGAGTGCTGGCGCAGCATGTGCGGCAGAACTTGCCGAAAGCGGGCCGAGGCTCCTTAGAATGCCGGTTGTCGGCCCCCATCCACGGTGGGGCCGCAGCGCGGAAAAAATCCACAACTCGGGAGACATCAATGAAGAAAATCTGGCGCGCCGGCCTGGCCGCGGCCCTGGGCATCATGGCATTCACCGTGGCCCAGGCGCAAGGCGGCAACTTTCCCAGCAAGCCCATTCGCGTGGTGGTCGGCTTTCCCGCCGGCGGCCCGCTGGACCAGCATGCCCGGCTGCTCACCGACAAGCTGCAGGGCTTGCTGGGCCAGCCCGTGGTCGTGGACTACAAGCCCGGCGCCGGCGGCGCGGTGGGCGCGCAGGACGTGATGAAGTCGCCCGCCGACGGCTATACGCTGATGCTGGCCAACACCGGCGTGATGGTGATCAACCCGGCGCTGTATCCCAAGCTGCCCTACAGCACCTTGAAGGACTTCACGCCGGTGGCGCGCACGGCCATGCAGCCGCTGGCGCTGCTGGTCAACAACCAGGTGCCGGCGCAGAACCTGCAGGAGTTCATCGCCTATGCCAAGGCCCATCCGGGCAAGGTCAACTTCGGCTCGGCCGGCAACGGCGGCATCAGCCACCTGGTGCCCGAGATGTTCAAGAGCGCCGCGGGGGTGGATCTGGTCCACATCCCCTACAAGGGCAGCGCGCCGGCCTTCACCGATTTGATCGGCGGCCAGGTGCAGTTCATGGCCGAGAGCATTCCGCAGGCCGCGGCCTACCACAAGCAGGGCAAGGTGCGCGCGCTGGCCGTCACCAGCAAGCAGCGCAATCCCGCGCTGCCCGAGGTGCCGACCGCCATCGAGAGCGGCCTCAAGGGCTTCGAGGTGGTGGGCTTCTACGGCTTTCTGGCGCCGGCCGGCACGCCCCAGGAGGTGGTGGCCAAGCTCAGCGGGGCCTTCCAGCAGGTGATGAACATGCCCGATGTGCGCGGCCGCATGGTGGAGCAGGGCGCCGATCCAGCCTTCCTCGGTGCCCAGGACTTCGCCAAGTTCCTGGCCGGCGAGATGCCGCGCTGGGCGGCGGCGGTCAAGGCTTCGGGCACCAAGATGGATTGATGTCCAGATGCAGATGATGGTCGCCATCGTCTGCATCAAGGCCGGACTCGAATCGCATCGAGCGCTCGGCCGTGGCCAGCTGACCGCCAAGGCGGCGGCTTTCACGCATCCAGCCAGTTTTCGACATGGAGGCCCGGGTAGGCCATGAAATCCCGCATGTTGTTGGTGACGAGAATGGCATCGAGCGCTATCGCGTGCGCGGCAATCAGCTTGTCCAGCTGGTCTTTCTTCCTTTCCCGGGTAGCGGCGCGCACGGGGCCATAGGCACGGGCCGCGGCCTTGTCGAATGCAACGACGACGATCAGATCCGCCAGGGCCGCAAGATTGGCGCGCTCTTGGGCGGGGTGGCTGGATACTTCGACGCCATAGTCCAGCTCCGCGTAGGTGATTGCGGACATCACTACATCACCCACGTAGCATTGAGCAAAGCGTTGGGCAACCTGCGCAGGATGGTTCTTCATCAGGTAGATGCACATGTTGGTGTCGAGCATGTAGCGCGGCATCAAATCTTGTCCCGTTCTGCCTGCTCGTGCGTGCCGCGGCCCTCTTTCATGAAGTCTGGGGAAAAGCGTGCAAAAACTTCCATGAAGCCTGCCAGGGATTTGCGCGCTGGCCGGATGCGGAGCTCATCGCCAATGCGCTCAATCTCCAGTTCCATGTCCATGCGTTCATACGCCAGCTCTGCCGGGATGCGGATGGCTTGGGAGTTGCCGCTCTTGAAAGCCTTGGTGGTGGACATGCTTGCCTCCATGCTGTGTATATACAAGGATATACATTAGCATGGATTAGCCGTATGGAAAAGTGCCCGGCCAAGGCGCCATGCGCAGCGCCCCGCGCGGCTACGCGGCCGGGCTGAACAGGTCCACCCGGTCGGTGATGATGCTGTCCGTGCCCAGCTCGATCAGGCGCTGGGCGGCCCATTCGTCGTTGACGGTGTAGCTGCTGCAGTACAGGCCCGCGCCATGCACCTTGGCGACCAGCGCGGCGTCCCACAGCGCATGGTTCAGCACCATGGCCGAGCAGCCCAGGCCCAGCGCGGTCTGCAGCTCGGCATCGCCCGTGGCATCGGCCAGCTTGTCCACCAGCAGGCCGCGTGGAATATGCGGCGCCATGTCCCGGGCGCCCTGCAGCGCCTCGGGCTTGAACGAGGTGAACAGCGGCGGCACGCTGTGGGCGGGCCAGATACGGTTCATCAGCGCGCCGCAGGCGCGGCCGGTTTCCTCCTCCTGGCCGGGCGTGGGCTTGATCTCCACGTTCAGCTGCAGGTGGTTGGCCAGGCACCAGCGCGCCAGCGCCTCCAGCGTGGGCAGGGCCTCGCCCGCGTAGGCGCGCGAATGCCAGCTGCCGGCGTCGAGCTGGGCCAGCTCGCCCATGCCCAGCCTGGCGCCGATGCCGTGGCCGTTGGTGGTGCGCTCCAGCGTCGCGTCGTGCATCAGGAAGAGCACGCCGTCGCCGCTGAGCTTGGCGTCGCATTCGAACATGCGATAGCCATAGTGCGCGCCCAGGCGGAAGGCGCTGAGGGTGTTCTCGGGCGCCAGCTTGCCGGCGCCGCGGTGGGCCACCCAGCGGGGGTAGGGCCAGGAAGCAAGTGTGGTCATGGAGTTTTTCTAGTTGATCGTTGATCCTAGTGCCTGCAGTCGGCAACCTTTGCAAAGCATGCCCTGTCTGCCAGGACGCCGAGCAAGGGCCGCCCCGCAGCGGGGGCGTCGTCGGTTGCCCGCATGCCCCCCTCCCGCACAGCGAGAGAGGGGGAAGCGGCGTAGCCGCTCAGGGGGTGCGTTTACCAGTTTCTGCGTGGAACCAGTGCAGCCGGTCGGGGCGGGGCAGCACGCGCAGCACTTCGCCGGGTTGCGGGTAGGGCTTGCCTTCCTCGATGCGCACGGTGATCGCGTCGCCACCCACGCTGCCGTAGACCAGGCGCTCGGCGCCCAGCAGCTCCACGGTGTGCACCTGCACCTCCCAGCCGTCACCGGCGGTGACGTCGATATGCTCGGGGCGGATACCCAGGATCTGGCCGGGCTTGCCGCCGGGCGCGCTCTTCAGCAGGTTCATCGGCGGCGAGCCGATGAAGCTGGCCACGAAGGTGGAGGCGGGCTGGTGGTAGACCTCCTCGGGCGTGCCGAACTGCTCCACATGGCCGCCGTTCATCACGATCATGCGCTGCGCCAGCGTCATCGCCTCGACCTGGTCGTGGGTCACGAACAGGCTGGTGATGCTTAAGGTCTGGTGCAGCTTCTGGATCTCGATGCGGGTCTGGGCGCGCAGCTTGGCATCCAGGTTCGATAGCGGCTCGTCGAACAGGAACACCTTGGGCTGGCGCACGATGGCGCGGCCCATGGCCACGCGCTGGCGCTGGCCGCCCGAGAGCTCGCGCGGCTTGCGCTCGAGCAGGTGCGACAGCTCCAGGATCTTGGCGGCCTTGTCCACGCGGCGCTTGATCTCGTCGGGCGGCACCTTGGCGATCTTCAGGCCATAGGCCATGTTCTCGTAGTTCGACATGTGCGGGTACAGCGCATAGTTCTGGAACACCATGGCGATGTCGCGCTTGGCCGGCTCCACATCGTTGACCACCGCGTCGCCGATCAGGAGTTCGCCGCCAGAGATTTCCTCCAGCCCGGCCACCATGCGCAGCAGCGTGGACTTGCCGCAGCCCGAGGGCCCGACGATGACGATGAACTCGCCGTCCTTGATGTCGGCGTTGACGCCGTGGATCACCTGGTTGGCGGCCGGGCCCTTGCCGTAGCGCTTGATCAGGTTGCGAAAAGAGATGGATGCCATAGGAAAAACCTGTTTCTTATAGATATGGTGCGTGCTGGTTGCTATGGGAATTATTTTTCCGTATCGACCAGGCCCTTGACGAACCAGCGCTGCATCAGCACCACCACCACCGCGGGCGGCAGCATGGCCAGCAGGGCCGTGGCCATCACCACGTTCCAGTCGTTGCCGGTGTCGCCGCTGGCCACCATGCGCTTGATGCCGATCACCACCGGGTACATGTCCTCGGATGTGGTCACCAGCAGCGGCCACAGGTACTGGTTCCAGCCGTAGATGAACTGGATCACGAAGAGGGCGGCGATCGAGGTCTTGGACAGCGGCACCAGCACGTCCTTGAAAAAGCGCATCGGGCCCGCGCCGTCGATGCGCGCGGCCTCCACCAGCTCGTCGGGCACCGTCAGGAAGAACTGGCGGAACAGGAAGGTGGCGGTGGCCGAGGCGATCAGCGGAATCGTCAGGCCCGCGTAGCTGTTGAGCATGCCCAGCGTGGAGACGACTTCGTAGGTGGGGCCGATGCGCACCTCGACCGGCAGCATCAGCGTCACGAAGATCAGCCAGAAGCACAGCTTCTTGAACGGGAAGCGGAAGTACACCAGCGCAAAGGCCGACAGCAGCGAGATCGCGATCTTGCCGACGGTGATGATCATCGCCGAGACGAAGCTGATCCACATCATGCGCGCCACCGGCGCGCTGGAGCCGGGGCCCGAGCCGCCGAATAGCGCCGCCTTGTAGGTTTCCCAGAAATTGCCGCCGGGCACCATGGGCATGGGCACGTTGATGATGTCCTGGGGCGTGTGCGTGGAGGCGACGAAGGCCAGGTAGATCGGGAAGCCCACGATCACCACGCCCAGCGCCATCACCAGGTGCGAGAAAAAGCTCAGGAGGGGACTGCGTTCGACCATGATCAGTATTGAACCTTCTTCTCAACGTAGCGGAACTGCAGCACCGTGAGGGCCACCACGATCAGCATCAGCACCACCGACTGCGCGGCCGAGCCGCTCATGTCCATGGCCTTGAAGCCGTCGTGGTAGACCTTGTAGACCAGGATCGAGGTGTCCTGGCCCGGGCCGCCCTGGGTGGTCGCGTCCACGATGCCGAAGGTGTCGAAGAAGGCGTAGACCACGTTCATCACCAGCAGGAAGAAAGTGGTGGGCGACAACAGCGGCACCTGGATGTCCCAGAAGCGCCGCACCGGGCCGGCGCCGTCGATCGCGGCCGCCTCGATCAGCGACTTGGGTATCGACTGCAGGCCGGCCAGGAAGAACAGGAAGTTGTACGAGATCTGCTTCCACACGGCGGCGATCACGATCAGCGTCATCGCGTTGGTGGAGTTGAGCAGGTGGTTCCAGTCGTAGCCCGACTGGCGCAGCAGATAGGCCACCACGCCCAGCGACGGCGAGAACATGAAGGCCCACAGCACGCCCGCCACCGCGGGCGCCACCGCATAGGGCAGCAGCAGCGCGGTCTTGTAGGCCATGGCGCCGCGGATCACCCGGTCGGCAAAGATGGCCAGCACCAGCGAGATCGCGATGCCGAAGAAGGCCACCAGCACCGAGAACAGCGCCGTGGTCTTGAACGAGGCCAGGTAGGCCGGGTCATCGAACAGGTGCTGGAAGTTGGCCAGCCCCACCCATTCGGTGGAGAAGCCAAAGGTGTCCTGCGCCTGGAACGACTGGATGATGGCCTGGCCCGCGGGCCAGAAGAAAAAGACCAGCACGATGGCCATCTGCGGCGCTATCAGCGCCCATGGCAGCCAGCTGGATCGGAATTGAACGCGTTTTTCCATGGCGTACTCTTAAAAATGGCCCCAAGGCAGCACGGCGGCAAAAGAGAACGAAACAGCCCGCAACCTCCTTAGATCGTAAACACGTTCTTAGGGTTGCGGGCCAGAGAGCGGGATGGCGGGCCGTGCCTACTTGTTGGCCTTGGCAAAGCGGGCCAGTTGCTCGTCGCCGCGCTTGACGGCGGTGTCCAGCGCCTCCTTGGGCGTCTTCTTGCCGGTCCAGATCTGCTCGGTTTCCTCGTCGATGATGGTGCGGATCTGCACGAAGTTGCCCAGCCGGATGCCGCGCGACTTGTCGGTGGTCTTGCGGATCATCTGCGTCACGGCCGTGTCGGTGCCGGGGTGCTTTTCATAGAAGCCCGAAGCCTCGGTCAGCTTGTAGGCCGCGGTGGTGACCGGCAGGTAGCCGGTGCGCTGGTGGCTGGCGGCCTGCACCTTGGTGTTGTTCAGGAAGTTGAAGAAATCGGCCACGCCCTTGTAGTGGTCGGCGTTCTTGCCCGACATCACCCACAGCGAGGCGCCGCCGATGGCGGTGTTCTGCGGCGCGCCCTTCACGTCGGCGTAGTAGGGCAGGGTGGACTGGCCGAAGGCGAACTTGCCTTCCTTGACCACGCGGGCATACAGGCCCGACGAGCCGGTGATCATCGCGCATTCGCCCGAGGCGAAGGCGGCATCGGCCAGGTTGTTGCGGCCCTTGTAGACGAAGCTGCCGTCCTTGGCGGCCTTGGCCAGGTTCTCGAAGTGCTTGACATGCAGCGGCGAGTTGAAGACCAGCTTGGCATCGGTGCCGTCGAAGCCGTTGTTCTTGGTGGCGAACAAGGTGTTGTGCCACAGCGAGAAGCTCTCCAGCTGGGTCCAGCTCATCCAGCTGGTGGTCAGCGCGCAGCGGTGGCCGCTGGCCTTGAGCTTCTCGGCGGCGGCGAACACCTCGGGCCAGGTCTTGGGCGGCTTGTTCTCGTCCAGGCCCGCCTTCTTGAAGGCATCCTTGTTGTAGTAGAAGATGGTGGTCGAGCTGTTGAGCGGGTAGCTCATCATCTGGCCGTTGGGCGCGGTGTAGTAGCCGGCCACCGCGGAGATGTATTCGTCGGGGTTGAACTTGAAGCCGCCGTCGTTCATCACCTTGGTGACGGGCACGATGGCGCCCTTGGAGGCCATCATCGTCGCGGTGCCCACCTCGAACACCTGCAGGATGTCGGGCGCGTTGCCGGCGCGGAAGGCGGCGATGGCGGCGGTCATCGACTCGTCGTACTGGCCCTTGTAGGTGGGCACGACCTTGTAGTTCGTCTGGCTGGCGTTGTACTGGTTGGCCAGGTCATTCACCCAATCGCCCAGAGCGGCGCTCATGGAATGCCACCATTGGATCTCGGTGGCGGCATGGGCGGACAGGCTCGTGGAGGCGGCGATTGCCGCAGCAATAGCCAAGCGCTTGAATTGCATGAAAACTCCTAGGGTAAGGGAGAGGTGAAAAACGCACAGAAAGGAATCGTATCCGGCGCCGATGAAAATTTGGTGACTTTGTCGCACATTGCTGGTGCAGCCGCAAGCAGGGCATTCCCTGTTACCCGCACCAACTCTGAGCAAATACAAAGCTTTACGATTGTAGTGCCAGGCTGGCGGCACTCAACGAAAACCATGATTTCTCACTTTGCATGCAGCAAAAATATCAAAAAACTGTCATATTGCGTGCGAATTAGGTGCGAATAAACCCTGGCTTGTGGGCACCAAGTGATCGCAACAGATCAAATAAGAAAAAAAACGAATCGGCAAAACCGCGAGGTGTGCTATGCCCGGCCAGCCCCCTCGCCTTTAGAGGGCGCGGCAACTGCGCCAGGGCGCGCTCACTTAGAATTTACCTCCCCACCGATCTCCGAGGCCCCACGCCTCGCACCAGAACTGATCCCATGAATGCACCGATTGCATTGGCAAGCCTTCAGGCCCAAGTGGAAGGGCCGGCCCGGCTCCGTGAAATTCCCTACAACTACACCTCGTTCTCCGACCGGGAAATCGTCATTCGCCTGCTGGGCTCCGGCAGCTGGGACCTGCTGAACCAGCTGCGCGAAGAGCGCAAGACGGGCCGCTCGGCGCGCATGCTCTACGAGGTGCTGGGCGATATCTGGGTGGTGCAGCGCAACCCCTACCTGCAGGACGACCTGCTGCACAACCCCGGCCGGCGCAAGCAGTTGGTCGAGGCGCTGCAGCACCGCCTGGGCGAGGTGCAAAAGCGCCGCACGCCGCAGGCGGACGCGGCGCGCGATGCGCTGGTGGGCCGGCTGATCGAGGCGGCGCAGACGGCGGTGGCCGAGTTCGACGCCACGCTGCAGGAAGCGGCCAGCCTGCGCCGCAAGGTGGCGCGGGCCTTCAAGTCCATCACTGCCAAGGACAACGTCAAGTTCGACGGCCTCTCGCGCGTGAGCCATGTGACCGACGCGACCGACTGGCGCGTGGAATACCCCTTCGTGGTGCTCACGCCCGACTCCGAGGAGGAGATCGCCGCGCTGGTCAAGGCCTGCATCGAGCTGGGGCTGACCATCATCCCGCGCGGCGGCGGCACCGGCTATACCGGCGGCGCGATTCCGCTCACCTGGCGCAGCGCGGTCATCAACACCGAAAAGTTGGAGCGCATGACCGAGGTGGAGCTGGTGCGCCTGCCCGGCCTGGAGCGCGAGGTGCCCACCGTCTGGTCGCAGGCCGGCGTGGTGACCCAGCGCGTGGCCGATGCGGCCGAGCGCGCCGGCTTCGTGTTCGCGGTCGACCCCACCTCGATCGAGGCCTCGTGCATCGGCGGCAACATCGCGATGAACGCCGGCGGCAAGAAGGCGGTGCTCTGGGGCACCGCGCTCGACAACCTGGCGAGCTGGCGCATGGTCACGCCCGATGGCGAGTGGCTCGAAGTCACCCGCCTCGGCCACAACCTGGGCAAGATCCACGACGTGGAGGTCGCAAGCTTCGAGCTGCAGTATTTCAAGCCCGACGGCAAGACGCTGGTGCGCACCGAGCGCCTCGACATCCCGGGCAGCGTGTTCCGCAAGGAAGGCCTGGGCAAGGACGTGACGGACAAGTTCCTCTCGGGCCTGCCGGGCGTGCAGAAGGAAGGCACCGACGGCCTGATCACCAGCGCGCGCTGGGTGGTGCACCGCATGCCCACGCACACCCGCACCGTCTGCCTGGAGTTCTTCGGCAATGCCAAGGACGCCGTGCCCAGCATCGTCGAGATCAAGGACTACATGTTCGCCGAGCAAAGGCGCTCGGGCGTGCTGCTGGCCGGCCTCGAGCACCTGGACGACCGCTACCTCAAGGCCGTGGGCTATGCCACCAAGAGCCGCAAGCACGGTGGGGCGTCCGATGGCGGCCCCTCGGGCCGCGTGCCCAAGATGGTGCTGTTCGGCGACATCGTGGGCGACAACCCCGACGAGGTGGCGCGCGTGACCAGCGAGGTGGTGCGCATCGCCAACTCGCGCAGCGGCGAGGGCTTCATCGCCATCAGCCCCGAGGCGCGCAAGAAATTCTGGCTCGACCGCAAGCGCACCGCCGCCATCTCGCGCCATACCAACGCCTTCAAGATCAACGAAGACGTGGTGATCCCGCTGCCGCGCATGGCCGAGTACAGCGACGGCATCGAGCACATCAACATCGAGCTGTCGCTGCAAAACAAGATCAAGCTCTGCGACGAGCTGCACGCCTTCTTCGCCAACGGCAACCTGCCGCTGGGCAAGCAGGACGATGCCAGCGAAATCCCCAGCGCCGAGCTGCTGGAGGACCGCGTGGGCCAGGCCCTGGTGCTGGTCACCGAGGTGCGGCGCGAATGGCAGGGCTGGCTCGACCATGTGGGCGAGCAGTTCCGCCAGCTGCAGGACCACACGCTGCGCGCCAGCTGGAAGGCGGCGCTGCGCGCGCCGCTGGCGGCCATCTTCGCCGGCTCGGCCTACCAGCCCATCATGGACGAGGTGGTGGCCATCCACCAGCGCGTGCTCAAGGGCCGGGTGTTCGTGGCGCTGCACATGCATGCCGGCGACGGCAACGTGCACACCAACATCCCGGTCAACAGCGACGACTACGAAATGCTCACCACCGCCCACCATGCGGTGGCGCGCATCATGGAGCTGGCGCGCAGCCTGGGCGGCGTGATCTCGGGCGAGCACGGCATCGGCATCACCAAGCTCGAATTCCTCTCCGACGAAGAGCTGCGCCCGTTTGCCGAGTACAAGGCGCGCATCGACCCCGAGGGGCGTTTCAACAAGGGCAAGCTGCTGCGCGTAGAAGAGCGCAAGATCCTGCTGGCACAGACGCACGAGGGTGGCCCGCGCCAGTCGCTGATGTATGCCGACCTGACCAATGCCTACACGCCGAGCTTCGGCCTGATGGGGCACGAGTCGCTGATCATGCAGCAAAGCCACATCGGCGCGATCGCCGACAGCGTGAAGAACTGCCTGCGCTGCGGCAAGTGCAAGCCGGTGTGCGCCACGCACGTGCCGCGCGCCAACCTGCTGTACAGCCCGCGCAACAAGATCCTGGCCACCTCGCTGCTGGTCGAAGCCTTCCTGTACGAAGAGCAGACGCGCCGCGGCGTCTCGATCAAGCACTGGCAGGAGTTCGAGGACGTGGCCGACCACTGCACCGTGTGCCACAAATGCGCCACGCCCTGCCCGGTCAAGATCGACTTCGGCGACGTGACCATGAACATGCGCAACCTGCTGCGCCAGATGGGCAAGAAGAGCCTGCGCCCCGGCAACAAGCTGGCCATGGCCATGCTCAACGCCACCAACCCCGACACGATCAAGTTCATGCGCTCGGCCATGGTGGGCGTGGGCTTCAAGGCCCAGCGCGCCGCGGTCGACCTGTTCAAGGGCCTGGGCCGGCGCCAGGCGGCGCACCCGCCGGCCACGGTGGGCACCGCGCCGCTCAAGGAGCAGGTGATCCACTTCGTCAACAAGAAACTGCCCGGGGGCCTGCCCAAGCAGACCGCGCGCGCCTTGCTCGACATCGAGAACAAGGACTACGTGCCCATCATCCGCGACCCCAGGGCCACCACGACGGACAGCGAGGCGGTGTTCTACTTCCCCGGCTGCGGCTCCGAGCGCCTGTTCAGCCAGGTGGGCCTGGCCACGCAGGCCATGCTGTGGCATGCCGGCGTGCAGACCGTGCTGCCGCCCGGCTACCTGTGCTGTGGCTACCCGCAGCGCGGCAGCGGCCAAAGCGACAAGGCCGAGAAGATGATCACCGACAACCGGGTGCTGTTCCACCGCGTGGCCAACACGCTGAACTACCTGGACATCAAGACCGTGGTGGTCAGCTGCGGCACCTGCTACGACCAGCTGCAGGGCTACCAGTTCGACAAGATCTTCCCCGGCTGCCGCATCATCGACATCCACGAATACCTGCTCGAAAAAGGCATCACGCTGCAGGGCAAGGGCGCTTACCTGTACCACGACCCCTGCCACACGCCGATGAAGCTGCAGGACCCGATGAAGACCGTCAAGGCGCTGGTGGGCGAGCAGGTGCTCAAGAGCGAGCGCTGCTGTGGCGAGTCGGGCACGCTGGGCGTCACCCGCCCGGATATCTCCACGCAGATCCGCTTTCGCAAGACCGAGGAAATCCGCAAGGGCGAGGCGGCGCTCAAGGAAGGTGGCCAGTTGGGCGCGCAGGACAATGTCAAGATCCTCACCAGCTGCCCGAGCTGCCTGCAAGGCCTGAACCGCTACCAGGACGACCTGAACAACGGACTGCTCGAGGCCGACTACATCGTCGTCGAGATGGCGCGCGAGATCCTGGGCGAGAACTGGCTGCCCGAATACGTGCAGCGCGCCAACAACGGCGGCATCGAAAGGGTGCTGGTATGAGTTCGGCCCCCACGTTGGGCACTGGCGCGTCCTCGCTGGCCGCCGGCGGCGACCCGGCCTGTCCGCTGTGCGATACCGATGGCGGCGCGCTGGTCTGGCGCGGCGGGAAGCTGCGCGTGATCCGCGCCGGCGAAGAGGGCGAGCGCGGCTTTCCGGCTTTCTACCGCGTGGTGTGGAATGCGCATGTGGCCGAGTTCTCCGAGCTGCCGGCCGCCGAGCGCGCCTACTGCATGGAGGCCGTGGCCGTGGTGGAGCAGGCGCTGCGCGAGGCCCTGCAGCCCGCGAAGATCAACCTCGCCGCGCTGGGCAACATGGTGCCGCACCTGCACTGGCATGTGATTGCCCGCTTCGGCTGGGACAGCCATTTCCCGTCGCCCGTCTGGGCGGCCGCCCAGCGCGAGCGCGATGCCGCGCGCGAGGCCGGCGTGCGCGCCGCGCTGCCGGCGGCCGAGGCGCGCATGCGCGAGCGCCTGGCGGCGCTGGCTTCCTGAAATAGCTCGCCTGTACGCCGCCATGCAGCATGCGCCAGCAGTTCTGAGATCGGTGCTGCTGGCGGGCCTGTTGGCAGGGGCGCTACTGCCGGCGCAGGCCGTTGCGCGCTTCGACGAAGTCAAGGCCGGCTTTCGCTCTTCGGAAACCCTGGTGCTGTCGCGCGAGGGCGAGGTGCTGCAGCGCGTGCGCACCGACCGCAGCGTGCGGCGCGGCGAATGGGTGGCGCTGGCGCAGGTGTCGGCGGCGCTGCGCACCGCGCTGGTGCTGAGCGAGGACAAGCGCTTCTACGAACACAGCGGCGTGGACTGGGCGGCCGCGGGCGCCGCCGCCTGGGGCAACCTGTGGAACCAGCGCACGCGCGGCGCCAGCACCATCACCATGCAGCTGGCCGGCCTGCTCGATGGGCCGGACGCGGACTTCCTGCGCCTGAGCCCCGGCGGGCGCAGCGTGGTGCAAAAGGCCGGGCAGGCGGTGGCCGCCCAGGTGCTGGACCGGCGCTGGAGCAAGGCGCAGATCCTCGAAGCCTATCTGAACCTGGTGCCGTTTCGCGGCGAGCTGGTGGGTATCGATGCACTGTCGCGCACGCTGTTCGGCAAGGCGCCGCACGGCCTGGACGAGCGCGAGGCGGCGGTGGCCGCCGCCCTGGTGCGCGCACCCAACGCCTCGCCGGCGCAGGTCGGGCGGCGCGCCTGCGGTGTGCTCAAGGACATGCGCCCGCGGCAGGCGGTGGACTGCGACACCGTGGCCTTCTTCACCGAGGCCGCGCTCAAGCGGCGGGCCTTCGATGCCAGCGAAGGCGTGGCGCCGCACTACAGCCGCATCGTGCTGCGCAACCTGCCCGAGCAGGCCGCCAGCGTGCGCACCACGCTCAGCGCGCCGCTGCAGCGCTTTGCGGTGCAGACGCTGCAGCGCCAGCTGCGCGAGCTCAGCCGCCAGCGGGTGGCGGACGGCGCGGTGGTGGTGCTGGACAACGCCAGCGGCCAGGTGCTGGCCTGGGTGGGTTCGTCCGGCGAGCTGAGCCAGGCCCAGGAGGTGGACGGCGTGCTCGCGCCGCGCCAGCCCGGCTCCACGCTCAAACCCTTTCTGTACGGCCGCGCCATCGCGCAGCGGCGGCTCACCGCCGCCTCGCTGGTCGAGGATTCGGCGGCGCTCATCCCCACGGCCGGCGGCCTGTACATTCCGCAGAACTACGACCGCAGCTTCAAGGGCTGGGTCTCGGTGCGCACCGCGCTGGGCGCATCGCTGAACGTGCCGGCGGTGCGCACGCTGGTGATGGTGGGGGTGGACGATTTCTTCCGCCAGCTGCAGCAGCTGGGCATGCCGCTGCGCGAAAGCGGCAGCTACTTCGGCTACAGCCTGGCGCTGGGCAGCCCCGAGATCCCGCTGCTGCAGCTGGCCAATGCCTACCGCGCGCTGGCCAACGGCGGGCGCTACAGCCCGGTGGCCTATGCGCCGGGCGGCGCCGCGCCGGCTTTCACCCAGGCCATGGATGCGCGTGCCGCCTTCGTGGTGGGCGACATCCTGTCGGACCGCAGCGCGCGCGTGCGCACCTTCGGCATGGACAGCGTGCTCGGCACCCGTTCGTGGGCCGCGGTGAAGACCGGCACCAGCAAGGACATGCGCGACAACTGGGCCCTGGGCTGGTCCGAGCGCTACACCGTCGGCGTCTGGGTGGGCAATGCCAGCGGCGCGCCCATGCACGATGTCAGCGGCACCAGCGGCGCCGCGCCGGTGTGGGCGGCGCTGATGGGCTTTCTGCACCAGGGCGCAGCCTCGCGCGCGCCGCGCCCGCCCGAGGGCCTGGTGCGCATGCCCGTGCGCTACGGCCCCGCGCCCGCGGGCCAGGCCGGCGCCGGCAGCCCGCTGGAGGCGGCGCGCAGCGAATGGTTTTTGCGCGGCACCGAGCAGCCGCTGTTCGTGCTGGACGCCGCGGCCAACGGCGCCGACGAGCGGCGGACCGGGCAGGGCACGGCGCGCATCATGGCGCCGGCCAGCGGCACCATCATCGCGCTCGACCCGGACATCCCGCCCGCGCGCCAGCGCCTGCAATTCGCCGCCGACCGCGACGGCCTGCGCTGGCGCCTGGACGGCAAGGACATGGCCCAGGGCCGCCGCTGGGCCTGGCTGCCCTGGCCGGGCCGCCACCGCGTGCAGCTGGTGGATGCGGCCGGGCTGGTGCAGGACGAGGTGCGGATCGAGGTGCGGGGCGCGGGAGTAAAGTAAAAAAGTGAGCTGCTGGCGCTTTCCATATAAGGTTTTCAGGTGGTTTTATATCTGAAATCTTTATGTGGAAAGCGCTGGCAGCTATGCTTTCAAGAGCTTGTCAAGGCCTTCAGCAGCTTCTGCCCCGCGCGCCCATCGGCCTTCATGCCCAGCCGCGCCTGCTCGGCCTTGATCGCCTCGCGCGTCTTGGCGCCGATCAGGCCGTCGGGCTCGCCGATGTCGTGGCCCTTGGCGATCAGCGCTTGCTGCAGCTGCTTGTTTTGCGCGCGCGACAGGCCGGGGTCGTCGGTGGGCCAGGGCGTGGCGAAGCCCACCTGGGTCTGGGCCGGGTCGGCCACCAGGTTCGACAGCTGGGCGATGGCCAGCGCATAGTTTTCCGAGGCGTTGTAGCTGTACAGCGCATCGAAGTTGCGGCCCACCAGAAAGGCCGGGCCGCCGGCGGCCGGGATCATCAGGCCGGCGCTGGGCAGGCTGTCGGGCAGCGGCTGGCCGCCCGCCAGCGTCAGGCCGGCGGCGCGCCACTGGGCGATGGGCTTCTTGTTCTTGCGGCCGGCGTCCGAGGTGTCGAAGCCCGGCGGCAGCTTGACCTCGAAGCCCCAGGGCTGGCCCGGGCGCCAGCCGGCGTTCTTCAGGAAGGTGGCGGTCGAGGCCAGCGCATCGGGCACGCTGTCGACGATGTCGCGGCGGCCGTCGCCATCGAAGTCCACCGCGCTGCGAAAGAAGGTCGAGGGCATGAACTGCGTCTGCCCGAAGGCGCCCGCCCACGAGCCGGTGAGCTTGCTCTCGGCGATATGGCCTTCTTGCAGTATGCGCAGCGCGCTGGCGAACTCGCCGCGGAAATACGCCTGGCGCCGCCCGAAGCACGACAGCGTGGCCAGCGACTGCACCAGCGGCCGCCCGCCCAGGTTCTGGCCGAAATTGCTCTCCACGCCCCATACGCCCACCACGATGGCCGGCGCCACGCCGGTGGCGGACTCGATTCTGGCCAGCGTCTCCTGCCACTTGGCATAGGCGGCGCGGCCGTCGGCCACGCGTTGCTCGTCCACCAGCATGGCCAGGTAGTCCCATGGCGGCATGGTGAATTCGGGCTGGCGGTTGAGCAGCGGCAGCACCGTGGCATCGGGCTGCAGCGTGCCGGTGTACTGCTGAAAACTGGCCGGCGTGATCGCGGCAAAGGCCTTGCTGGCGCGCAGCTCCTGCAGGCAGGACTGGAAGGCGGCGCTGCTGAGCTGCGGCGGCTCCTGCGGATCGGCGGACTGCGCCTGAGCGGCGCAGGCGGCCAGCAGGGCGGTGGCGCCGAGAAAATGGTGGAGGCGGTAGGGGCGGTGGTTGTGCATGGCCGCAATATACCGCAGGCAGCTTGCAAGAGAGCGGCCTCTGGCGCAGATGGGTCAAGCGCAGGCAGCTATGAAATTGATAGACGGCCGCAGGCTGCCCGCCGGGCCCGCGAACCAGGCTGCCTGCGCAGCGCATCAGGGCAATCCCCAGGTGGCGAAATACACGGTTTCTTGCGGGTTTACCCTTGGAAATCAACCAGGTATATGCGACCCCGCATAGGGTTTATGGAAGCGGGTATATACACCCCAAGGCGGCTTGGCACTAACCTCGGAAGCATTCCCACGATCATGGTTTGCATTGGTATGAACACGACTTCCACGACCTCCGCTGTCCAGCCCATCCGCTTCTACCACCGCGGCCAGGTTGTCGATGTCAGCGGCGTGCACCCGACCCGCTCGGTGCTCGACTGGCTGCGCGAGGACGCGCACTGCACCGGCACCAAGGAAGGCTGCAACGAGGGCGATTGCGGCGCCTGCACCGTGGTGATCGCCGAGCTGGCCGAGGAGGGCGCGGCGGACGCGGTCGGCGGGCTGCGCCTGCAGACGGTGAACGCCTGCATCCAGTTCCTGCCCACGCTGCATGGCAAGGCGCTGTTCACGGTGGAAGACCTCAAGCGCCAGTGCGCCAGCGGCCCGGCCTGCGCGCCGGCCGGGCACGGCCATGGCCATGGCCACGGCCACGGCCCGAAGACCGTGCCGCTACATCCCGTGCAGCAGGCCATGGTGGACTGCCACGGCTCGCAGTGCGGCTTCTGCACGCCGGGCTTTGTGATGTCGCTGTGGTCCACGTACGAGCACCACCAGGCCGCCGGCACCCAGCCCACGCGCCAGCAGCTGGCCGACGAGCTGTCGGGCAACCTGTGCCGCTGCACCGGCTACCGGCCCATCCTCGATGCCGGCCAGCGCATGTTCGACCTGCCGGCGGCGCGGCTCGACACCGCACCGGTGGTGGCCGCGCTGCAGGGGCTGCAGGGCGGGCAGGCGCTGGACTATGCCGCGCAGAGCAGGCAGCAGGGCCAGCGCAGCGACCATTTCCACGCCCCGCGCACGCTGGCCGAGCTGGCCGCGCTGCGCGCGGCCAAGCCCGAGGCGCGGGTGGTGGCCGGCTCCACCGACGTGGGCCTGTGGGTGAACAAGATGTTCCGCGACCTGGGCGACATCATCTATGTCGGCGGCGTGGCCGAGATGAAGGCGGTGCAAGTCCGTGGCGATGAGCTGTACATCGGCGCCGGCGCCTCGCTCGAAGCCGCCTGGCAGGCGCTGGCGGCGCGCGTGCCGGCGCTGACCGACGTCTGGCTGCGCTTTGCCTCGCGCCCCATCCGCAATGCCGGCACCATGGGCGGCAACGTGGCCAACGGCTCGCCCATCGGCGATTCGCCGCCGGTGCTGATGGCGCTCGACGCGCAGATCGAGCTGCGCAAAGGCGCGCGCGTGCGCCGCATGCCGCTGCCCGAGTTCTACCTCGACTACATGAAGAACCAGATGGAGCCCGGCGAGTTCGTGCAGGGCCTGGCGGTGCCGCTGGCGGCCCTGTCCGCGCCCGGCCTGCAGGTGCGGGCCTACAAGATCAGCAAGCGCTTCGACTGCGACATCTCGGCGCTGTGCGCGGGCCTGGCGGTGCAGCTCGACGGCGAGGTGGTCAAGGCGGTGCGCCTGGCCTTTGGCGGCATGGCCGCCACCGTCAAGCGCGCCGCGCAGGCCGAGGCCGCGATCGCGGGCCAGCGCTGGACGCAGGACACCGTGCGCGCCGCGCAGGCCGCGCTGGCGCAGGATTTCAAGCCCATGACCGACATGCGCGCCAGCGCCGACTACCGCCTCAAGGTGGCGCAGAACCTGCTGCAGCGCCTGTGGCTGGAAACCCGCGCCAACGACCCGCTGCCGGTACAGGCCACCAGCGTTTTCAGCGTGATGCCGCACGTGGCCGCGTGAACCGGCCCGAAGGAGCAAGCAACATGAACCAAGCCATCAATCCCGCACTGCTGCAACACACCGATGCGGCCGAGGCCTTCGCCGGCTACGCCCGCAACATCGCCGCGCGCATCGACACCGGCGCCGAAGCGCTGGCCCAGCGCGGCGGCGCCCGCGTGGGCATCAGCCGCCCGCACGAATCCGCCCACCTGCATGTGGCGGGCGAGGCCGCCTATGTGGACGACCTGCCCGAGCTCGCCGGCACGCTGCACTGCGCGCTGGGCCTGTCGCCGGTGGCGGCCGGCCGCCTGGCCGCGCTGTCGCTCGATGCGATCCGCGCGCTGCCGGGCGTGGTGGCGGTGCTCACCGCCGCCGACATCCCGGGCGCGAACGATTGCGGCTCCATCATCCACGACGACCCCATTCTTTGCGATGGCGAGATCCGCTACGTGGGCCAGCCGCTGTTCGCGGTGATCGCCGAGACGCGCGACGCGGCCCGCCGCGCCGCCGCGCAGGCCAAGGCGGCCGCCACCATCGAGGCCGCCGAACCGGTACTCACCCCGCAGCAGGCCCACGAGCGCGGCCAGTACGTGCTGCCGCCCATGCACCTGAGCCGCGCCACCAACGGCGGCGCGCGCGCCGCGATCGATGCCGCGCCGCACCGGCTGGCCGGCAGCTTCGACCAGGGCGGCCAGGAGCAGTTCTACCTTGAAGGCCAGATCAGCTACGCCATCCCCAAGGAGGGCGGCGCCATGCATGTGCACTGCTCCACCCAGCACCCCAGCGAGATGCAGCACCTGGTGGCGCATGCGCTGAACCTGCATGCCCACGCGGTGCACGTGGAGTGCCGCCGCATGGGCGGCGGCTTCGGCGGCAAGGAATCGCAGTCCGGGCTGTTCGCCTGCGTGGCGGCGGTGGCGGCCAACCAGCTGCAGCGCCCGGTCAAGCTGCGGCTGGACCGCGACGACGACTTCATGATCACCGGCCGGCGCCACTGCTTCTGGTACGAGTACGAGGTGGGCTACGACGACGAGGGCCGCATCCTGGGCGCCGAGGTCACCATGGTCTCGCGCGCCGGGCATTCGGCCGACCTGTCGGGCCCGGTGATGACGCGCGCGCTGTGCCATTTCGACAATGCCTACTGGTTGCCCGACGTATCCATGCACGGCTTTTGCGGCAAGACCAACACGCAGAGCAACACCGCCTTTCGCGGCTTCGGCGGCCCGCAGGGCGCGCTGGTGATGGAGAACATCATGGACTCGGTGGCGCGCCAGCTGGGCAAGGATGCGCTGGATGTGCGCCGCGCCAACTTCTACGGCACCACCGAACGCAATGTCACGCCCTACCTGCAGCAGGTGAACGACAACGTGATCCACGAGCTGGTGGCCGAGCTGGAGGCCAGCAGCGACTACCGCGCGCGGCGCGCGGCGGTGCAGGCCTTCAACGCCGCGAGCCCGGTGCTCAAGCGCGGGCTGGCGCTCACGCCGCTGAAGTTCGGCATCAGCTTCAACGTCAAGCACTTCAACCAGGCGGGCGCGCTGGTGCATGTGTACACCGATGGCTCCATCCTGGTGAACCATGGCGGCACCGAGATGGGCCAGGGCCTGAACACCAAGGTGGCCCAGGTGGTGGCGCACGAGCTGGGCGTGGGCTTCGAGAGCGTGCGCGTCACCGCCACCGACACCACCAAGGTGGCCAACACCTCGGCCACGGCCGCCTCCACCGGCGCCGACCTGAACGGCAAGGCCGCGCAGGATGCGGCGCGCCAGATCCGCGAGCGGCTGGCCGCCTGCGCCGCGGCGCGCTACGGCGGCGCCGCCGACGATGTGCGTTTCGCCAACGACATGGTGCATGTGGGCGGGCGCGAGATTGCCTTCGCCACGCTGGTGGGCGAGGCCTATGTCGACCGCGTGCAGCTGTGGTCCGACGGCTTCTATGCCACCCCGGGGCTGTCGTGGGACAAGGACAAGATGCAGGGTCGCCCGTTCTACTACTTCGCCTACGGCGCGGCGGTGAGCGAGGTGGTGGTCGACACGCTGACCGGCGAGTGGAAGCTGCTGCGCGCCGACGTGCTGCACGATGCCGGCAAGTCGCTGAACCCGGCGGTGGACATCGGCCAGGTCGAGGGCGCCTTCATCCAGGGCATGGGCTGGCTGACGATGGAGGAGCTGGTCTGGCATCCGCAAAGCGGCAAGCTCATGACCCATGCGCCCAGCACCTACAAGATACCGACGGCCAACGACTGTCCGCCGGTGTTCAACGTGCGCCTGTTCGATGGCCGCAACGCCGAGGACTCGATCCACCGCAGCAAGGCCGTGGGCGAGCCGCCGCTATTGCTGCCGTTCTCGGTGTTCTTCGCGATCCGCGACGCGGTGTCGGCCGTGGGCGGGCACCGGGCCAGCGTGCCGCTGCGCGCGCCGGCGACCAGCGAGGCCATCCTGAACGCCATCGAGGCCGTGGCCGGCTGAGCCCGGCGCCTTTCCTGATTCTTGCTTTTTCGGGGCTTCGCACATGGGGTGCGAGGCCGATTTCTGGCGCGTTTTCCACCGTTGCGCCACCCAGTGAAAACAACACGGAGACTACTATGAACTGGACCGAACGGGTGTTCAAGCTCAGCGAGCACAACACCAACATACGCACGGAGCTGATTGCCGGCCTGACCACTTTCCTGACGATGGCCTACATCATCTTTGTCAACCCGTCGATCCTCGGCGACGCCGGCATGCCCAAGGGCGCGGTGTTCGTCGCCACCTGCCTGGTCGCAGCGCTGGGCTCCACCATCATGGCGCTGTATGCCAACTACCCGATCGCGCTGGCGCCGGGCATGGGCCTCAACGCCTACTTCGCCTACGTGGTGGTGCTGCACATGGGCTTCACCTGGCAGGCGGCGCTGGGCGCGGTGTTCGTGTCGGGCTGCCTGTTCATGCTGGTGACCATCTTCCGGCTGCGCGAGCTGATCATCAAGGGCATACCGCAGTCGATACGGGTGTCGATCACCGTGGGCATCGGCTTGTTCCTGGCGCTGATCGCGCTCAAGAGCGCGGGCGTGGTGGCCAAGTCGGACGCCACCTTCGTGACGCTGGGCGACCTGCACTCGGTGCCGGTGGTGCTGGCGTCGCTGGGCTTCTTGCTGATCGTGACGCTGGACCGCCTGAAGGTGCCGGGCGCCATCCTGATCGGCATCCTCGCAGTGACTATCGGCTCCTTCATCTGGGGCGGCAACGAGTTCCATGGCATCTTCTCGGCGCCGCCCTCCATCGCGCCCACCTTCCTGCAGCTGGATGTGAAGGCCGCGCTGACCGGCGGCATCCTGAACGTGATCCTGGTGTTCTTCCTGGTGGAGCTGTTCGACGCCACCGGCACGCTGATGGGCGTGGCCAAGCGCGCCGGCCTGCTGGTGCCGGGCAAGATGGAGCGGCTCAACCGCTCGCTGCTGGCCGACAGCACGGCGATCTTCGCCGGCTCGCTGCTGGGCACCTCCAGCACCACCGCCTATGTCGAGAGCGCCGCGGGCGTGCAGGCGGGCGGGCGCACCGGCCTGACCGCGCTGACGGTGGCCGTGCTCTTCCTGGCCTGTTTGTTCATCGCGCCGCTGGCCGGCGTGGTGCCGGCCTACGCCACCGCGCCCGCGCTGCTGTTCGTGGCCTGCCTGATGCTCAAGGAGCTGACCGAGATCGACTGGAGCGAGACCACCGAGGCGATTCCCGCGGTCATCACCGCGCTGATGATGCCCTTCACCTATTCGATCGCCAACGGCCTGGCGTTCGGCTTCATCACCTACGCCGCGGTCAAGCTGCTGACCGGCCGCGTCCGCGAAGTGCACTGGATGGTGTGGGTGATCGGCGGCGTGTTCCTGTTCAAGTTCATCTACATCGGCGGCCATTGAGCATTGCTCCGGCGGCTCATGCCGGCGCCGGCTGCAGGCGCAGTTCGAGCACGCAGTTTGCGGACTGCACAAAGCGCACTTCGCCGCCGCAGTTGCGCAATACCGTTCTGGTGATGGCCAGCCCCAGGCCCGCGCCCTTGCTGCCGGGCACTCCCTTGTTGAAACGGATGAACATGGCCTCCTGGCGCTCGGGGGGCACGC
Organism: Comamonas sp. FG99; assembly: GCF_057808605.1. NCBI lineage: Bacteria > Pseudomonadati > Pseudomonadota > Betaproteobacteria > Burkholderiales > Comamonadaceae > Comamonas > Comamonas sp. FG99. Next base: position 74,051 of record NZ_JBMDII010000027.1, read on the forward strand.
CGGGCCCTTCGTCCGCCACCGTCAGCCGGATCTCCTCGCCATCCGCGCGCAGCGCGATGCTGACATCACCCTGGCCGTGGTGGAAGGCATTTTCCAGCACATTGCCGATCGCGGTCTGCAGCAGGCTCTTGTCGCCCTTGCAGCGCACCGCCTCCGCCACATCCACATGGATGCGGCGGGATTGCGATTCGAACAGGGGCAGCATGGCGGCGACCACTTCCCTGACCAGGCGCGTGAGCTGGGTGGTGGCCATGGCGCCGGCGGCTTCGCCCGCGCCCAGGTCCTGCTCCTGGCGCGCCAGCAGCAGCAGCTGTTCGGTCACCTGCCGCAGATAGCCGATATCCGTATCGATGGCGCGCCAGTCCGGCACCGCATCGCTGCGCGCCTCCTGCAGGCGCAGGTCGAGCACGGTCAGGGGTGTTCTCAGCTCATGGGCGGCATCCGCCACCAGTCTTTTTTCGTTGGCCAGCGATTGCGTCAGCTTCTCCAGCGAGCGGTTGACCGCATGGGCCAGCGGCAGCAGTTCGCTGGGCAGGGCGCCGGTCGGAATGGGGCGGGGCTCGCTGCGGCCCATGCCTTGCACGAAGCGCGCGGCGTCCTGCACCGGCTTGAGCGTCCAGCGCATCATCCAGTAGATGAGCAGCAAGGCCGCCAGCCCCACCGGAGCCAGCATGACCAGGCTTTGCAGCAGCTTGGTGTGCAAGAGATCGCCGATGAGCTGGCGCTCCAGCTCGTCGCGCTTGGCCACCATCAGGGTTGCGCCGTCGGCCAGCGGTGCCGCCATGTTGATGACCTGGCCGCTGTAGATGGGCCGCTGAAAGAACCGGAACCCTTCGTCGGCAGGCGGCAGGCGCAGGCGGCGCGGCGACTTCAGGTTGTCGGAGAACCACAGCACCTGTCCCGCCGGCGAGTACAAGGTGTACGAAAGCTCCGCGCCCGCATAGCGCTTGGGCAGGGTCTGCGGGTCGCTTTGCATGGTGAAGCCATCGGCAATCTCGCGCGCCTGGATGAACATCGTCGCGCGGCGCAGCTGGTCCCTGGTGTCGTACAGCGACAGCAGCAAGGCACCAGCCCCGGCGGCGAACGACAGGGTCAGCCCCATCAGCACGCGCCCCTTAAGACTGGTGCTTTTCATGGGCATCCGAGGGCAGGACCATGCGATAGCCCACGCCGCGCACCGTGTCGATCTGCACATTGGCGCCGCCGTCGCGCAGCTTGCGGCGCAAGCGCGAGATCAGCGCCTCGACCGCATTGAGGGTCACGTTTTCGCGCGAGGCGTACAAGTGCTCCTCCATGCGTTCCTTGACCACGATCCGCGGCCACACGCGCAGCATCTCTTCCAGCAGCATGGCCTCGCGCCGCAGCAGGTCAATGGCTGTGCCGTTCACCGTGGCATGGCGCGAGTCGGTTTCGAACATCACATTGCCCAAGCCCAGCCGGGGCTGGCCCCGGCCCTGGGCCCGGCGCAGCACCGCGCGCACGCGGGCCTCCAGCTCGGAGAGCTCGAAGGGTTTGAGGACATAGTCGTCGGCCCCGCAGTTGAGGCCGGCCACGCGGCTGTCCAGCGCATCCCTGGCGGTGAGGATGATGCAGGGAATTCGCTGGCGGCGCTTTTCGCAGGCGGCCAGCACCTGCATGCCGTCGAGGTCGGGCAGCCCGAGATCGAGGATCAGCGCATCGAAATCATGGATGGCAATCGCATCCAGCGCATCTTTTGCGGTCGATGCCGTATCCACCGCAAACCCCATCCGCTCCAGGTGCAGCTGCAGCAGCGCCCTCAGGTCTTGATGGTCTTCAACAACGAGCAGCTTCATTGGTCAGACGTTGATCAGGAAGTTTAGTAAAAATGAGAATCATAAGCATTTTGTTATATCAACCGCTTGCAGGCGGCCCAAAGGCGCGGTGTCTGAGGGGTGGGCTGCCGGCCCGGCGCCTGCATCGATACGGCGGCGCCCGTGGCCGCCTCGAAAAGACGCCCACGACAACCTTCGGCCGCCGGCAAGAACGGCGGCCGAAGGTCCGTCTGGCATAGCCATGAATGAGAGAGTTTTGTGAGTAAATCAGTTTCAACCGCCGCGGCCCCCAGCCTGCGCCGGTACCGCGCCAGGGTGGCCTCCAGGGCCGTGGCGGCCGTGGGTGGCGGATACGCGCTGGCGGCGGCCTTTGCGGCGGCGGCGGCGCTGGGCTTTGCGCACCTGGGCCTGAGCCGCAGCGATGCCACCATGGCGGCCACCATGGCGTCGTTCATCGTCTACGCCGTTGCCGCCATGTGGTGCTTTGGCTGCGCCAGCGCGCGGCGCGCCTGGGCGGGTTGCGCCATCCCCGCGCTGGGCCTGGTCCTGCTGGCCTGGCTGCTCCAGTCCGGAGGCCAGCCATGAGGGTGGATGGCAAGCCCGAGGGCCTGCGGCAATCGATGTCCTGGCTGCACACCTGGAGCGGCCTGCTGCTGGGCTGGCTGCTCTATGCGGTCTTCTTTACCGGCACGCTGAGCTATTTCCGCGCCGAGATCGACGACTGGATGCGGCCCGAGCTGCACCGCTCGGTGGCAGACGCGGGCACGGCCCAGCGCGGGCTGCAGGCCATGCAGGCCATGGCGCCCAACGCCACGAGCTGGTCGCTGGGCCTGCCCGGCCCACGCCAGACCGCGATCGAGGCCTCGTGGCGCGAGGCGGGTGCGCCCGCGGGCCGCGCCGGCATCAAGCGCGCGCAAATCGATGCCGCCAGCGGCGAAGTGCTGGCGCCGCGCCAAACCCGCGGCGCCAGCTTCCTCTACCGCTTCCACTTCGAGCTCTACGCGATGCCGCGCATCTGGGGCCGGTGGATCGTGGGCATCGCCACGATGCTGATGTTCGTCGCCATCATCAGCGGCGTCATCACGCACAAGAAGATCTTCACCGACTTCTTCACCTTCCGGCCCAGGAAGGGCCAGCGGTCGTGGCTGGATGCGCACAACGCCACCGCGGTGCTGGCGCTGCCGTTCCATATCGTCATCACCTTCAGCGGCCTGCTGCTGCTGATGAACATGCTGATGCCCTGGGGCGTACAGGCCGCCTACGGCGGCGACAGCCAGGCCTATTTTGCCGAGCTGCGCGGCAATCGCCAGGCAGCGGCCTCCGGTGGCGGCGGCGAGCGCAGGCCGCGCCAGGCGCAGGGCGAGGCCGCCGGATTCCAGGCCCTGGCGCCGATTGGCCCGATGCTGGAGCAAGCCCGCCAGCGCTGGCCCGAGCGCGGCGTGGGCGGCATCACGGTGAATGCGCCCGGCACGGTCCGGGCCACGATCGAGCTGCGCGAGCGCGGCGGCGCCAGCCTGGTCAATCGCGGCATCGCGCGCAGCATGAGCTTCGATGGCACGACCGGGGCGCTGCGCGAGGCTGCGCAGGACCCGGGGGTTTCCTGGGTGCGCGCCACCAGCAATGTGTTCACCAGCCTGCACCTGGGCCGGTTCGCGGAGCCGGCGCTGCGCTGGCTGCTGTTTCTCTGCGGTGTGCTGGGGACCATCATGGCGGCCACGGGCATGGTGCTGTGGGTGGTCAAGCGCCTGCCCGAGCGCCGCAAGCTGGGCCGCACACCGCGTGGCCACCGGCTGGTGGAGGTGTTGAACGTGGGCTCCATCGCCGGCCTTTCGGTGGCCACCGCGGCCTATTTCTGGTGCAACCGCCTGATTCCCGCGGACATGGCGGCGCGCAGCGACTGGGAGATCCGCGGCTTCTTCACCGCCTGGCTGCTGTGCCTGCTGCATCCGCTGCTGCGCGCGCACCGCAAGGCATGGCGTGAACAGCTGGCATTGGCGGCGGTGCTGTTCGCGCTGCTGCCCCTGCTCAACCCGCTGACGGGCGGCGGCTCGCTGGCGCAGACGCTGGCCCATGGCCAGTGGAGCATCGCCGGCTTCGACTTGATGATGCTGGCGCTGGCGTTGGCCCATGGCGCGCTCGCCTGGTGGCTGTTCAAGCCCGCCACGGGCAAGGCGGCGGCACCAGCCCGGGCCGTGGCCGCCATGCCCCAGGCGCCGCTGGAGCGCGCGTCATGATGGCCTGGTCCTCGCTATTGCTGGCCTTCGCGGCCTTCACCGCGATTGCCGCCACCATGGAGCGCCACCGCGATCAGCTGCACCGCGATGCGCTCGGCGGCAGCCAGCTCAGGCTCTGGCGCCTGGGGGGCTATGCCTTGCTGGGCCTATCGCTGCTGCCCTGCCTGATGCGCTGGAGCCCGTCCGTCGCGCTGGCCGCCTGGACGGGCCTGCTGGCCTTCTCGGCCGTTGCCCTGGCGCTGATGCTTACCTACTGCGAGCGCCACATCTGCCGCGCCGCGGCCATCGCCGCCGTCTCGGGCCTGGCGCTGTGCTTGATTTCCCGATGAGCGCGGGCCTGGCCCCGGCCCTTTAACGCAGCCGCCGGGGCTGCAGCGCTCCATCCGCCCCAATCTTCAACATCCAAGGGAGTATTTCGTGACCCAGACCTCGCCACCGCAGGCATTTGCCTGCAAGCCGCTCAACCCCGTTGGCAAGGCCGTCGCCTGCCTGCTGGCCGCTGGCCCGGTGCTGCTGGCGCAGGCCCAGCAGGCCAAGGAAGCCCATCTCTCCGAGGTGGTGGTGACCGCCACCGGCTACGAGCAGTCGCTGGCCGACGCGCCGGCCTCCATCACCGTCGTGACCAAGGAAGAGCTCGAAGGCAAGCGCTACCGCGACGTGACCGACGCGCTGCTCGACATACCCGGCGTCACCATCGAAGGCGGCGCGGGCGGCAAGATCGAATCCACGCAGATCTATATCCGCGGCCTGGGCGAGGACTACGCCCTGTTCCTGGTGGACGGCAAGCCGCTGGGCAGCTCCACGCAGGCCTACTACAACGGCTTTGGGGGCGCGCAGCTGGCCAACTGGCTGCCGCCGATGTCGGCCATCGAGCGCATCGAGGTCATCCGCGGCCCCATGTCGTCGCTGTATGGCTCCAGCGCCCTGGGCGGGGTGATCAACATCATCACCAAGAAGGTGTCCACGCGGTGGACCGGCAGCGCCACGGTCAGCGGCATGCTGCAGGAGAACTCCCAGGCCGGCAACGAAAACCAGCAGCGCTTCTACCTGAGCGGCCCCCTGGTGGATGACCGCCTGGGCCTGACGCTCTATGGCTCGCGCTTCAAGCGCAACGAGGACCAGTACACCGGCGGCTATGCCGCGCGCGAGAACAAGGACCTGACCGCCAAGCTGGCCTGGAAGCTCGCCAACAACCAGACCCTGGGCCTGGAGGCCACGCACGGCACGGGCGACAACGTGCGCACCGAGCGCACTGGCGCCGCGGGGTCGGTGCAGAACGAGCGCAACTACTACGCGCTGACCCATGATATCGACTGGGGCTCGGGCATCCGCACCGACTCCTTCGCCACGCGCGAGCGCGTGGAGGTCACCAACGGCGCCTACCAGTCACAGTACCAGGCCAACTATCTGCAGACCAAGACCGTGGTGCCGCTTGCCAGGCACATGATCTCGTTCGGCGCCGAGTACAAGAAGGAAAACACCGCGCACGACGCCAGCCGCTTCCCGGGCTCGCGCAGCGTCGACCTCGATCGCTGGCAGATGGCGCTGTTCGCCGAGGACGAGTACTTCTTGACCGACAGCCTGTCGCTGGTGGGCGGCCTGCGCTACGACCGCAACCAGCACTACGGCAGCGAATGGATTCCGCGCCTGTACGGCGTGTACCGCATGAGCGAGGCCCTGACCCTCAAGGGCGGCGTCAGCGGTGGCTACAAGGCGCCCACGCTCAAGCAGGCCGACGACAACATCGTCGAGATCGCGGCGCGGGGCGCGGCCTGGGACATGGGCAACAAGGATCTCAAGCCCGAGAAGAGCACCAACTACGAAATCGGGCTGGGCTGGACCCCCGCCCGGGATGTGAACGCCAGCATCACCGCGTACAAGACCGATTTCCGCGACAAGATCAGCACCCAGACCATCTGCAGCAGCCCGACCTCCGCCCCCGCCTGCCACTACAACGGGGAAGTGCGCTCGCGCATCAACCAGTATGTCAACGTCAGCTCCGCCAAGATCAAGGGGCTGGAGCTGGCCTACAGCATGCCGATCGCCACCTCCTGGGGGCGCGCGAAGCTCAATACCTCATACACCTTCACGCACAGCGTGGTGGACGACGGCCCGAACGCCGGCAAGCCGCTGAACAACCTGCCCAAGCACATGCTGAACCTGGGCGCGGACTGGAACCTCAGCGGCGCATTCAAGCTCTGGGGCAAGGCCCGCTACAAGAGCAAGAGCATCGACGGCGGCACGGCCCAACTGCCGGCCTATACCCTGGTGGACATCGGCGCCACCTACCAGGCCACGCCCAGCATCCAGCTGTTCACCGGGCTCTACAACCTGCTGGACAAGAACGTCAACCTGGCCGACTACGGCAAGACGCTCGACGGCCGGCGCCTGTACCTGGGCATGACCGCGGAGTTCTGATTCCTCCAGGGTGTGGCATCAATGGCTTGCCTGCGCGAAAGCCATTAATGACACACCCTAGCCTTCGCGCACCAGCAGATTGCCGCTGATCTCGGCCACGTTCTTGACGCTGGTGAGCGTCATCGCCACGCGCATTTCCTTTTCCAGCAGGTTCAGCAGATTGGTCACGCCGGCCTCGCCGGCGGTGGCCAGCGCGTAGACGAAGGCGCGGCCGATCATGGTGCAGTCGGCGCCCAGCGCCAGCATGCGCACGATGTCCAGGCCGTTGCGGATGCCGGAGTCGGCCAGGATCTTGATCTGCCCCTTGACCGCGTCGGCGATCGGCGGCAGCGCGCGGGCCGAGGAGAGCACGCCGTCGAGCTGGCGCCCGCCATGGTTGGAGACGATGATGCCGTCGGCGCCGAAGCGCACCGCATCCCTGGCATCCTCGGCATCGAGAATGCCCTTGATGAGCATGGGGCCCTTCCAGAAGTCGCGGATCCACTCCAGGTCGCGCCACGAGATCGAGGGATCGAAGTTCTCGCCCAGGTAGCCCATGTAGTCTTCCAGGCTGACGTTCTGGCCCTTGTAGGTGGAGATGTTGCCCAGCGTGTGCGGGCGGCCGAGCAGGCCCACGTCAAGCGCCCAGTGCGGGTGCATGGCGGCCTGCAGATAGCGACGCATGGCGGCATTGGGGCCGCTCATGCCCGAGTGCGCGTCGCGGTAGCGCGCGCCGGGCACCGGCATGTCCACGGTGAACACCAGGGTGGAGACGCCGGCGGCCTGCGCGCGCTCCAGCGCGTTCTTCATGAAGCCCCGGTCCTTGAGCACATAGAGCTGGAACCACATCGGGCGGCCCAGCCGGGGCGCGACCTCCTCGATGGGGCAGACCGAGACGCTGGACATGGTGAACGGTATGCCCTTGCGGTCGGCGGCGGTGGCGGCCTGCACTTCGCCGCGGCGGGCGAACATGCCGGTCAGCCCCACCGGCGCAAGCGCCACCGGGATGGAGAACTTCTCGCCGAACAGCTCGATGCCGGTGTCCAGCCGGCTCATGTCCTTGAGCACGCGCTGGCGCAGCGCCACGTCGGCCAGGTCGCCAACGTTGCGGGCCAGGGTCTTCTCGGCATAGGCGCCGCCGTCGAGGTAGTGGAACAGAAAGGGCGGCAGGCGCTTTTGCGCGGCCGCTCGGTAGTCGGTGGTGGAGGAGATGATCATGACAAGGTTCGCAAAGAGGGGCCGCCGCGCCGCCCGCCCCCGGGCGCAGGATCAGCATGGCGGCCAGCGCG
>NZ_JBMDII010000028.1:0-69990 GCF_057808605.1 Comamonas sp. FG99
CTGCCGCCACCGCCGCCGCCGGGGGCGCCGCCGGTGCCGCCCGCCGCGCCATAGCCGGCGCTTGCGTTGGCGCCTGCGGAACCTCCGCTGTTGCTCTGCGCGCCGCCCAGGCCGCCGCTGCCTGCGTTGCCTCCCTGGCCGCCACCTCCGCTGGTGCTGATGTCAACCCCGCCTTGCACGCCATTGGCGCCGCAGCCATGGCCGCCCCTGCCCAGGTCGGGGGACTGTTGGTTGGGGTTGGCGCGGGCCGCGCCGCCGCCGCCGCCGCCGGCCACGATCCAGCTGCCGCCCTGGTTCAGGCTGCTGGCACCGCCGCCAGCACCGCCATTGCCGGAAGCTCCGGCGCTGCCGCCAGCGCCCACCACGATGCTGACCGTGCTGCCGCTGGTGACGGCCCAGCTGCCGACCGTGACCTCGCCGCCCGGGCCGCCGTCGGCTGCGCCGCCGCCACCGCCGCCGCCCGTGGCGACCACCTCGACCTGGGTGACGCCACCGGGAACGGTCCAGCTGTAGCTGCCGGGTGAGCCATAGTTCTGCACATCTGCCTGGGCGGGCCAGGCAGTCGCCATGGCGGCGAGCAGCAGGCCGGTGCGGGCAACAGGCAGTGCGGGGTGGCTAAAGGGCTGGGCCATGCTGGAACTCTCCTCAAGGTTGTGGCACGCCTTGGTGCGGCCGGCTTGCTATCGTATTCAATTGTTATTTATGTCACTTATTTTTTCTAAAAATATCGATATTCAGTGGTATAAAAACCGCGATTAGACAGAAAGAGTCGTCAAAATTTCCGGCGGATTTTTATTTATTCAATAGGCTCATTCTGATTTCTGCTCAATCAGGCCTTGATGAAGGCCAGCGGCGGCGAGAAACCTACCCCTCCGGCCAGGTCGGTGACGGAGAGAATCAGCGTGTGGGCGCCGGGGGCGAGCGGCCTGGCTTGCAGGGCGGAGTCGAGCGCCATGGTCACGGGCGGGCCGAAGTCGATGGCGATTTCGCCGTCGGGTCCGGTCACGGGGGCCTGTTTCTCCAGGTCGTACAGCACATGCACCGGCTCCACTGTGTCGCCTTCGTAGATGTCCTGGTCCACGCGGTCGGGCGGGGCGTCGGAATCATCGAAGTCGATATCCCGCGCGCCGATGATCTCGCCGGCCAGCAGCCCGGTGGCCGGGTCCGGCGCGCAGCGCAGCAACAGCAGCACGATTCTCGCGTCGGCGCCCGCGCCGGCTCGCAGGCGTACCGGCGCGCCGAGCAGGATGGCATCGAGATCGCCGTCTTCGTCCGTGTGGTAGCTCAGGGTGTAGAGCAGCAGGGGCTGGCCGCCGAGCTGCGGCCAGTGCTGCAGGTCATGGAGCACCTTGCCGTTGCCCTGGCCGATGTCGCTGGCGGCCAGCGGCGCGGTGCCGGTCACCTTGACCACGCTGGCGCTCACGGGCTGCACCTGCATCAGGTCGGCCAGCCGCACGCCATACAGCGACGTGATTTCGCTGAAGAGGCTGTCGTTGTCCTGGACTTGCAGCGGTGCGACATGGATGGCTGAGGGCGCTTGCTCCGCCTGCCCGGTGTGGCGCTCCAGTAGCGCCGTGTAGCCCGCGGGCATGCCGAGCTCCTGGTACACGCTGCGCTGGCGCGCGCTGCGGCTGAGCTGGGGGAAGTAGATGCTCAGGCCACTGGCGTTGCGCGCCCGGGGGCCGGTGATGTTGAAGACGATGGCGTCCTGCAATGCCTGGCCCAGCGTGGCCTGGGCGCTGGCGGCAATGCCCTCGGCGCCGAGCAGGGCGGCGAACTGGCGCAGGTCCACCAGGTCCAGCCCGTCCTTGGCCGCCGGAATGTAGCCAAAGGCGATGGTGCGCAGGCGCGACATGGCAACCTGCTTCCAGCGTTCGATGGCGGCGTCGCCAGCGGCGCCGGGCAGCGACCTGGCCTGTGGCCGGGGCGTGGCGAAGGTGGGCGGCCAGAACACGCCGCCGCCCGTATGCGCGCTCTTGGCGCTGTTGTCGTAGTAGGCGTGCACGGCGCGCGCCCACGCGTCGAGCCGCTCCAGCAGCGGCCCGATGCGCGAGAGGTCGATGATGCTGAAGGTGGCATAGTCCGACAGCGGTGGCATCGGGCTGTGCTGCGGGCGCTCGCGCGCCTGCTTGTCGACGAAGGCGGTGGCCACTGTCTTGCCGAATTCCGGCACGCTGGGGGCGGGCTGGCGCGAGGCGGTTTCGATCAGGGCCCGCCAATCCCAGCCCGAGCCCGGCTCCAGCTCCTGCGATGCGCCCAGGTAGCGGGCATAGGGCTGGAGCATCTTCGCCACTTCCACCGTGGCCATCAGGCAGGCATCGAAGCCGATGTAGTCCAGGGTGATGCCGGTGGTTTTCTGGAAGCCCTGCAGCGCGGCCGCCATCGCGGGCAGCGACATGGACTCCCTGCTGGGAAAGTTCTCGTCGCCGCCGTAGCCGTAGTAGCCGTTGCCGTGGTCCCACAGCGCCAGCATGTATCGGTCGGCGGGGTAGGCGCGGGCGGCCCAGCTCAGGAAGTCTTGCAGCGTGTCGCCGGCATCCATGTTGCACGCGCCCAGGTCCGCCAGCTCCTTGAGCTGGCCGTTGGCAAGCTCGAAGCGCTTGACCGTCCGCCAGCTGGAGACCAGGCCGGCCGGGTCGTCCTTTTGCGCGCCGCCCGTGGTGATGACCACATGGGTGTAGGCCGAGCCTTGCGCGGCCAGCATTTCGAGCAGGTTCGCGGTGCCGGCATCATCATCGCTCTCCAGGTTGGAGCCCAGTAGGTAGACGAGCAGCGTGGTGCGGGTCGCTCTGGTGCCGTCGTTGCCGCTGCCGCCGCAGGCGGCAAGCCCTCCGGCGAGCAGGGCGGCGGCGCTGCCGAGCAAGTAGCGTCGTGAAACGGTGTGCATGGAAGTCCTCAAGGGCTGGGGATGGGCCTGGCGTGGCGCGGGGCGCCGCTCAAGGCCGCTGGCGCGGCGGAATCAGGCCGCGCTTGAATTCGTCGATCAGCTCGCCGGCCTTCTCCGGGTCCTGGTAGGTCGGGGGCGTGGCGCTGGATTTGGGCTGCGCCTGGCTGTCCTGCGCCGCATCCGGCGCCTTGTCCTGCTCCAGCGGGTGGCCCTGGCAGGTGGATTCGCGCTGCGGTGGCGATTCGCCCAGCAGGTAGCTGGTCACGATGGGGTCCACGCAGGCGTCGTTGTAGGGGTAGACGCCATGCTGGTAGTCACCGGCCACGAAGACGCGGCGGGCGGCTGGCAGCTGGGCGAAGAAGCGGTTCGCGCCCTCGGTATAGGTGGCGGAGTCATACTGCGACTGCACGAACAGCAGGTCCAGCGGCTTCATCGGCGCCAGCTCGGGCTTGCTCACCTTGGGGCCGCCCCAGAAGGCGCAGGTATGGAAGCTGAGCGTGCCGGGGCCGAACAGGGGCGAGCGCTGCGCCAGGCCCCGTACCATCCCGGCCCAGGCCGCGAGGTCGGTGGTGGCCGGCGTGTCGTTGCAGTGCACCGAGGTCTGCACCGACAGGGATGCGTTCAGCTCGATGCTCTCCGGCTCGGGCTGGATCCAGGTGTCGGCATAGCTGGCGAGCAAGTCCGCCGCAATCGTGCGGATGGCGGTGTTTCTCTTGGGATCCGCCGGGTCGAAAACATAGCCCTCCAGCGCCTGCGCCACCGCATCCATGTCGCTGGGGTCGGGGGCGGCCTTGAGCAGGGCATCCAGCCCGCGGGCGGCGGAGATGGTGCCCAGGTACTGGCCTGCGTCGGTGCGCACATAGCTCAGGCCGCTCAGCGGGCCGGCCAGCAGTTGCTGCACGCGGGGGCTCAGGTCCGCGATGGCGGCGCGCACCTCATCCGCGGTGGCGCCCAGCTGGAAGGTGGCCGCATGCCGCGCCGCATAGGGCGCCAGTAGGTTGTCGAGCAGGTACTGGCGCGCCGGCGGCTGGCCACCGAGCACGCCTTGCTCCAGCGTGGAGCTGAAGTCGACGGAGCTGTCGAGCACCATGCGGCCGACTTTGGCGGGAAACAGGTTGGCGTACCACGAGCCCAGCCAGGTGCCGTAGGAATAGCCCAGGTAGTTGAGCTTGGCATCGCCCAGCAGGCCGCGCATCAGGTCCATGTCGCGCGCCGTGGCGTCGGTGTTGATATAGGGGGTGATGGGGTTCTTCAGGCAGGCCTCGGCCTGCTTGCTGCCGTTGTAGTTGGCGTTGGCGAGGTTGTCGGGCGTGTCCCAATGGGCCGCGCTGGTTTCCACCATCCGAGCCAGTTCGTTGGTGGCGCATTGCAGCCGCGTGCTGGCGCCGGTGCCGCGCGGCGAGAAGCCCACCGCGTCGTACTCGTTCAGCAAGCGCAGCTGCAGCGCGCCCTGTGGGCTGTCGGGGTTGCTCTTGGCGAATGCATTGAGCAGCATGAACGTGAGCTTCAAGCCGTCCGCGCCGGGGCCGCCGGGGTTGAGCAGCAAGGCGCCGCGCCGCTTGTCGGGCGCAGCTGCCGCCAGGCGCATCATGCTGATGACCACGTCGCCGCGCTCGGGCTTGTCCCAGTCCAGCGGCGCACGCACCAGGCTGCAGCGCAGCCGCCCGCCAGCCTGCGCCCACAGGTCGTCGAGCTTGGGGCTTCTCGGGCCGATGATGGTCGGATCGCACTCGGTCCACTGCACGGTCTGATCGCGGTACTTTTGCAGCGGGTCGGGCGTGCCGCCGTGGTTGCTGTTGCCGCCGCTGCCGCCGCAGGCGGCCAGGCCTGCGGCCAGGGCCAGGCTTGCCACCCGCAGGGCGGGGCGCTGGATGGGGGAGATCGATGTCGACATGCTTTCCTCTCTGGTGGGTCACGGAATGAAACGGTTGCGGGGGCGGTAGACGCGGCACAGGCCCAGCAGCCCGGCCAGCGCCGACAGCAGGGCCAGGGCCCAGGCGCCCAATGCGGGGACGGGCACGGGCTGCGGCACCGGCTTGTCCTGCACCGCCAGCGTCTTGCTGATGCTGGCCGCGCCGGCCTGCGCGGCGGTGATGGTGCAGCTGCCCCTGGCGATCGGGGTGACGGTGCCGGCCGCGTCGATGCTGCAGCGGCCGGCATCGGCGGGGTCCACGCCATAGCTGATGGGGCCTGCGCCGGGCGCAGTGCTGGCGGCGGTATGCGCGGCCGGGGTGCCTACCGTCAGCATGGCGCCTGCGGCAGAGGTCCACGACAGTTCGGGCGCGAGGGTGGCGAAGCTCTGGGTCGCGCCAAGCACCTGGCCGGCGGCATTGAAGGGCTGCACGTTGCACAGGTAGGGCTGGCTGGGCAGCAGGCCGTCGATGGTGATGGGGCTGTCCGCTCCGCGCACGGCCAGGTAGCGGGTGGGAAAGATCGGGCCGGGCGGGCCGCCAGGCATCTCAATGCAGACGGCCGTGTAGCCGTCGATGCGGGTGCCGGGGGCGGCGGGCGGGGTGAAGGACAGGCGCAGGCTGGTGGCGGTGGGCGTGGCCTGCAGCCCGACTACCGCGTCGTCGGCGCTGGGCGCGGCCAGGTTGGCGTTGGGATCCGGCACGATCAGCACGGGCGGCGTGGCCTGGCCCAGATAGGTCTGGCCGTTTCTGCTGTATTCCAACTCGCAGGTATAGGGCTGGCCGGGCACCACACCGGGAACGCTGGGCGGGTTGCTGCCGCTGAGTGCGGTGCCCAGCGTACCGTCGGCCAGCAGGGGGTGGCAGCGGCCGGTTTGCTCGGGGGCTGGCGGGAACATGGCCGAGAGCGCGAACAGCGTCGACGTGCCCGGGAGAATCTGCACATCGCCAATGGGGCGCCGCTCGGGCGGCGTGCCCTGCGCCAGCGCTGTGCCGCCCAGGCACAGCAGCAATGGCGCTGCCCGGCTGCGCAATGTGCGTAATGAGCGTGCGCCCGGCTGGGTTGTACGCGGGAAAGTGTTGCTCGACATGCTGCCCTCTCTTGTCTTTTGTTTGCTGCGTGCGTCCCCGCTTTCGGGGGGCGCGCTGCGCCAGCAACGCTTCAAGACTTTGTTAATTTCTTGCTATCAAGCGTAGGTTTTTGTTAACAAGCTGCATATCCCTGAACTCAGGTAATTTGCGCCGCTGTTTTTTGCATGTGGCCGCGGCGCGGCGGTAAATACCTGATTCAAGGGATAGGCCGGCGCGGCGGCATCGCATACGATGGCCGCCCATGAATGTCCCGACCGCGCCCCCCCTCGAAGACGCCACGCTGCCAGCCCCCGTGCTGGTGGTGGAGGACGAGCCGCTGCTGCAGCTGCGCCTGCGCGGCGTGCTGCTGCAGCTGGGCTATGCCGCCGATGCGCTGGTGTTCGCGGCCACGCTGGCCGAGGCGCGGGCGCTGCTGGCCGCGCAGCCGGTGGCGCTGGCGCTGGTGGACCTGCAGCTGCCCGATGGCAATGGCCGCGAGCTGATCGCGCAGCTGCGCGCCGACGATCCGGGGCTGGGCATCCTGGTGGTGTCGGCCTGGAGTTCGGAAGATGCGATCCTGGGCGCGCTGCGCGCTGGCGCCACCGGCTATGTGCTCAAGGAGCGCGATGATTTCGAGGTGCTGTTGTCGATCCGCAGCGTGCTGCGCGGCGGCGCGCCCATCGACCCGTTCATCGCCCGGCGCATCCTGGAGCTGCTGCCGCCGCCAGCGCCGCCGGCGCAGGGCGCGGCCCCGGGTGCGGCCCCTGCCGAGGTGCTGAGCGAGCGCGAGGTGCAGATCCTGCGGCTGGTGGCCGATGGCCTGTCGAACCGCGAGATTGCCGAGCAGCTGTTCCTGTCGCGCTACACGGTGGAGAGCCATATCAAGCGCATCTACCGCAAGCTGGCGGTGTCGTCGCGCATCAATGCGGTGAGCGTGGCGCGGGCGCGGGGGGTGATCGGGTGAGGCGCTGGCCATTGCTGTGCTGTGCGCTGTGTGCCGTGCTGTGTGGTGCATGGCTGTTGGCCTTGCCGGCTGGGGCTGGCGCGGCGCAGGCGCAGCAGGCCTGCGCGCCGCGCGTGCTGGGGGTGCAGGCTGCGCGGGCCGAGCGAGCCGATAGCGCTGCACGGCCGGCGCAGGGCTGGGAGGCGGTGTCGCTGCCCGACACCTGGACGCGGCGCTGGCCGGGTTTTGGCGGTGCGGTGTGGTACCGCATCGACTGGGAGCGCGGCTGTGCTGGGGGCGAGCGCCTTGGCGAACCGGTGGCGCTTGGCATCGACGGCATCAGCATGGCGGGCGAGGTGTTCAGCAACGGCGATCTGCTGTGGCGCGATGCCTCGCTGGTGGAGCCGCTGTCGCGCAGCTGGAACATGCCGCGCTGGTGGCTGCTGCCCGAGTCGTCGCTGCAAGCCGGCGTGAATACGGCATGGGTGCGGGTGGCGGGCATACCAGAGCTGTCGCCCGGGCTGGGGCAGTTGCGGCTGGGGCCCGCAGCCCAGGTGCAGGCACTCTACGAGCGCAAGCTGTGGCGCCAGCGCACGGTGTATAGCTGGAGCGCAGGCATGACGGCGGGTGTGGGCGCTCTGTTCCTGGTGGTCTGGCTGCTGCGCCGCCGCGAGCAGGCCTTTGGCTGGTATGCGCTGGTGTCGCTGAGCTGGGCCGCCTATGTGGCGACCCTACTGGCCACCAGTGCCTGGCCCCTGGAGGCAATGGCGGCCCCCACGCTGGCCTTGTCGCGGCTGAACATCGCGGTCTTCGTGGTGTATGTGCTGGCGTTTTGCATGTTTACCTGGCGTTTCGGCGAGCAGAGCCTGCCGCGGCTGGAGCGGGCGCTGCGCTGGCTGGCGCTGCTGGCTGTTGCTGCGGCCTTGTCGGTGCCGGCGGCGGCGGTGGTGGTGGTGTTCATGGTGGCCTGGCTGGGTTTCGCGCTGATTGCCATGCTGGTTTGCGTGCACTTCCAGTGGCATGCCTGGCGGCCAAGGCCGGGAGGCCGGAACGTGCAGCACATGCTGCTGGCGCTGTGCTGGCTGCTGCTCCTGGTGGTTTGTGCGCATGATGTGCTGGTGGTATTGCGGCTGTGGCGTGCGCACGAGACCTGGAGCGCTGTCGGCGCGCCGCTGACCACGCTGCTGATGGCGCTGCTGGTGGGCGGCCGGCTGGCGGCGGGCATGCGGCGCATCGAGCGCTTCAACCAAGAGTTGGCGGCTGGCGTGGCCGAGGCGCGCGCCGAGCTGGCGCAGGCGCTGGCGCGCGAGCATGCGCAGGCGCTGGAAAACGCCAAGCTGCAGGAGCGCGTGCAGATCGCCCACGACCTGCACGACGGCCTGGGCGGCAGCCTGGTGCGCGGCATGGCGCTGGTGGAGCAGGCGCGCGATGCCCTGCCCAACGAGCGGGTGCTGTCGCTGCTCAAGAACCTGCGCGACGATCTGCGCCAGGTGATAGACCACGGCTCCAGCGCCGGCGCCGCAGTGCCCGAGACACCGGTGCAGTGGGCCGCGCCGCTGCGCCACCGTTTCACCCGCATCCTGGACGAGCTGGGCGTGGCGTCGCAGTGGAGCATCGCGCCGCAGTGGCGCGATCCCTACCGGCCCAGCGCCCTGCAGTGCATGGGCCTGACGCGGCTGGTGGAGGAGGCGCTGTCCAACGTGATCAAGCACAGCCGGGCGCGCCACCTCAAGGTGGTGGTGCAGGTGGGCGGGCCGCAGCCGCAGAGGCTGGCGGTGCACATCGAGGACGACGGCGTGGGCTTCGACGTGGCGGCGGTGCAGCGCGCCGGCCTGTCGGTGGGCATGCGCAGCATGGCGGCACGAGCCGAGCGCATCGGCGGCTCGCTCACCCTTGATTCCGGCCTTTGCGGCACGCTGGTCGGCGTGGCGCTGGAGCTCAGCCCGGCTGCAGGAAATCCTCGATGAGTCGCGCCAGCGCCTCGGGCTGGTCGTGGTGCAGCATGTGGCCGGCGTCGGCCACATCGGCCAGCTGCAGCCGCGGCACATGGCGGATGCGCGCCATGAACTCGTCCAGCCCGTAGCGGCCCGGCCAGTAGCCCTGCATGGTGTCCTTCTCGGCCTTGACCACCAGGGTGGGAGCGCTGATGGCGGCATACAGCGCCAACATCTCATCGGTGCGGAACAGCTGCGCGCTGGCCACCTTGTGCGCGGCATCGCCCTGGATGTGCCAGCGGCCGTCGCTGCCCGGCGCCGCCCAGTAGCCGGCCAGCCACAGCGCCTTGTCTTCGGGCAGGCGCGGGTTGTTGCGGCGCAGCCGCGCCGCCACCTCGGCGGCGTTGGCATAGCTGCGCAGCGCGCCACCGCCGGAGCGCTGGGCGCGCATCTCGTCGAGCCAGCGGCGGTAGCGCGCCGGGGCCTGGCCGGGCGCGGTGGCGGGCATGCCGAAGCCTTCGAGGTTGACCAGGCGGCGCACGCGCTCGGGCCGCGTGCCGGCATACATCATCGCCACGTTGCCGCCCATGCTGTGGCCGAGCAGGTCCACCGGCTCGCCGGGCGCGATCTCGTCGAGCAGCGCATCGAGGTCGCCCAGGTAGTCGGCGAACACGAAATGGTCCGGCGCCGGGCGGCTGCGGCTGTGGCCGAAGCCGCGCCAGTCGAGGGCGTAGATGTGGCGCTGGGCGCAGAAGTCCGCGCCCAGCGCATCGACGACGAACTGGAACGACGCGCCCACGTCCATCCAGCCGTGGCACAGCACCAGCGGGGGCAGCGTGGGCTGGCCGCAGGCCGGCCATTGCAGCAGGTGCAGTGGGCGCTGGCGGATGGCGAGCAGCCGCGAGACGGCGGCACGGCGGGGGACGTAGGGGCTTGGCATGGCGCCGAGCATGCCATAGCCATGCCGCCGCGCCGCAGCCCGGGCGACAGCTACACTTGGCTGCTCCAATGATGACGGAATGAGCAAGCATGCAAGACGTATTGCTGGGACAAAGCGGGCTGCGGGTATCGCCCATCTGCCTGGGCACCATGACCTTCGGCGAACAGGTGGCCGAGGCCGAGGCCCATGCCATGCTGGACCGGGCCCTGGAGCGCGGCGTGTACTTCTGGGACACGGCCGAGATGTACGCGGTGCCGGCGCGCGAGGCCACCTATGGCGCCACCGAAGGCATCATCGGCCGCTGGTTCGCCAGCCGCCCCGGTGCGCGCGGCAAGGTGGTGCTGGCCACCAAGGTGGCCGGGCCGTCGCGCGGCATGCCATGGATACGCGAGGGCAAGGGCATGACGGCGCGTGACATCGTCGCCTCCTGCGAGGGCAGCCTGCGCCGGCTGCAGACCGAGGTGATCGACCTCTACCAGATCCACTGGCCCGAGCGCCATGTGCCGGCCTTCGGCAACCCCTACTACGACCCGGCCAAGGAGGCTTCGCAAACCTCCATCCACGAGCAGCTGCAGGCGCTGGCCGGGCTGGTGAAGGCGGGCAAGGTGCGCCAGATCGGCCTGTCGAACGAGACGCCGTACGGCGTGCACGAGTTCGTGCGCCTGGCCGAGCAGCACGGCCTGCCGCGCGTGGCATCGGTGCAGAACGCCTACTGCCTGCTCAACCGCACTTGGGAGAACGCGCTGGACGAGACCTGCCACCGCCTGTCGGTGGCGCTGCTGGCCTATTCGCCGCTGGCCTTCGGCCTGCTGACCGGCAAGTACGACGCCAGCGGCACCACCGGGCCGGATGCGCCGCAGGGCGCGCGCATCGCCAGCTACGAATCGGTGCGCAAGCAGCGCTGGGGCCGGCCCGAGGCGCTGGCTGCCGCGCGCCGCTACAACCAGCTCGCGCGCGACCATGGCCTCACGCCCACCGCGCTGGCCCTGGCCTTCTGCTACACCAAGTGGCAGGTGGCAAGCACCATCATCGGCGTGCGCACCATGGCGCAGCTCGACGAGGACCTGGATGCCTGGAACACCCGCCTGCCGGCCGAGGTGCTGGCCGAGATCGATCGCATCCGCTGGGAGATGCGCGACCCGGCGCTGTAACTGGCTTGAAGGCTAGCGGCGCTGGGCACCGAGCGCGATGCGGGCCGCGATGCGGGCCGCCACCCGCGCGCTGTGCGCATCGCGGTCGAAGGCCGGGTTGAGTTCGGCGATGTCGGCCAGTGCCAGCTTGCCGCTGGCCAGCACGGTGTCGATCAGCTCCTGCACGGCCGGCAGCGGCACACCCAGCGGGGCCGGTGCCGAGACGCCGGGCACCAGGCTCATGGGCAGCACGTCGAGGCAGACCGTGAGGTAGACCGCGTCGCAGGCTTGCAGATCACGGGCCAGCGCGGCGCGCGCCTGGGCCACGCCATCGGGCGTCTGCAGCGCATCGTCGAGCCAGTAGGGCACGCCCAGCTCCTGCGCGCGCTGGAACAGGGCCGTCGTGTTGGCATCGCGGTTGATGCCGAAGACCCGGTACTCGAAGGGCCAGCGCTGCTCGGCGCACCAGGCCTGGATCTGCCGAAACGGCGTGCCCGAATTCGCCTCATGCGCGGTGCGCAGGTCGAAGTGCGCGTCCAGGTTGACGATGAGCACGCGCCGCGACTGGCTGCCCTGCGCCTGCAGGTGCCGGGCCAGGCCCTGGAAACTGCCCCAGGCGACTTCATGCCCGCCGCCCAGCACCAGCGGGCGGCAGCCCTGGCCGAGCGCCTGGGCCACCTGGCCGGCCAGCGCGGCCTGCGCGGCGTCCAGGTCGCCGTCGGGGCAGGCAATGTCGCCGGCATCCCACAGCGCCAGGCTGTCGTGCAGGGCCAGGTTGGCCAGCACCGCGCGCATGGCCTTGGGGCCGCCGGCTGCGCCCTGGCGCCCGCCATTGCGGCGTACGCCTTCGTCCACCGCAAAGCCCATCAAGGCCACGCCGCCGCTGCTGTGCGCCTCGAAGGGGCGCACGCGCTGGTGCCAGCGCGTGGTGGGGCCGGTTTCCTCGGAATCCACGCGGCCGGACCAGGGCCATGTCGTTGTGGGTGCAGTGGGGGAGTTCATGGGAGGGCTTTCTTGTATGAAGAAGATGTGTATGCGCTATGCGGGGACGGGCGTCTTGCCGCGCTGGGCCAGGGTGAGTAGGCCGGCCGCCGCCGCCAGCGCGGCCGTGCCGCTGGCGAGAATGGCTGCGCCATAGCCGCCAGTCTGATCGAAAAGCCAGCCTGCCAGGCTGGCGCCGCCCCAGGCCGCAATGCCGACGCTGATGTACAGCGCGCCCAGGATGGCGCCCAGGTGGCGGGTGCCGAACCAGTCGGCCGCCAAGGTGGGGTACAGGGTGATGCAGCCGCCATGGCAGGCGCCGAAGAGCAGCGCGAACCAGGCCAGGCCCGCGTAGCCGCCGGCCTGCCACCACAGCAGGTGCAGCAGCGCCAGCGCCAGGGTCAGCAAGGCCAGCAGCGGCAGCCGGCCGATGCGGTCCGCCAGGCCGCCAAGCAGCAGCCGGCCCAGCAGGTTGCCCACGCCGATCAGCCCTATCAGGCTGTTGCTGAGCGGTGCGGCCACGCCCAGCCCGCGGGCATGGGGGCTGATGTGTACCGTGGCGGCGAACAGGCTGACCGAGGTCAGCGCGATGGCCAGGAACAGGCCCTGAAAGCGCGCGCTGCCCACGGCCTGCAGCAAGCCCATGCCGCTGCCGGCCGCAAGCGGCGCGGCGCTGGCATCGCCATCGGGCGCGAGCCCGGCGTCCTGCGGGTGGTTGTAGAGCTGGCTGGCGGCGGCCAGGCCCAGAACGGCGATGCCGGCGGCAAAGATCTGCATGGTGGCGCCAAGGCCCAGGGGCTGCAGCAGCAGCCCCGCCAGCAGCGGGCACAGCAAGGTGCCCAGGCCGGTGCCGGCCAGCGCCAGCCCCGATGCGCGGCTGCGCTGGCGGATGAACCAGCGCTGCACCACGGTGACGGCCGGCACATAGATCAGCCCGATGCCCAGGCCGACGAAGATGCCGAAGCGCCACTGCAGCTCTTGCAGGCTGGCGGCCTGGCTGCCCAGTGCAAAGCCCGCGGCCAGCAGCACCGCGCCCAGCGCCACGACGGCACGCGCCGACAGCCGGTCGGCGAGCGGGCCCGACACCGTGCCCACCAGGTAGGACAGCAAGGCGGTGGTCGAGAAGACGGCAGCCACCGAAAAGCGGCCCGCGTGGAATTGCGCCTGCAGCGCCTCGAAGAAGACGCCGAAGGCATACATGGCGCCAAAGGCCAGCGCGAGCAGCACATGCACGGCCGCCACGATGGTCCAGCCGTGGAACCAGGGCAGGAGGCGGCGCATCTCAGGGCCTCCAGACGCGCCCTTGCCGCACCACCGTGCAGGCGGGGCGCTGGCCCAGCCAGTAGGCCAGCTCGGCGGCCTCGGCCAGCGGCCACAGCACGAAGTTCGCCGGCCGGCCCACGGCCAGCGTGCCGTGCGTGTCCTGCAGGCCCAGCGCCTGTGCCGCATAGCGCGTGACGCCCGCCAGGGCCTCGGGCACGGTCAGGCGAAACAGGGTGCAGGCCTGGTTGAGCATGAGCAGCAGGCTCAGCGCCGGCGAGGTGCCCGGGTTGTGGTCGGTGGAAACCGCCATCGGCACGCCGGCCGCGCGCAGCGCAGCAATCGGCGGCATGTGGGTGTCGCGCAGAAAGTAGTAGGCGCCGGGCAGCAGCACGGCCACCGTGCCCGCGGCCTGCATCGCGGCGATGCCCGAGCCATCCAGGTGCTCGATGTGGTCGCACGACAGCGCGTTGAAGCGCGCGGCCAGCGCCGCCCCGCCCATGTTCGACAGCTGCTCGGCATGCAGCTTGACCGGCAGGCCCAGATCGCGGGCCGCGCGGAACACCTGCTCGGTCTCGGCCAGCGAGAAGCCTATGCGTTCGCAGAAGGCGTCGACCGCATCGACCAGGCCTTCCTGGGCGAGCGCGGGCAGCATCTCCTGGCATACCAGGTCGATATAGTCCTGGCTGCGCCCTGCGTACTCGGGCGGCAGCGCATGCGCGCCCAGGAAGGTGGTGCGCACGGTGACGCCGAGATCGCGCCCCAGGCGGCGCGCCACGCGCAGCTGCTTGCGCTCGTGCTCCAGCGCCAGCCCGTAGCCCGACTTGATCTCGATCGCGCACACGCCTTCCTGCAGCAGGCTCTCAAGGCGCGGCAGGGCCAGCGCATACAGCTCGTCCTCGCTGGCCTGGCGCGTCGCGCGCACGCTGGAGACGATGCCGCCGCCGGCGCGGGCGATCTCTTCGTAGCCGGCGCCGGCCAGGCGCATGGCGAACTCATTGGCGCGCTGGCCGCCATACACCAGGTGGGTGTGGCAGTCGATCAGCCCGGGCGTGACCAGCGCGCCCTGGCCGTCGTGGCGGGGCAGCCCGGGGCTTTGCGCGGGCAGGGCGGCACGCTCGCCTATCCAGGCGATGTGGCCGCCGCGCACGAGGATGGCCGCGTCCGAAACGCCGCTGGCCTGCGGCCCCAGGGCCTCGGGGGCCAGCCGCAGGTTGGTCCAGACGCCGTCGGCGCTCGATGGTGCCTGTATCTTGGCGTGTGTCATGCGGTTTACCTTTCTCTGTGTGGGGCGCGGCGGCTCAGGGCCTGCCCAGCAGGCTCAGCGCCGCCAGGCTCATGGCCTTCACGCCGGTCTTGATCGAGGGCTCGGGCAGCGGCGCGAACTGCGGCGAGTGGTTGAACACCAGCGGCTTGCCGCCCGGCTGCTGCGAGGCCGCCACTTCCTGCGGGTCGGTGACGCCGACCAGGAAGAACATCGAGGGCACGCCCTCGGCGCCATATTCGGCGAAGTCCTCGCTGGTGGTCAGCGGCGGGGTGCGCGACACATTGTCGGCGCCGAGCCCGGCCTGCAGCGCCGCCTCGACCCTGGCCACGACGGCCGGGTCGTTGACGGTGGCGGCGCTGGTGTCCGGCAGCGCGATCTCGGGCTGCGGCGCGCCGGCCGCCGCGGCCGAGGCCAGCGCAACGCGGCGCACGCCGGCAAGCAGCTGGGCCCGCACCGCGGGCGCATAGCTGCGGATGGTGCCGCGCAGCACCACCCGGTCGGGGATGATGTTGCCCGAGCTGCCCGCCTGCAGCGCGCCGATGGTGACCACGCCGAACTCCATCGGGTCCTTCTCGCGGCTGACCACCGACTGCACGTCGACGATGAAGCGCGCGGCCACCAGCACCGGATCGAGCGCCTTGTGCGGCGCCGAGCCGTGGCCGCCGCGGCCCTTGAAGGTGATCTCCAGCTCGTTGGCGGCCGAGGTCATCGGTCCCGCGGCGTAGCTGACGGTGCCGATGGGGCGCGGGTCGGTGTGCAGCGCCAGCGCCATGTCGGGCTTGGGAAAGCGGCTGAACAGGCCGTCGGCCAGCATGGCGCGTGCGCCGGCCCCGGTCTCCTCGGCGGGCTGGGCGACCAGCATCAGCGTGCCGCGCCACTGCGGCTTCAGCGCCGCCAGCGTGCGCGCCACGCCGACCCAGGCCGCCATGTGGACGTCGTGCCCGCAGCTGTGCGCGACGAAGGTCTCGCGCCCGTTCCAGGTGGTCTTGGCGCGGCTGGCATAGGGCAGGCCGGTTTTCTCCTCCATCGGCAGCGCATCCATGTCGGTGCGCACCATCACCGTGGGGCCGGCGCCGTTGCGCAGCAGGGCCACCACGCCGGTCTTGCCGACCTGCTCGGTCACCTCGAAGCCCAGGCCGCGCAGCTCCCGGGCCAGCCGGGCGGCGGTGCGGGTCTCGGCGAAGCCCAGCTCGGGGTGGGCGTGCAGGTCCTGGTACAGCGTGTCCAGCTGGGGGTACATCTCGCCGAGCAGGTCGTCGATCGCGGCGGGGGCCTGCGCGGCCGCCCAGCCGGGCGCCAGCAGCGCCGCGGCCAGGGCGATGCCACGCAGCGCCTGGCGTGGATGCAGAGGTAGTGCGCGCATGCTGCTCACTTGAGCATGGGCAGCTTGAGCCCCTGCTTGCGCGCGGTCTCGATGGCCAGCTCGTAGCCCGCGTCGGCATGGCGCATCACGCCCGAGCCGCAGTCGTTGACCAGCACCCGCGCCAGCCGCGCGGCGGCCTCGTCGGTGCCGTCGGCGACGATGACCATGCCCGAGTGCTGCGAGTAGCCCATGCCCACGCCGCCGCCGTGGTGCAGGCTGACCCAGGTGGCGCCGCCGGCGGTGTTCAGCAGGGCGTTGAGCAGGGGCCAGTCGGAGACCGCGTCGGTGCCGTCCTTCATGGACTCGGTCTCGCGGTTGGGGCTGGCAACCGAGCCGGTGTCCAGGTGGTCGCGGCCGATCACGATGGGCGCCTTGAGCTCGCCGTTTTTCACCATCTCGTTGAAGGCCAGGCCCGCCAGGTGGCGCTCGCCCAGGCCCAGCCAGCAGATGCGCGCCGGCAGGCCCTGGAAGCTGATGCGCTCGCGCGCCATGTCCAGCCAGCGGTGGGTGTGCTTGTTGTCGGGGAACAGTTCCTTGATCTTGGCGTCGGTCTTGTAGATGTCCTCGGGATCGCCCGACAGGGCCACCCAGCGGAACGGGCCCTTGCCTTCGCAGAACAGCGGGCGGATATAGGCGGGCACGAAGCCGGGGAAATCGAAGGCGTTCTTGACGCCCATGTCGTGCGCCACCTGGCGGATGTTGTTGCCGTAGTCCACCGTGGGAATGCCCATGGCCTGGAAGTCCAGCATGGCCTGCACGTGCACCGCGCAGCTGCTGGCGGCGGCGTCGGTCAGCTTGGCGTGTTGGGCCGGGTCGCGCTGGGCGCTCTTCCACTGCGCCACGCTCCAGCCAGCGGGCAGGTAGCCGTTGATCAGGTCGTGGGCCGAGGTCTGGTCGGTCACCAGGTCGGGCTTGATGCTGCCGGCCTGGGCTTTGCGCACCAGCTCGGGCAGGATCTCGGCTGCATTGCCCAGCAGGCCGATGGAGATCGCCTTCTTCTCCTGGGTGTAGCGCTGGATGCGGGCCAGCGCGTCGTCCAGGTCGGTGGCCTGCTCGTCGAGGTAGCGCGAGCGCAGGCGGAAGTCGAGGCTGCTTTGCTGGCATTCGATGTTCAGCGAGCAGGCGCCGGCCAGCGTGGCGGCCAGCGGCTGGGCGCCGCCCATGCCGCCCAGGCCGGCCGTCAGGATCCACTTGCCGGCCAGGTCGCCGCCATAGTGCTGGCGGCCGGCCTCGACGAAGGTCTCGAAGGTGCCTTGCACGATGCCTTGGCTGCCGATGTAGATCCAGCTGCCGGCGGTCATCTGGCCGTACATGAACAGGCCCTTGCGGTCGAGTTCGTTGAAGTGCTCCCAGTTGGCCCATTGCGGCACCAGGTTGGAGTTGGCCAGCAGCACGCGGGGCGCGCCTGGGTGGGTCTTGAACACGCCCACCGGCTTGCCCGACTGCACCAGCAGGGTTTCGTCGGCGTTCAGCTCCTTGAGCGAGGCCAGGATCTGGTCATAGCACTCCCAGTTGCGCGCCGCACGGCCAATGCCGCCATAGACCACCAGGGCCTGCGGGTTCTCGGCCACCTCGGGGTCGAGGTTGTTCTGGATCATGCGGTAGGCCGCTTCGGCCAGCCAGTTCTTGCAGCTGAGCTGGCTGCCGCGCGGGGCGCGGATGATGCGGGTGGGGTCGATGCGGGGGTCGATATTGGTGGTCATGGTTGCTCCTTGGGAAGTAGTAGCGGGAAAGGCGGTGTTTGGGGGGGGAAGGGGTTATGGCTCCACGCGGGCGCGGGTTGCCTCGGCGTAGACGTCGGGATCGAGGGCCGGGGCGGGGGCGATGCCGCTGCTGGGGTAGATCATCTGGGGCGGCACCTTCATGGAGCGCTTGGCCAGCGGGTAGTACACCAGCGATGTCACCACCAGGCTGACAATCCAGGAGATGTCGGCGCCGCCGAGCATGGCGGCGACCGGGCCCTTGTACAGCGCCTGGTTCAGGAAGGGGATCTGCACCAGGATGCCCAGCACATAGCAGCCCAGCGCCATGTAGTTGTAGCTGCCATAGCGGCCCTGGGGGTCATACAGCGCGGGGATGTCGACCTTTTCCTTGGACACCAGGTAGTAGTCCACCAGGTTGACCGCGCTCCAGGGCACGAAGACCGCCAGCAGCAAGAGCACGAAGTTCTTGAAGTTGTTCAGAAAGTCGGCACTGGCCAGCAGGGCCACCACCAGCGACAGCAGCACGAAGCCGACGATGTAGGCGATGCGCGCGGCCGGCGAGATCTGCGTCTTGTTGTTGAAGCCGCTGACCGTGGTCAGGATGGTCATGAAGCCGCCGTAGGCGTTGAGGCAGTTCACCGTGAGCTTGCCCGAGACGATCACCAGGTAGATCACGATGGCGGCCGGGCCGGCCAGCTCGCCCAGGAAGCCGACCTGGTTCTTCAGGAACTGGCCGCCCAGCGCGGCGACCAGCACGCCCAGCGTCATGGCGATCTGCGCGCCGATCACGCTGCCCATGAAGGTGGTGGTGAAGGCCCGCGAGGTGGGCGTGTTCGAGGGCAGGTAGCGCGAGTAGTCGGCCACGTAGGGCGCGAACGTCATCTGCCAGCCGGCCGACAGCGCCACGGTAAGCAGGAAGGTGGCCCAGGTGAAGGGCTTCTGGCCGAAGGCGCTGGCCACGTCGTAGTGCGTGCCCAGGCGCACGGCCAGGTAGGCGAAGCCCAGCAGGCCGACCACGGTGGCAATGCGGCCGAGTACGTGGATCAGGCGATAGCCCACCACGGCCACGATGGCCGTCAGCGTGCCAAAGATGAGCATGCCGGTCTGCGGCGCGGAAAAGTCGAACATGCGGTTGATGGCCTGGCCCGACAGCACCGTGCCGGTGGCGGCGAAGCCCAGGTACATCAGCACCACCAGCAGCAGCGGCAGCGAGGCGCCCTTGACGCCGAACTGCACGCGGCTGGAGATCATCTGCGGCAGCCCCAGGCGCGGGCCTTGGGCGGAGTGCAGCGCCATGACGATGCCGCCCAGGATGTTGCCGATCAGCAGGCCGATGATGGCCGTCATGGCCTCGGCGCCGAACACGATGGCCAGCGCCCCGTCGACGATGGCCGTGATCTGGCAGTTGGCGCCGAACCAGAGTGTGAACTGGCTCCAGCTGGAGCCATGGCGCTCCTGCTCCGGGACCATGTCGATGGTGCGCGTCTCGACGGCACCATGCGCTTTGGGTTGGGGTGATTGCATAGGTCTCCTTGCAGGCGATGGGCTGTTATTGATAATACAACTTCGTTTTTTATTTCTGAAGTTGTATATACAAATTGGACCATGCGAGAATGCAGCCGTCAATACAAGGCATGCAGCTTTGCTTTAGGTGTTTTCCCTATGAAATCAGAAACCAAGCCTGCTGGCGCAGCAGCCCCGCAGGAGGGGCGGCAGCCGGCATTCGAGCGTGTCAAGGCGCACGTGCTGGCGCAGATCCAGGCCGGGGCCTGGCGCGAGGGCGATGCCATTCCCAGCGAGGATGCCTTGTCCAAGTCTTTTGGCGTATCGCGGATGACGGTCAACCGCGCGCTGCGCGAGCTCACCGCCGAGCAGCTGCTGGTGCGCGTGCAGGGCTCGGGCACCTTCGTGGCCCAGCACAAGTACCAGGCCACGCTGGTGTCGCTGCGCAATATCGCCGATGAGATCGCGGCGCGCGGCCATGTGCATCGCAGCGAGCTGCACCGGCTGGAGCGCACCACCGCGCGCGACACGCTGGCGGCGCATTTCGAGCTGCCGGCCGGCGCGCCGCTATTCCATTCGGTGGTGCTGCACCTGGAGAACGACCAGCCGATCCAGTGGGAGGACCGCTATGTCAACCCCGCGGTGGCGCCAGACTACCTGGCCTGCGATTTCCACACCCAGACCCCCAATGCCTACCTGACGCGGGTGGCGCCGCTGCAGGGCGTGTCCTTCCGCATCGAGGCCTGCATGCCGCCGCCGGAGGTGCGCGAGGTGCTGCGCATGGGCGCGCAGGAGCCTTCGCTGGTGCTGTGGCGCCGCACGCTGTCGATGCAGCAGGTGGCGTCGGTCGCGATCATGTGGCATCCGGCGTCGCGCTACCAGTTCGCGGGCAGTTTCTGAGCCGTCAGACGATGCCTCTTGCGCGCAGGCCCTGCAGCTCGGCATCGCTGCAACCCAGCTCCTGGCCGAGCACCTGCGCGGTGTGCTCGCCGAGCATGGGGGCCGCACGGTGCACGACCGGGGTGGCCGAGAAGTCGAGCGGGCTGCGCAGGCCGGGCACCTCCTGGCCGCGGCCGTGGGGCATGCGCAGCGCGAGCTGGCGGTGGCGCACCTGCGGGTCGTCGAACACGCCCGCCATGTCGTTGATGGGGCCGCAGGGCACGCCGGCGGCTTGCAGGCGCGCCAGCCAGTCGGCGCAGCTGCGCCGCAGCATCGGCGGGGCCAGTTCCGCGCGCAGCGCGGCGCGGGCCCGCACCCGGTCCGCATTGCTGCGGAAGCGGGCGTCCCGGGCCAGCTGCGGGCAGCCGAGCACCTGGCACAAGGCCTCGAACTGGCCGTTGTTGCCCGCGGCGATGATCAGGTGGCCGTCGCCGCAGCGAAACACCTCGGAGGGCGAGGCGATCGGGTTGGTGTTGCCCATGCGCTGCGGCGGCGCGCCGCTCATCAGGTAGCCCACGGCCAGGTGGCCGTTGAGCGCGACCGACGAATCCAGCATCGAGGCGTCGATGTACTGCCCCTGGCCGGTGCGCAGGCGGTGGAACAGCGCGCTGACCACCGCGATGCAGGCGTTGAGCCCGGTGGCGACGTCGGCAATCGGGATGGCGGTGCGCATGGGCTCGCCGCCGGGCGCGCCCTCGGGCTGGCCGCAGGTGCTCATCAGCCCGGCCTGGCCCTGCAGTATGAAGTCGTAGGCGGCGCGGGCCGCCTGCGGGCCGGACTGGCCGAAGCCGGTGACCGAGCAGTAGACCAGATCGGGCCGGCCCGCCCGCAGCGTGGCGTAGTCCAGCCCGTAGCGGGCCAGCGTGCCCACCTTGTAGTTCTCCACCACCACGTCGCAGCGGGCGGCCAGCTCCCGCACCAGGCGGGAGCCTTCGGGCGAGGCGATGTCGATGGTCAGCGAGTGCTTGCCGCGGTTGTAGGCGAGGTAGAGGGCCGAGTCGTTGCTGTGGCCCACGTTGCCATCACCATCCATATGGGGTAGGAACGGCCCCATGCGCCGGGTGTCGTCGCCGTCGCCGGGCTTTTCTATCTTGTAGACGGTGGCGCCCATGTCGGCCAGCTGCTGGGTGCACAGCGGGCCGGCGATGACGCGGGTCAGGTCCAGCACCTTGATGCCTTCGAAAATCCCGGGCATGGCGTCACTCCAGGCGGATGTTGGCCTTCTTGATCACCTCGGCCCAGCGCCTGGCCTCGCCCTGGATGAAGCTGTCGAACTGCTCGGGCGTGCCGCCCACCGGGTCGATGCCGTATTCGATCAGCCTGGCATGTATGTCCGGGGCATTCACCACGGCCTGCATCTCGGCCGACAGCCGGTGCACGATGGCGCTGGGTGTCTTGGCCGGCGCCAGCAGCCCGATCCAGCTGCCGCCGGTCATGCCGGGGTAGCCGGATTCGGCCATGGTCGGCACCTCGGGCGCGGCCGGCCAGCGCTGCGCGCTGGTCATGGCCAGCGCGCGCAGCTTGCCGGCCTTGACCTGGGGCAGCATGGTCTGCACCGAGTCGAAGATGGCGGCCACCTGGCCTGAGAACAGGTCCGGCAGCGCCGGGGCGATGCCCTTGTAGGGGATGTGCGTCATCGGCGCGCCGGTGGTCTGCGCAAACAGCTCGGCCACCAGGTGGGCGCCCGAGCCCGCGCCGCTGGAGGCATAGGTGGCCTTTTGCGGGTTGGCCTTGGCCCAGGCGACGAACTCCTTGAGGTTGGTGGGCGGCAGCTGGGCGCTGGAGACCATCAGCAGCGGAATGCCGCCGAACTGGCTCACGCCGCGCAGATCCTGCAGCGGCGAGTAGGTCATCTTCGGGTAGAGGCTGGGGTTGATCGCATGCGCGGCCACGACGACCAGCAGCGTATGGCCATCGGGCGCCGAGCGTGCCACCGCGGCCGAGCCGATCTGGCCGTTGGCGCCGCCCATGTTCTCCACCACGATGGGGGTTTTCAGGCGTTCGCCCAGCCGGGTCATCAGCAGCCGGGTGACGGTGTCGGACACGCCGCCGGGGGTGTAGGGCACGACCACGCGGATGGGCTTGGCCGGATAGGCGTCGTCGGCCAGGGCGGGGCCGCAGGCCAGCGCGGCGGCGCCCAGGCAGGCCGAGAGCAGCGTGCGGCGCAGAAGGGATTGCATAGGGGGTCTCCTTGGTGTGGTGAATGTGTTTCAGGCGGTGGTTTCGATCCAGCCGTCGTCCATCCAGCGGCGGGGTATGCGCACCGGGTGGTCCAGCAGCATCTGCGCGAAGGACTTGCCCAGCGGGTCGGAGCGCAGGCTGGCCACGCCGCCGCCGTCCAGCGCCTGGTGCAGCACGAAGTTCAGCGCGTGCAGGCCCGGCACCTCGTGGCGCTCGACCTCGCCCTGCACCAGGTGCGCGAACCAGGCGCGCACCTGCGCGCTGCCCAGCTGGGCGCGCAGCAGCGGCAGGAATTCGGGGCGGCGGGCGATCACGCCGATGTTCTCGTCGTCGCCCTTGTCGCCGCTGCGGGCCCAGGCGAGCGTGACCAGCGGCACTTCCAGCGTGTCGGCCCCGGCGTCAAGCGCGGGCAGCGGGGGCAGGGCCGGGGCGGGCAGGGCGGGGCCGCAGGCGGTGGGCGCCACCGCCTGACGGATCTCGCCAAGCTCGACCTGCAGCGCCAACATCTGCTTGGACACCAGGAAGGAAAACACCTTGATCACCGGCTGCACATCGGCCCGCCCGGCGAAGGAGGAGCGCGTGCCCGGCCCCATCGACGTGCCCGCCGACGCGCATTCGCGCTGCAGCAGGCCGAGCGCCTTGGGGTCGGCATGGCGCGCCGCGATGCGCAGCACCACCTCGCGCGTGGGCAGGGCGCGCGCCTGGGCGCCGTACAGCGCTTCGCAGCCCAGCAGTTCCACGCAGGTCTGCGTGTAGTCGGCGAAGCCGCGTGCGCGCAGCTGCCCCCGGGTGCGCTCGAGCAGCGCAGCGGCGGTCTTGCGCGCCTTGGCCGGCGCATCGATGCCGCGAATGGCCATCATCAGCTGCAGCTGGTAGCCGTCGCGCCAGGTGCCGTTGGCCTTGTAGGTGCCGGTCGGCGGGCGGCCGCGGGCGCCGCTGACGCGCACGCACTGCGGCCCCACCGGCTGAACCTGCACCTGGCGGAAATCGCAGCTGACGTCGGGCATCAGGTAGTTGGCGGGGTCGCCCACCTCGTAGAGGATCTGCTCGGACACCGCGCCGGGGTGGACCAGCCCGCCGGTGCCTTGCGGCTTGGTGAGGGTGAAGCTGCCGTCCGCTGCGCAGTCGATCACCGGGTAGCCCATATGGGCCCAGTCGGGCACCAGCTGCCAGTCGGTGAACAGGCCGCCGGTGGCCTGGGCGCCGCACTCGATCACATGGCCGGCCAGGGTGGCGGCGGCCAGGAGGTCCCAGTCGTCCCAGCGCCAGCCGAATTCGTGCGCCAGCGCGCCGACCACCACCGCGCTGTCCACGCAGCGGCCGGTGATGACGATGTCGGCCCCGAGCGCCAGCGCCTGGGCGATGCCCCGCGCACCCACGTAGGCATTGGCCGAGTACAGCGCGGCCGGGGGCGCCTCGCCGCTGTGCAGCTCGCGCAGGCCCTGGCCGCGCAGCTGCTCGAATTGCGGCAGCAGGTTGTCGCCGCTGAGCACCGCGATGCGCGGCGACAGGCCCTGCTGCGCCGCAACCGCCGCCAGCGCGTCGCGGCAGGCATGGGGGTTGAGCCCGCCCGCATTGGCGATCACGCGCACGCCCTTGGCGCATATCGCCGCCAGGTGCGGCGCCATTGCGGCATGCACGAAGTCGGTGGCATAGCCCAGCGCGGCATCCTTGGCGCGGGCCCGCGCCAGGATGGACATCGTGGTCTCCGCCAGGTAGTCGTACACCAGGTATTGCAGCCCGGGCACCGCGAGCAGCTGGGGCGTGGCGATGGCCGAGTCGCCCCAGAAGCCGCTGGCGCCGCCGATGCGTATGGCCCGGCTCATGCCGGCGCTCCGATGCGCAGCAGCAGCGCGCCCTTGCTGGCCTGGCTGCCGGCCTCCACGTACAGCTGCGACACCTGCCCGCCCATGGGCGCGGTGAGCGTGTGCTCCATCTTCATGGCCTCCAGCACCAGCAGGCGCTGGCCGGCCTCGACGCTGTCGCCGTTGCGCACCGCGACTGCGACGACGCGGCCGGTCAGCGGCGCGGTGACGTGGCCGCTGCCCTCCCGCGCGCCGCGGCTCTTGCGCGCCTGCACATGGGCAAGGCGCCAGGCCCGGCCCGCATGGAAGAGGTGCAGCGCATCGGGCTCGGCGGCGAACACCAGCGATTCCGCCATGCCGTTGCATTCGGCGTGCAGCGATGTGCGCTCCTGATCGCTCCAGTACGCATCGCGCAGCGCGAAGTCCTGCGCGGGCGCATCGGGCCCGTCGGCAGCCATGCGGCGCACCTGGGCGCGCCAGGGCACCTGCCGGGTGTCGACGCTGATGTCCCACTGCACGCCGTCGAGCGCCAGGGCCAGCCGGGTGGGCGGGGCGCCCAGCATGGGCGCGGTGATGCAGTCCTGTCCCTGCTCCTGCGCCTTGCCGCCGGCCAGCAGCGCGAGCGCCGCCAGGGCCACGGTGCGGTGGCTGGGCTCGGGCCGCTGGCACAGCTGCGCGCCGAAGCGCTGCTGCACGAAGCCGGTGTGCACCGCATCGCCCTGGGCGAACACCGGATCGCGCAGGCAGTCGGCCAGGAAGCCCTGGTTGCTGGGCAGGCCCAGCAGCGCGCAGTGCTCCAGCGCCAGCAGCAGCTTGCGGCGCGCGGCATCGCGCGTGGCGCCGTGCGCCACCAGCTTGGCGATCATGGAGTCGTAGTGCGGCGACACCGCGCCGCCTTCCGCCAGCGCGTGGTCGATGCGGACGTCGAAACCCGCGCCGGGCGGGCGCCAGCGCAGCACCGGGCCGGTCTGGGGCAGAAAGCCGGCCGGCACGTCCTCGGCGGTGAGCCGCACCTCGATGGAGTGGCCCTGCAGGCGGATATCGGATTGCCGCAGCGCCAGCGGCTCGCCGGCGGCCACCCGCAGCTGCCACTCCACCAGGTCCAGCCCGGTCACCGCCTCGGTGACCGCATGCTCCACTTGCAGGCGGGTATTCATCTCCATGAAATAGAAGCTCCCCTCGCGGTCCAGCAGGAATTCCATGGTGCCGGCGCCCACGTAGCCAATGGCCTGGGCGCTGCGGATGGCGGCCGCGCCCATGCGCTCGCGCAGCCCGGCATCGACCGCCGGCGAAGGCGATTCCTCGATCACCTTCTGGTGGCGCCGCTGCACCGAGCAGTCGCGCTCGCCCAGGTGGATCGCATGGCCGTGGCTGTCGGCCAGCACCTGGATTTCCACATGGCGCGGCGCGAGCACCGCGCGCTCCAGGATCAGCTCGTCCGAGCCGAAGGCCGCCAGCGCTTCGGAGCGGGCCGAGGCCAGCGCCTGGGGCAGGGCGGCGCTGTCCTCGACCAGCCGCATGCCGCGCCCGCCGCCGCCCGCCGTGGCCTTCACCATGATGGGGAAGCCGATGCCGGCGGCGGCGCGCAGCAGCGCCTCGTCGCCCTGCTCCTCGCCCTGGTAGCCGGGCACGCAGGGCATGCCGGCCGCCGCCACCAGCCGCTTGGCCTGGGCCTTGTTGCCCATGGCGCGGATGGCGTCGCCCGAGGGGCCGATGAAGACCAGGCCGGCGGCATCGACCGCGTCGGCGAAATCGCCGTTCTCGGCCAGGAAGCCGTAGCCCGGGTGGATGGCATCCGCGCCCGCGCGGCGCGCGGCGTCGATGATGGCCGCAATGTTCAGGTACGACTCGCGCGGCGCCGCGCCGCCGATCAGCAGCGCGCAGTCGGCGGCGCGCACATGGGGGCTGGCGCGGTCGGCCTCGGAGTAGACCGCCACCGAGCGGTAGCCCAGGCGGCGCACGGTGCGCAGGATGCGCACGGCGATTTCGCCGCGGTTGGCCACCAGAACGGTGTGGAAGGGGCGGATCTGCTTGGGGTGGGTCATGTCAGTTGCTTCCCGTCGGGGTGGGGGCGGGCGCCGGCACGGCCTGCGCGGCACGGATGTCGTCGGCGCTGAATGCGCGCAGCCAGCGGGCCGGGCGCCTGGCGCGGAAGGCGGCGATGCCTTCGGCGCCCTCGCTGCGCATGCAGGCGGAGAACTGCTGTGCCGCATCGTCCAGCAGGGTGCCGTTGTCTTCCTGGCCGCAGCGGCGCAGCAGCGGCTTGAGCGCGCGGTTGGCGCCCGGCGCGCAGGCGGCGATGCGGCTGAGCCACTGCGCGAGCAGGGCGTCGAGCGCGGCGCCGTCGGCGGCCAGCTCGTCCACCATGCCCAGGGCCTGCGCGGTGTCGGCGCTGATTTTTTCACCGCTCAGGCCCAGGCGGCAGGCCACGCGCTGGCCGAGCCGCGCGACGACGAAGGGCGCGATCTGCGCCGGGATGATGCCGAGCGAAGTCTCGCTCAGTGCAAAGCGGGCGCCGCGGGTGGCGAGCACGATGTCGGCGGCGCAGGCCAAGCCCATGCCGCCGCCCATGGCCGCGCCTTCGACCGCGGCGATCACCGGAATGGGCAGCGCGCACAGGCGCTGCATGAAGCGGCCGAACTCGCGGTTGCGCGCGGCGATCGGGTCTGCGCCGGGCCCGATCGCCGCGTGGGCGTCGAGCCGGGCCTGGAAGCTGCCCACGTTGCCGCCGGCGCAGAAAAAGCCGTGGCTGCCGCGCAGCACCAGCGCCCGCACCGAGGTGTCGCACAGGGCCTGCTCGACGGCCTGCGCCAGCGCGGCCACCACCTCGGGGGCGAGCGCGTTGCGCGTGGCGGGAGTATTCAGCGTGGCGAAGAGCACGCCATGCAGGGTGCGCACGACGACCGGCGGTGGGTGGGCTGTGTCCTGGCTCATCGCGCTCACCTCAGCCGTTCCTGGTCATCAGGCCCATGTGCCGGGCGATGACCATCAGCATCACCTCGTCGGCGCCGCCGCCGATCGAGCCCAGCCGGTAGTCGCGGTAGGCGCGCGAGACCGGGTTGTCCCAGGTGTAGCCCATGCCGCCCTGGAACTGCATGCACCAGTCGGCGATCTCGCGCGACAGGCGCCCGGCCTTGAGCTTGGCCATCGAGGCCAGCTCGGCCACGTCGCCGCCGTCCACATAGGTCTTGGTGGCCACGTAGATCAGGGCGCGCAGCGCTTCGAGCTCGGTCTTGAGCTCGGCCAGCTTGTACTGGATGAACTGGTTGTCCAGCAGCGGCCTGCCGAAGGCCTGGCGCTGGCGCAGGTAGTCGGCGGTCTCCTCGATCCAGGCGATGGCGGACAGGCGGCGCGCGGCGCCGTCGAGCCGCTCTTCCTGGAACTGCTTCATCTGGTAGATGAAGCCCATGCCTTCCTCGCCGATGCGGTTGCCCACCGGCACGCGCACTTCGTCGAAGAAGATCTGCGCGGTATCGGAGCTCCACATGCCGAACTTGCGGATCTTGTGCACCTCGACGCCCTTGGCGCGCTTGCCGCCTTGCTTGAGCGGCACCACGATCAGCGACTTGTTCTTGTGCACCGGGCCTTCGGAGGTGTTGCACAGCAGGCAGATCCAGTCGGCCTGGGTGCCGTTGGTGATCCACATCTTGGAGCCGCTGATCACATAGTCGCCGCCGTCGCGGCGGGCGCGCGTCTTGAGCGACGCGACATCGGAGCCCGCGCCCTGCTCGGACACGCCGATCGAGCAGACCTGCTCGCCGGCGATGGCCGGCGCCAGGTACTCGCGCTGGAGCGCATCCGAGCCGAAGGCGGCCAGCGCCGGCGTGGCCATGTTGGACTGCACGCCGATCGCCATGGCCACGCCCTGGGCGCGGGCATAGCCCATGGCCTCGGCCGCGGCCACCGCATACGAGAAATCCAGCCCGAGCCCGCCATGGGCCTCGGGCTTGGTGATGCCCAGGAAGCCGAGCTGGCCCAGCTTGCGGAACAGTTCATGGGCGGGAAAGGTCTCGGCGGCTTCCCATTCGTCGACGAATGGGTCGATCTCTGTGCTGATGAAGCGGCGGATGCTGTGCATCAGCTCGCGGTGCTCGGGGGAATAGATCATGGCGGGGTTTCCTGCAAATGTGGGGGGATCACAAGCGTGCGACGCCGAACTGCACCGGGCGGGTGCGGCGCTGCGCGGCCTCGCGCACGGTGGCCAGGGCAAAGGCCAGCACCGCGCGCGTGTCGCGCGGATCGATCACGCCGTCGTCCAGCAGGTGGCCGCTGGTGTAGAAGGCGCTGGCCTGGCGCTCGAAGTTGGCCACGATCTCCTGCTGCTGCGCGGCCAGCCGGGCCTCGTCCACCGGCAGGCCCTTGCGCTCGGCCTGCTGGCGGGCCACGATCTCCAGCGTGGCGGCCGCCTGCTCGCCGCCCATGACGGCGGTGCGGGCGTTGGGCCAGGAAAAGCAGAACCGCGGGCGGAAGGCGCGCCCGCACATGCCGTAGTTGCCCGCGCCGAACGAGGCGCCGCAGTAGATGGTGATCTGCGGCACGCGCGAGTTGGCCAGCGCCTGGATTAGCTTGCTGCCGTGCTTGATCATCCCGGCCTCTTCCGAGGCGCGGCCGACGATGAAGCCGGTGGTGTTCTGCAGGAAGACGATGGGCGTGCCCGACTGGTTGCACAGCTGGATGAACTGCGCCGCCTTGGTGGCGCCCGCCGGATCGATGGGGCCGTTGTTGCTGACGAAGCCGACCGCCAGGCCCTCGATGCGCCCATGGCCGCAGACCGTGGCCGCGCCGTAGTCCGGCTTGAAATCCAGCCAGCGCGAATCGTCCACCACGCGGGCGATGATCTCGCGCATGTCGACCGGCTTTCTGTGCTGCAGCACCATCGCGCCGGCCAGCTCGTCGGCATCGAGCCGCGGCGGCAGGAAGGCGGCGGGCCGGGCGCTGGCGCGCGCCCAGTCCAGGTTCGCCACGATGTCGCGCGCGATGGCGATCGCGTGGCCATCGTCTTCGGCCACGTATTCGGCCAGGCCGCTGACGCTGGCATGCATGTCGGTGCCGCCCAGCTCCTCGTCGCTGGCGATTTCGCCGGTGGCGGCCTTGAGCAGCGGCGGGCCGGCCAGGAAGGCCTTGCCGCGCCCGCGCACCATCACCACATAGTCGGACAGGCCCGGCATGTAGGCGCCGCCCGCGGTGGACGAACCATGCACCACGGTGACCACCGGCAGGCCCGCGGCCGACAGGCGGGCGAGGTTGTAGAACATGCCGCCGCCGCGGATGAACTTGTCGACGCGGTACTTGCGCAGGTTGGAGCCGGCCGATTCGACCAGGTGCACGAAGGGCAGCTGGTTCTCCAGCGCCAGCTCCTGGCAGCGGATGATCTTCTGGTTGCCGGCCTCGGTCAGCGCGCCGGCATCGATGCCCGAGTCCGAGGCCAGCACCATGCAGCGCACGCCCGAGACGAAGCCGATGCCGGCGATCTGCGAGCCGCCAGGCACGCAGCGCTCGGGGTCCGGGTCGTCGAGGCCGTAGCCGGCCAGGTTGCACAGCGGCAGGAAGGGCGCGCCGGCATCGAGCAGGCGCGCCACCCGCTCGCGCGGCAGCAGGGCGCCGCGCCTGGCGAAGCTGGGCGCGGCCTTGGCCGAGGCGTCGGCGGCCCGCTGCTCCAGCTGGCGCAACTGCTCCACCAGGGCGAGCATGCCGGCGCGCTGCTCCTGGAAGGCGGCGGCGGCGGGATGGATTCGGGATTCAAACGGAGTCATGGGAAACAGTGGGTTGCGGCTGGGATGGATTGAAATTCAGCCGCCGCCCGGCAGCAATCGCAAACTGCCGGAATGTGCATAATGTGCACATTGGGCATAGGACGGCCATGTCGGGAACACAGAGCATCGATCGCGCGGCAGCGCTGCTGCGCATTGCCGCGCGCCACCATGCGCAGGGGATCACGCTGGGCGAGCTGGTGGAGGCGGCCGCTCTCGAGCGCACCACCACCTACCGCATCGCCTCGTCGCTGGTGCGCGCCGGCCTGCTCGCGCGGGAGGGCGGCGAGGGGCGCTACCGCCTGGGGCCGGAGACGGTGGCGCTGGGGCAGGTGGCCATGGCGCGCTCGCCGCTGGTGGAGGGCTGCCGGCCGGCGATGATGGCGCTGGCGCGGCGCTCGGGCGACCAGGTGTTCCTGGTGGTGCGCTCGGGCGACTACAGCCACTGCCTGCACCTGGAAGAGGGCGGGCGGCCGGTGAAGGGCTTTGCCGAGACGGTGGGCACCACGCGGCTGCTGGGCCTGGGGGTGCCGAGCTTCACCTTTCTGGCCTGCATGGCCGACGCCGCCGTGCAGGCGCACTATGCGCGCCACCAGGCGGACTACCGCGCGCACCGCCTCAGCGAGAGCCGGCTGATGCGCTGGGTGCGCCAGGCGCGCGAGCAAGGCCATGCCCAGGTCTCGGCGCAGGGGCTGGCGGGCGTGGGCGTGCGCTTCGAGGTGGGCTCGTGCGCGGATGCCGCGCTCGGCGTGGTGGCCGCGGCCGCGCGCATGCCGCGCGCCCGCGGGCCCGAGGTGGCGCAGATGGCGCGCGAGGAGCTGGGCCGGTTCGGCTGGAGCGTGCCGCCGCAGATGGATGCAAGCAGATTTTGAAAGCGTATGGCAAAAAAGCAGTCACATATATCCGAGACCCCGGCCACCCAGGCGCTGCGCGCCGCGAAGGTGGCGTTCACCGAGCATCCCTACGACTATGTGGAGCACGGCGGCACCCAGGAGTCGGCCCGGCAGCTCGGGCTCGACGAGCACATGGTGGTCAAGACGCTGGTGATGCAGGACCAGGATGCCCGGCCGCTGATCGTGCTGATGCACGGCGACCGCAAGGTATCCACCAAGAACCTGGCGCGGCAGATCGGTGCCAAGTCGGTCGAGCCCTGCAAGCCCGAGGTGGCCAGCCGCCACAGCGGCTACCTGGTGGGCGGCACCTCGCCCTTCGGCACCCGCAAGGCGCTGCCGGTGTATGTGGAGAGCAGCATCCTGGCGCTGCCGCGCATCGCCATCAACGGCGGGCGGCGCGGTTTTCTGGTGCAGCTCGAGCCCCGGGTTTGTGCTGAACTGCTGCATGCGGTGGCGGTGCAGTGCGCGCTGGCAGAATAACGGGTTTTGTCGA
This sequence comes from Comamonas sp. FG99, assembly GCF_057808605.1. NCBI lineage: Bacteria > Pseudomonadati > Pseudomonadota > Betaproteobacteria > Burkholderiales > Comamonadaceae > Comamonas > Comamonas sp. FG99. The sequence goes on from NZ_JBMDII010000028.1 coordinate 30,954, forward strand.
ACTACGGAATTGCGGCCCTGACCATGGTGTATCCGATCCTCGTTGCCATTGCGGCCTATCTGCTGGGCTCGCTGTCCTTTGCCGTCATCGTCAGCCGCGTCATGGGGCTGAACGACCCGCGCACCTACGGCAGCAAGAACCCCGGCGCCACCAATGTGCTGCGCTCGGGCAGCAAGGCGGCGGCGGTCGCCACGCTGGCGCTCGACGCCGCCAAGGGCTGGCTGCCGGTGGCGCTGGTGGCCTGCTTCGGCAAGCCCTACGGCCTGGAGGGCGGCACGATGGCGCTGGCCGGGCTGGGCGCCTTCCTCGGCCATCTGTGGCCAGTGTTCTTCAAGTTCGAGGGCGGCAAGGGCGTGGCCACCGCGCTGGGCGTGCTGCTGGGCTTCAGCGGCTGGCTGGGGCTGGCGACGCTGCTGACCTGGGTCATCATCGCCGCGTTCTTCCGCTACTCGTCGCTGGCGTCGCTGGCGGCCTCGGTGTTCGCGCCGGTGTACTACCTCATGGGCGGCGGCGTGGCCTGGGAGTTCGATCAGTGGATCTGCGCCGCCATCGTGCTGATGGCGGCCCTGCTGATCTACCGCCACCGCCTCAACATCCAGCGCCTGATCGAAGGCAAGGAGTCGAGGCTGGGGCAGAAGAAGAAATAGGATGTGGACTATAAAAATAAGAGCTGTTGGCGCTTTGTTATCAATGGTTTGCAATATAAAACATATTGAAAACTAGATAGGGAAAGGGTCAGCAGCTATATTTTTGATGGTCATTCCTGCGGCACAGCAGTGCTGCGCCCGCCCTCAGTCGCGGAAGTTGTTGAACGACAGCGGCACTTCCGACACGTCCTTCTTCAGCAGCGCCATCGTGGCCTGCAGGTCGTCGCGCTTGGCGCCGGTCACGCGCACCGCGTCGCCCTGGATCGCGGCCTGCACCTTGAGCTTGCTTTCCTTGACCAGCTTCTGGATCTTCTTGGCCAGCTCCGACTCGATGCCGTTCCTCACCTTGATGACCTGCTTGACCTTGTCGCCGCCGATCTTCTGCACCGCGCCCTTGTCGAGGAAGCGTACGTCCACGTTGCGCTTGGTGAGCTTGTTGCGCAGGATTTCCTCGACCTGCTGGAGCTGGAAGTCCGCATCGCCGAACAGGGTGATCTCCTTGTCCTTGAGCTCGATGCCGGCAGAGGTGCCCTTGAAGTCGAAGCGCGTGCCGATCTCCTTGGCGGAGTTGTCGACGGCGTTCTTCACTTCGACGAAATCGGCTTCGCAAACCGTATCAAACGATGGCATGTATCTTTCCCTTTCAATAGCGTGCGCAGCACCGGTGCGACAATCTAGCGATGTTAGTCGAGAAATTTGTTCCCCTGCAGCAGTACAACACGTTCGGCATCATGGCCCGCGCCAGCTCGTTGGTCCGGGTGCATGACGAGCAGGATATCCGCCAGTTCATAGCCCAGCCGCCCGCCGGCGCCAGCCGCGATGCGGTGGTGCTGGGCGGCGGCAGCAACATCGTGCTCACCGGCGATGTGCAGCCCACGGTCTTCAAGATGGAGATCAAGGGCCGGCGCGTGGTGGCCGAGACCGACAAGGCGGCCATCGTCGAGATCGGCGCCGGCGAGGTCTGGCACGACGCGGTGGCCTGGACGCTGGAGCAGGGCCTGCCCGGCCTGGAGAACCTGGCGCTGATTCCCGGCACCGTGGGCGCGGCGCCGGTGCAGAACATCGGCGCCTACGGCGTGGAGCTGCAGGACCGCTTCGATTCGCTCGATGCGATCGATCTGGCCACTGGCCAGGGCTTCTCGCTCGACGCGGCGCAGTGCGCCTTCGGCTACCGCGACTCGGTCTTCAAGCACCAGCCGGCCGAGAAGCTGCCGTTGTCCACGCTGATGCGCCAGCCCGGCGGCGCGATGCCGCGCGGCATGGGGCTGGCCGGCCGCGCGGTGATCACCCGGGTGCGGCTGGCGCTGCCCAAGCCCTGGCGGCCGGAGCTGAGCTACCTGGACCTCAGCCGCAAGCAGGCGGAAAAGGGCGTGGAGCAGCCCAGCGCCCGGCAGATCTTCGACTGGGTCTGCGAGATCCGCCGCGCCAAGCTGCCCGATCCGGCGGTCATCGGCAATGCGGGCAGCTTCTTCAAGAACCCCACGGTGACGGCCGAGCAGTGCGCCGACATCATCGCCCGCGAGCCCAAGATCGTGCACTACCCGATGCTGGACGGCAGCATCAAGCTGGCCGCGGGCTGGATGATCGATGCCTGCGGCTGGCGCGGCAAGGCCATCGGCAAGGCCGGCGTCTACGACCGGCAGGCGCTGGTGCTGGTCAACCAGGGGCGCGGCGAGGGCAGCGTGACCGGCGGCGAGGTGATGACGCTGGCGCGCGCCATCCAGACCAGCGTGTACGAGCGCTTCGGCATCCGGCTGGAGCCGGAGCCGGTGGTGTGGTGACCGGCCCGGCCGAGGCGGCCTGGCCTATTTGAGATTGCCCGACAGAAAGCGCGCTAGCCGCTCGCTCTTCGGACTGGTCAGCACCTCGCGCGGATGGCCCTGCTCCTCGATCAGGCCCTGGTGCAGGAAGATCACGTGGTTGGACACTTCGCGGGCGAAGCCCATCTCGTGCGTCACCACCAGCATGGTGCGGCCCTGCTGGGCCAGCACCTGCATCACGCGCAGCACCTCGCCGACCAGCTCGGGATCGAGCGCGCTGGTGGGTTCGTCGAACAGCATCACCTCGGGCTCGACCGCCAGCGCGCGGGCAATCGCCACGCGCTGCTGCTGGCCGCCGCTCATGTGGCCGGGGTAGGTGTCTTCGCGGCCCTCCAGCCCCACCAGCTGCAGGTACTTGCGGGCACGCGCCACCGCCTCGTCGCGCGGCAGGCCCAGCACATGCACCGGCACCTCGGTGATGTTCTGCAGCACCGTCATGTGCGCCCAGAGGTTGAAGTGCTGGAACACCATGGCCAGCCGCGAGCGCAGGCGCTGAAGCTGGCGCTGGTCGGCCGCCTCCAGCGCGGCGCCATGGCCATCATTGCGCCCGGGGCGCAGCCGCAGCTCTTCGCCGGCCACCACGATACGGCCCTGCTGCGGCTGCTCCAGCAGGTTGATGCAGCGCAGGAAGGTGCTCTTGCCCGAGCCCGAGCTGCCGATGATGCTGATCACGTCGCCGGCGCGGGCGTTGAGCGAGACGCCCTTGAGCACTTCGTTTTGCCCATAGCGCTTGTGGATGTCCAGCGCCTGGAGTTTGTAGGGGGTATTGCTTGTCATGGTCATGCCTTGCGCGGTGCCAGGTAGCCCAGGTAGCGGCGCTCCAGCAGGCGGCAGCCGCCGATCAGGCTGAAGGTGATGCACAGGTAGATGGCGGCCGCGAAGAGGTAGGCCTCGAACGGCAGGTAGAAGTCGGAGTACACGCGGCTGGCGGCGCCGGTCAGGTCCAGCAGCGAGGGCACGGTGCTGGCCAGGCTGGAGCTGTGCAGCATCATCACCACCTCGTTGCCGTAGGCGGGCAGCATGCGGCGGATGGCGCTGGGCAGCACGATGCGGCGCATCAGCTGCCAGTGGCCCATGCCCATGGCGCGCGCGGCCTCGACCTCGCCCTTGCTGGTCTCGCGGATGGCACCGGCCAGCATCTCGGCGGTATAGGCGGCGGTGTTCAGGCTGAAGGACAGCAGGGCGCAGAAGAACGGCTCCTTGAAGTGCGTCCAGGGCCAGACGCTGTCCCAGCGCGCCTGCACCCATTCGAGCTGGGCGAAGCCGTAGTAGATCAGGTACACCTGGATCAGGAGCGGCGTGCCGCGCATGAAATAGGTGAAGGCCGCCACCGGCAGCCGCACTGGCGCCGAGCGGCTGACCAGCGCCAGCGCCATCAGCAGCGCCAGCACGGCGCCGGCGGCCAGGCTGATGAGCGTCAGCTGCAGCGTGACGACCAGGCCCTGCGCATACAGGGCCAGCGTGCCGGGCTCGAAGATCACGCTCCAGTTCATAGCTGCACCTTGTCGGTTCCGAGGCTATAGCGCGCGGACAGGCGCTTGAGCAGCTGCAGCGACACCGCGGTGAACACCAGGTACAGCGCGGCGGTGAACAGGAAGAAGGCGAAGGGCTCGCGCGCGGCCGCGCTGGCCTGCTTGGCCAGGTAGGTCATGTCGTGCAGGCCGATCAGGCTGACCAGGGCGGTGGCCTTGATCAGCACCAGCCAGTTGTTGGTGAAGCTGGGCAGCGCGTAGCGCACCATCTGCGGCAGCGTGATGCGCACGAAGGTGCGCACCGGCCCCATGCCGAAGGCCCAGGCGGCCTCCATCTGGCCCTTGGGGATGGCCAGGATGGCGCCGCGGAAGGTCTCGGTCATGTAGGCGCCGTAGATGAAGCCTATGGTCATCACGCCGGCGGCGAAGGGGTTCAGGTCCACGCCCTGGTCGCTGCCCAGGAGTTCGAGCAGGTTGTTCAGGCCGATGGCGCCGCCGTAGAAGATCAGCAGCATCATCAAGAGCTCGGGAATGCCGCGCACCACCGTGGTGTAGGCGGTGGCCAGCCAGACCAGCGGGCGCCGGCCCGAGAGCTTGGCCGCAGCGCCCGCGAGCCCGATCAGCGTGGCCACCAGCAGCGATGCCAGCGACACCGCGACCGTGAGCAGCGCGCCGTGCAGGATCGAGTAATAGTATCCGCTCATGTCGTGCAGGTTGAGCGGTGGGCGCGCGGCGTTGGGCGAGTCGCACCCGCACAACGCTCAATGCCCATCGCACAACGGGGGTTCATTGGCCGTACGGGTCGAAGTCGAAGTACTTCTTGGCGATCTTGGCGTAGGTGCCGTTCTTGCGGATGGTGTCGATCGCCTCGTCGAGCTGCTGCTTGAGCTCCTTCTGGCCCTTGCGCATCGCAATGCCTATGCCTTCGCCGTAGTACTTCTCGTCGTACTGGTCGGGGCCCGCATAGCCGTAGTCCTTGCCCTCGGGCTTGCGCAGGAAGCCGCCGTGAACTTCCACCTTGTCGGCGACGGTGCCGTCGAGGCGGCCGGCCTGCAGGTCGAGGTAGACCTGGTCCTGCGACTGGTAGGCCACCACGTTCACGCCGGCGGGCTTGAGCTCGCCCAGCGCCCATTTCTCCTGCGTGCTGCCCTTGAGCACGCCGATCTTCATGCCCTTGAGCGAGGCCGGGCCGCCGTACTTGACGGTCTTCTTCACCACGATGGCGCTGGGCGTCTTGTAGTAGCGCTTGCTGAAGTCCACCACGCGCTTGCGCTCGGGCGTGATCGAGATGGAGCTGATGATCACGTCGAACTTCCTGGCTTGCAGGCCGGGGATCACGCTGTCGAACTCGGATTCGACGAACACGCACTTGCGCTTGAGCTGCTCGCACAGCGCGTTGGCGATGTCGATGTCGAAGCCGACGATCTCGCCCGCAGGGGTCTTGTATTCGAAGGGCTCGTAGGCCGGGTTGGTGCCCACCCGCAGGTCGGCGGCAAAGGCGGAGCCGGCCAGGGTGGCAATGGCCACAGCCATCAGCGATGCGCGCATGGTGATTCCTTGTATCGAAAGCCGCACGGCGGCAGTAAACCCGCTATTTTCGCCGCATCTTGGCTGGCCGGCGAAATTTAATTGGCGCGCGCCGGGGCCGGAGCCGAAATCCCCGCTGCCCCGGCGCACCCGCAAGAGGCGCCACGCAGGGCCTATAATTGCCGGTTCGCCCGCATTCGCGGTCATGGGTTCCCTCGCCCCCATTCACCAAAAAGGATCATCATGGTGTCCATCCAGGCGCAGCCGTCGCGCGTGCCGCTTTATCTCGCTCTTTTGGTGGCGTTTCACATCGCCATCGTCATCGCCAGCAACTACCTGGTGCAGCTGCCGATCAACCTGCTGGGTTTTCACAGCACCTGGGGCGCGTTCAGCTTTCCGTTCATCTTCCTGGCCACCGACCTGACGGTGCGGCTGATCGGCAAGTCGCCGGCGCGGCGCGTGATCACGCGGGCCATGCTGCCGGCGCTGCTGGCCTCGTACGTCGTGGGCGTGCTGTTCCACGAGGGCCGCTTCAACGGCCTGGGGGCGCTGGGCGAGTTCAATGCCTTCGTGTTCCGCATCGCGCTGGCCAGCTTTGCGGCCTATGTGCTGGGGCAGCTGCTGGACATCCAGGTGTTCGACCGCATCCGCCAGCGCAGCCATGCCTGGTGGCTGGCGCCGGCCGCGGCCTCGGTCTTCGGCCAGGCGCTGGATACCGCGGCCTTCTTCGCCATCGCGTTCTGGCGCAGCGCCGATCCCTTCATGGCCGCGAACTGGGTGGAGATCGCGCTGGTGGACTATGTGATCAAGCTCGCGGTGAGCCTGCTGCTCTTCGTGCCCGCCTACGGCGTGGCGCTGGCGGCCATCGTGCGCGCCATGCGCCAGGGCGCGGCGCCCGCGATGGCGCTGCGCTGATTCAGGCCGGTGCAAGGCGCCGTTCGGGCGCCTGCAGCGGTTTACCTGGACGCGGAGATCTGCCCGTCCACGCCCTTGACGAAGAAGTCGATGGCGCCCATCCAGGCATCGTCCGCGCGGGTGCCGGCGGGCAGGCGCTCCTTGCCGGCGGTGTCCACCACCGGGCCGGTGAAGACGTCGAAGCTGCCATCCTTCATCTTCGCCTTGACGGCCTCGACCTTGGCGCGCACGTCGGCGGGAATCCGCTCGGACAGCTTGATGAGGTCGTTCTGCCCCTCGGGCACGCCCCAGCGCGTGACCTGGCCGCCCTTCCAGCTGCCGTCCAGCGCGCTCTTGACGGTCTTGATGTAGTAGTGGCTCCAGTTGGCGATGCACGAGCCCAGGTGGGCGTTGCCGCCGAATGCGCTCATGTCCGAATCCCAGCCGAAGGCCAGCTTGCCGGCCTTGTCCACCGCCTGGATCACCGCGGGCGAATCGGTGTTCTGCAGCAGCACGTCGGCGCCGTTGCCCAGCAGCGAGACCGCGGCCTCGGTCTCGCGCGGCGGGTCGAACCAGCTGTTGGTCCACACCACCTGGGTCCGGATCTGCGGGTTCACGCTTTGCGCGCCCAGCGTGAAGGCATTGATGTTGCGCAGCACCTCGGGAATCGGCACCGAGCCCACATAGCCCAGCTTGCCGCTTTGGCTCATGTGGCCCGCGATGATGCCGGCCAGGTAGGTGTCCTGGTAGAAGCGCGAGTCGTAGACATTCAGGTTCTCGGCGGTCTTGTAGCCGGTGGCGTGCTCGAACCTGACCTGCGGGAACTCGGCCGCCACCTTGACCATGGCCTCCATGAAGCCGAAGCTGGTGCCGAAGATCAGGGTGTTGCCCTGGCTGATGAGGTCGCGCAGCACGCGCTCGGTGTCGGCGCCCTCGGGCACGCTCTCGATGAAGCTGGTCTGCACCTTGTCGCCGAATTCGGCCTCGACCGCCTTGCGTCCCTGGTCGTGCGCAAAGCTCCAGCCAGCGCTGCCCACGGGGCCGACATAGATCCAGGCGGCCTTGAGCGGGCCGGAGGCGGGGGCAGGGGCTGCCGCAGGCGCGGCGGCGGCCGGGGCGGCCTCTTCCTTTTTGCCGCAGGCGGCCAGGCCGGCGGCGCCGAGCGCCGAGACGGCGGCCAGGCGAAGCAAATGGCGTTTGCGCAGATCGAGATTCATGGGGCGTAGGGGTAGTGGTTGAAATGGGCGGGTACGCAGGTGGTGTGTGCAAATAGCGGGCCAATCGTACACCGGCAGGTTCGAAAAAAAGCAACCGCACAGGCTGGAAGGCCGGTCGGTTGCCTTGGTGCTGGTGGCATTGATGCTTGCCTGGCGGGCGCCGATGCGGCGCCCGATGCCAAACCCTCAATGCACAACGCGCTCCGGTATTACTTCTTGGCGCTGCCGTCGTTCAGCTGCGCCAGCGCGGCATTGCCGCCCAGCGACAGCAGGCCGGCGCGCGAGTACACGCCGAGCTTGTCGCGGGTGTCGGAGATGTCCAGGTTGCGCATGGTCAGCTGGCCGATGCGGTCCAGCGGGCTGAACGGCGCGTCTTCCACCTTTTCCATCGACAGGCGCTCGGGCGCATAGGTCAGGTTGGGCGACTCGGTGTTCAGCAGCGAATAGTCGTTGCCGCGGCGCAGCTCCAGTGTCACGGTGCCGGTGACCGCGCGCGCCACCCAGCGCTGGGCGGTCTCGCGCAGCATGATGGCCTGCGGGTCGAACCAGCGGCCCTGGTACAGTAGGCGGCCGAGCTTGAGGCCGTTCAGGCGGTACTGCTCGATGGTGTCTTCGTTGTGGATGCCGGTCACCAGGCGCTCGTAGGCGATGTGCAGCAGCGCCATGCCGGGGGCCTCGTAGATGCCGCGGCTCTTGGCCTCGATGATGCGGTTCTCGATCTGGTCGCTCATGCCCAGGCCGTGGCGGCCGCCGATGCGGTTGAGCTCCAGGAACAGCTCCACCGGGTCGGCGATCTCCTTGCCGTTGACGGCCACCGGCAGGCCTTCGTCGAAACTGATCGACACCTCTTCGGCCTTGACCTCGACCTCGGGCTTCCAGAAGGCCACGCCCATGATGGGGTTGACAATGCGGATGCCGCTATTGAGGAACTCCAGGTCCTTGGCCTCGTGCGTCGCGCCCAGCATGTTGGAGTCGGTCGAGTAGGCCTTCTCGGCGCTCATCTTGTAGCCGAAGCCCTCCTTGGTCATGAAGGCCGACATCTCGGCGCGGCCGCCCAGCTCGTCGATGAACTGCTGGTCCAGCCAGGGCTTGTAGATCTTCAGCGCCGGGTTGGTGAGCAGGCCGTAGCGGTAGAAGCGCTCGATGTCGTTGCCCTTGAAGGTGGAGCCGTCGCCCCAGATGTGCACATCGTCTTCCTTCATCGCGGCCACCAGCATGGTGCCGGTCACCGCGCGGCCCAGCGGCGTGGTGTTGAAATAGGTGATGCCGCCGGTGCTGATGTGGAAGGCGCCGGCCTGGATGGCGGCGATGCCTTCGCCCGCCAGCTGCGCGCGGCAGTCGATCAGCCGGGCCTGCTCGGCGCCGTACTCCATGGCCTTGCGCGGGATGGCGTCGTAGTCGTCCTCGTCGGGCTGGCCCAGGTTGGCGGTGTAGGCATAGGGCAGCGCGCCCTTGTTCTTCATCCAGCGCAGCGCGGCGCTGGTATCGAGGCCGCCCGAGAAGGCGATGCCGACCTTCTGGCCGACGGGTACGGATTGCAAAATGGTTGCCATGGGTGATCTCTTAAAAACGATAGCTGCCTGCGCTTGCTGGGTATGTGCCAGTGGCGAAAAAGCTGCCTGAGCCTGTCAGGCGTAGTGGCAGATGTAGTGGTAGCTGTCCGTCACGCGGATGTCGAACTTGGAGTTCGCCGGGATCTGGAAGCGCTCGCCGGGGCCCGAGGTCTTCCATTCGCTCTCGCCGTCCAGCCTGTACTCGCAGGAGCCGGCCACGCACTCCATGATCTCGGCGGCGGCCGTGCCAAAGGTCAGCGTCGCGGGCAGCACCACGCCGGCGGATTGCTTGGTGCCGTCGGCCAGCGTGAAGCTGTGGCTGACGCACTTGCCGTCGAAATAGACATTGGCCTTGGCGGTGAGGGTGACGCCCTGGATGCTCTCTGTGGTCATGGGTGGCTGCTGCGAGGAAGGTTGAAACTGTTGATTTTAGCGGGCATGGCGCAAGAAAAAGGCGACCCGGGGTCGCCTGCTGTCTGGAGAGGGGGTATTGCCCCGTTAGCGCCAGTGCCGGTGCCCGCCGCCCCATACGCCGCCGAAGCCCAGCGAGATGACCGGCTGGATCACCGGTGCCGCGTAAACGGGGGCTGCATAAACGGGGGCCGCATACGCCGGCGCGGGGTAGTACACCGGCGCCGCGGCCGGGGCGCCCACCACCACGCCAGGCTGGGGTGCGTAGTAGTTGTCGTAGGCGGCAGGCGGTGGCGCGGTGCTGGCGCTGCTGGCCACCGGCTGGATGCTCAGCGGGATCCAGTCGCCGGGGTGCTGGGCGGTGTGGGTGGTGAAGCGCTGGTTGGCGTATTCGTATTCCACCATGTAGCCGGTCTGCTGGTTCTGCGTGACGTACTGGGTGCCGCACTGGCGCACCGTCTGGTACTGCGGATAGCCGCCTTCGAGCTGGTTGCCGAGGGCCGCGCCGCCCATCACGCCGGCTGCCGTGGCCGCGGCCCGGCCGAAGCCGCCGCCGATGCTGTTGCCGAATACGCCGCCCACCACCGCGCCCGCGATGGCGCCCAGGCCCGAATTGGTGCTGCCGGCATAGGCCTGCTGGTCATGGCAGACCTGCTGCGGCACGCTGACCGGCTGGTAGTCGGGCCGCACCGAGATCACGCGGCCCATGGCCTGCTGGCCCTCGGGCGCATAGCCCTGGGCCCAGCCGGGCAGCGCCGCCGCCAGCATGGCGGTGGCGGCGAGCGTGGACATCAGCAATCGTGGCATGGTGTGCCTCCACATCCAATCTACAAACACAATGGGATAGTGTAGGCGCGCCGGTTAGAGGGGGCTTAAAACGCTGGTAAAACTCGGTAAATGCCAATGTTTTTAGAGCTTTTCGGCCCAGGCGGCTTCGTCGAAGCCCACGGTCACGCTGCCGTCGGGCCATTCGACCACCGGGCGCTTGATCACGCTGGGCTGCTCTAGCATGAGCCGGCTGGCGCTGGCGGCGTCCACCACCGCCGCCTGGGTCTCGGGCGGCAGCTTGCGCCAGGTCGTGCCCTGGCGGTTGAGCAGCTTTTGCCAGCCGGCCTGCGCGAGCCACTGCGGCAGCTGGGCTTCGGGCACGCCGGCCTTCTTGAAGTCGTGAAACTGGTAGGCGCACTGCTGGCCGTCCAGCCAGGCACGGGCCTTCTTGACGGTGCTGCAGTTGGGTATGCCGTAGACGATGGGGGTTGAAGTCATGGAGGTGGAGAGGACGGGGAAAGAGGAAGCTTCGTTTGTAGCACTTGCCACGCATGGCGGCATGAACACTTCGCATGCGGTTTGTTAGCTTCACTGGAAGCTGTCTGATCGGCGCCATGCGGACGGCAGCGTGGCCGAATGGTAGTCAATAAAATAATAGCTGTTAGCGATTGATATATAAGGTTTTCAAATATAAAACATATTGAAAACATTGCCTATAAAGCGCTAGCAGCTCTCTTTTTATAAAGGCAACAAGCCTGACTCGTGCGCGGGAAAGCGCGGCTCGGCCACAATACGCCCCCGTATGCACACCACATTTCCCACCCTGGATGCCTGGCTCGCGCATTGCGAGAGCCTGCACCCGCAGGCCATCGACATGGGCCTGGCCCGCGTGAGCGAGGTTGCGCGGCGGCTGCAGCTGCGCTTCGACTGCCCGGTCATCACCGTGGCCGGCACCAACGGCAAGGGCTCGACCTGCGCCATGCTGGAGGCGGTGGCGCTGTCGGCCGGCTACCGCACGGGCGTGTTCACCTCGCCGCACCTGGTGCATTTCGAGGAGCGCTGCCGCCTGCGCGGCGAGATCGTGAGCGCGGCCGAGCTGCTGCCGCATTTCGAGGCGGTGGAGGCGGCGCGCCTGCAGGCGCCCGAGGTGTCGCTGAGCTATTTCGAATTCACCACGCTGGCGATCCTGCGGCTGATGTCGCTGTCCAGGCTGGACGTCGCCATCCTCGAGGTGGGCCTGGGCGGACGGCTTGATGCCACCAACATCATCGATGCCGACTGCGCCGTCATCACCAGCATCGACCTGGACCACACCGAGCTGCTCGGCCCTGACCGCGACAGCATCGGCCGCGAGAAGGCGGGCATCATGCGCCCCGGCCGTCCGGTGGTGGTCAGCGACCCTATGCCGCCGCAAAGCGTGATCGACCACGCCCAGGCCATCGGTGCCGACCTGTGGCGCTTCGGCCGCGACTTCAGCTACGACGGCGACAAGCAGCAGTGGAGCTGGGCCGGGCGTGCCGCCGCACGGCCGCCCGAGGGCGGCGCGGCGGGCGACGCCGCCGGCGTGGGGGCGCCCAGGGTGCGGCGCTACTCGGGCATGGCCTACCCGGCGCTGCGCGGCGCCAACCAGCTGGTCAATGCGGCCGGCGTGCTGGCCGCGCTGGAAGCGCTGCGCGAGCGCCTGCCAGTCACCGCGCAGGCGGTGCGCAACGGCCTGGCCATGGTCGAGCTGCCCGGGCGCTTCCAGATCGTGCCGGGTGAGCCCACGCTGGTGCTCGACGTGGGCCACAACCCGCATGCGATCGCCGCGCTCACCGCCAACCTCGACGCCATGGGCTATTACCCGAGCACGCACGCGGTGTTCGGCGCCATGCACGACAAGGACCTGACGCTGATGCTGCAGAAGATCGCGCCGGTGATCGACCGCTGGTACTTCACCGACCTGCCCACGCCGCGCGCCGAGAAGGCCGCCGAGCTGCAGCAGAAGTGGAATGCGCTGCAGATGGTGGCCGGCGGCCGCCGCGACGTGGCCACCAGCATCCATGCCGATCCCATGCAGGCGCTGCAGGCCGCGATGGCGGCGGCGGAGGGCGCTGATAGAATCGTGGTTTTTGGTTCGTTCTATACGGTGGGCGGGGTGCTGAAAGACGGAATTCCCCGCCTCAAAGCCAAGCACTTGAACGGCGATTGATCCCACTCCATGGCATTTTTCAAACTCCGGTGGCCCGGTAAAAAGCAGGAGCCCGAGCGCGTCATCCGTGGCGCGCGCGGCTCGTCGGTGGAAAGCGTCGAGGCCATGCGCCGCCGCGCGCGCCACCGCCTCATCGGCGCCACGCTGCTGGTGCTCGCGGCGATCCTGGGATTTCCGCTGCTGTTCGACACCCAGCCCCGCCCGGTGGCGGTGAATGCATCCATCGAGATCCCTGACAAGGAAAAGGTCGCGGCGCTGACGGTGCCGTCGGCGCCCGAACCCGGCGCGGCCCAGGCCGGCCACTCCGCCAACCCCCATTCCGCCGTGCAGGACAGCCTGGGCGCCGGCGAAGAGATCGTGCAGGCGCCGCGCGCCGGTACGGCTGCGGCCACGGCCGCTGCCACCGCGGCCGCGACGGCAGCGGCTGCTGCCGCGAATGCCGACAAGCCGCCGAAGCCCGAAACCAAGCCCGAGGCCAAACCGGATACCAAGCCCAGGCAAGAGGCCAAGCCGGAGCCTAAAGCCGAACCCAAGGCCGAACCCAAGGCCGAGCACAAGCCCGAGCCCAAGCCCAAGCAGGAAGCCAAGCCAAAGCCCAAACCCGAGCCCAAGCCGGAAAAGCCCAAGAGCGACAGCGACGATGCCGACCGCATCCGCGCGTTGATGGAGGGCCGCACGGCCGCGGCGCCCAAAGCAGAAAAGGCAGCAGAGAAGGCCGCAGAAAAGCCCAAGGCGGAGGCCTCCAAGCCCGAGGCGCCCGCCACCAGCCGCAGGTATGTGGTGCAGGTGGGCGCGTTCGCCGATGCCGACAAGGCGGCCGAGGTGCGCGCCAAGCTGCAGATGGCCGGTGTTTCGGCCTTCACCCAGAGCGTGAACGCGGGCGGCAAGAAGGTGGTGCGCGTGCGCGTGGGCCCGTTCGGCAGCAAGGAAGAGGCCGACAAGGCGGCGGCCCGGGTCAAGGCGCAGGGCTTGTCCGCTTCGCTGGTGCCGATGTGATGCTGCGGCTGGCTGGCTGAGAGCGCTGCAAGTGTCGGCATTGGATTGGTTTTTCGTGGTGGTGGCGCTGGGCTCGGTGGTGATCGGCGCCTGGCGTGGCCTGGTGTTCGAGGTGCTGTCGCTGTGCAGCTGGATCGCGGCCTTCGTGGTGGCGCGCGCCTGGGGCGCGGCGCTTGGACGCTGGCTGCCGATCACCGAAATGGACGAGGGCATACGCACCGCCGCGGGTTTCGTGCTGCTCTTCATCGCCGCCATGTTCGCCTGCAGCTTCGCGATCTGGCTGGTGGGCAAGCTGGTCAAGTCGGTGGGGCTGCGCCCGGCCGACCGCGCCATGGGAGCGATGTTCGGTCTGGCGCGCGGCGGCTTGCTGCTGCTGCTGGTGGCCCTGGTTTTTCTCTGGACGCCAATGCGGGATTCGGAACTCTGGAAGACTTCCGCCGTGGCGCCCCATCTGGTGGCTGTGGTCTCGCGGCTGCAGCCCCTGCTGCCCCAGGAAATGGGGGAGCACTGGTCTTCGTTGGTGAATCGGTCGCTGGAGACTGCTTCGCAAGTTGTGGGTGAGCCCCGCTAAAAATCTGGAACGCAACTATGTGTGGAATTGTCGGAGTCGTCAGCAACGCCCCGGTCAACCAATTGATCTATGACGCGCTGCTGCTGCTGCAGCACCGCGGCCAGGATGCCGCCGGCATCGTGACGCAGCAAGAGCGCAAGTTCTTCATGCACAAGGCCAAGGGCATGGTGAAGGACGTGTTCCGCACCCGCAACATGCGCGCCTTGCCGGGCAATGTGGGCCTGGGGCAGGTGCGCTACCCCACCGCGGGCAATGCCTACAGCGAGGAAGAGGCGCAGCCCTTCTACGTGAACGCGCCGTTTGGCATCGTGCTGGTGCACAACGGCAACCTCACCAATGCGGTCGAGCTGCGCCGGGAGCTGTTCTCCACCGACCACCGCCACACCAACACCGAGAGCGACTCGGAAGTGCTGCTCAACGTGTTCGCGCACGAGCTCGAACGCGCCACCCGCGGCGTGCCGCTGCAAAAGGAAGACGTGTTCCGCGCGGTGCGCGCGGTGCACAAGCGCATCCAGGGCTCGTATGCGGTGATCGCGCTGATCGCCGGGCATGGCCTGGTGGCCTTCCGCGACCCCAACGGCATCCGCCCGCTGTGCATGGGGCGCGGCGCCGACGGCACCATCATGGTGGCCAGCGAATCGGTGGCGCTCGAGGGCACCACGCATACGCTGGAGCGCGACATCGCGCCGGGCGAGGCGGTGTTCGTGTCGCCCGACGGCGACATCAGCTTCGAGCAGTGCGCCGACAACGCGCAGCTGCATCCCTGCATCTTCGAATTCGTCTACCTGGCGCGGCCGGACTCGGTGCTCGACGGCATGTCGGTCTACCAGGCCCGCCTGAACCTGGGCGAGACCCTGGCCAAGCGCGTGATCTCCACCGTGCCGCCGAGCCAGATCGACGCGGTGATCCCGATCCCCGAATCGAGCCGCCCCAGCGCCATGCAGCTGGCCTACCGCCTGGGCATCCCGTACCGCGAGGGCTTCGTCAAGAACCGCTACGTGGGCCGCACCTTCATCATGCCCGGCCAGGGCGTGCGCAAGAAATCGGTGCGCCAAAAGCTCAATGCGATCGCCAGCGAATTCAAGGGCCGCAACGTGCTGCTGGTGGACGACTCCATCGTGCGCGGCACCACCAGCCGCGAAATCGTGCAGATGGCGCGCGACGCCGGCGCCAACAAGGTCTACCTCGCCAGCGCGGCGCCGCCGGTGCGCTTTCCCAACGTCTACGGCATCGACATGCCCACCGCCAGCGAGCTGGTGGCCCATGGCCGCTCGCTGGAGGAGATCCGGGCCTCCATTGGCTGCGATGCGTTGATCTACCAGGACGTGGACGCGATGAAGGCGGCCGTGGGCCGGCTCAACCCCGGCGTGCACGGCTTCGAGGCCTCGTGCTTCGACGGCGTGTACATCACCGGCAACATCACGGCCGACGGCATCTCGCGCATCAACCAGGGCCGCGCCGCGGCCGAGGAAGACGATGCCGACACCTCGCGCCTGGCGCTGCCCAATGCCGACCTGGCCTGAGCCGGCGTATTTTTGCGAGCACCACAAGAATGACTGACAAGACCCTACCTTCTGGCCTGCGGCCCGAGACGCTGGCCATCCGCGCGGCCATCGCGCCCAGCCAGTACGGCGAGAACTCCGAGACGCTGTACCTCACCACCGGCTTCGTACAGCCCGATGCGGCCACCTCGGCCGAGCGCTTCGCCAGCGGCGAGGGCTATACCTACGCGCGCACCTCCAACCCCACGGTCACCAGCTTCGAGCAGCGCCTGGCGGCGCTCGAAGGCGCCGAGGCGGCCATAGGCGCGGCCAGCGGCATGGGCGCGATCCTGATGATGATCATGGGCCTGCTCAAGGCGGGCGACCATGTCATCTTGTCGCGCTCCATGTTCGGCTCCACGCTCAACCTGTTCGCCAAGGAGTTCGGCAAGTTCGGCGTGGAAACCACCTTCTGTTCGCAGACGGACGTGGACGAGTGGCGCGCCGCCGTGCGCCCGAACACCCGGCTGCTGTTCGCCGAGACGCCGACCAACCCGCTCACCGAAGTCTGCGACATCGCCGCGCTGGCCGGCATCGCCCACCAGGCCGGCGCGCTGCTGGCGGTGGACAACGCCTTCGCCACGCCCATACTGCAGCGCCCGCTGGCGCTGGGCGCCGATATCGTCATGCACTCCGGCACCAAGTACCTGGACGGGCAGGGCCGCGTGATGGCCGGCGCGCTGTGCGCCAGCCAGCAGCTCGTCAGCGAAAAGTTCGCCCCCGTGGTGCGCACCGCCGGCATGGTGCTGTCGCCCTTCAACGCCTGGGTGGTGCTCAAGGGCATGGAAACCCTGGCCGTGCGCGTCAAGGCGCACTGCGAGAACACGCTGGCCATCGCTCGCTGGCTCGAGGCCCAGCCCCAGGTGGCGCGCGTGTTCTACCCCGGCCTGCCCTCGCACCCCCAGCACGAGCTGGCGATGCGCCAGCAGGGCGGCCTGGGCGGCGGCGTGGTCGCCTTCGAGCTGGCCGGCGACACGCCGGAGCAGGCGCGGGCCAAGGCCTTCCATGTGCTCGACAGCTGCCGGCTGCTCTCGCTGGCCACCAACCTGGGCGACACCAAGACCATCATCAGCCACCCGGCCACCACCTCGCACGGCCGCCTGAGCGAGGCGCAGCGCCAGGCCGCCGGCATCAGTCAGGGCGTGATCCGGCTCGCCGTGGGCCTGGAGCATCCCGAGGACATCCAGGACGATCTCTTGCGCGGTCTTCGCGGCCTGTCCAGCCTGAGCAAATAAAGATGACCCAAGTACGCACCCGCTTCGCCCCGTCGCCCACGGGCTTCATCCATCTGGGCAATATCCGCTCGGCGCTGTATCCCTGGGCGTTTGCGCGCGCCAACCAGGGCGTGTTCATCCTGCGCATCGAAGACACCGACCTGGAGCGCTCCACGCAGGCCTCGGTCGACGTCATCCTCGAAGGCATGGCCTGGCTGCAGCTGGACCATGACGAAGGCCCGTTCTACCAGATGCAGCGCATGGAGCGCTACAAGCAGGTGCTGGCCCGGCTGCAGGAGCAAGGCCAGGTCTACCCCTGCTACATGAGCGTGGCAGAACTCGACGCCCTGCGCGAGCGCCAGATGGCCAACAAGGAAAAGCCGCGCTACGACGGCACCTGGCGGCCCGAGCCCGGCAAGGTGCTGCCGCCCGTGCCCGAGGGCGTCAAGCCCGTGCTGCGCTTCAAGACCCCGCAGGCCGGCGTGGTCGGCTGGGACGACAAGTGCAAGGGCCGCATCGAATTCCAGAACGGCGAGCTCGACGACCTGGTGATCGCCCGCCCCGACGGCACGCCCACCTACAACTTCTGCGTCTGCGTGGACGACATGGACATGGGCATCACCCACGTCATCCGTGGCGATGACCACGTCAACAACACGCCGCGCCAGATCCACATCTTCGAGGCGCTGGGCGCCCAGGTGCCGACCTTCGCCCACCTGCCCACCGTGCTCAACGAGCAGGGCGAGAAGATGAGCAAGCGCAACGGCGCCAAGCCCGTCACCCAGTACCGCGACGAAGGCTACCTGCCCGACGCCATGCTCAACTACCTCGCCCGCCTGGGCTGGAGCCATGGCGACGACGAGATCTTCAGCCGCCAGCAGTTCCTGGAGTGGTTCGACCTCGACCACCTCGGCCGCAGCGCCGCGCAGTTCGACGAAGCCAAGCTGCGCTGGGTGAATGCGCAGCACATCAAGTCCACCTCCGACGATGCGCTGGCCTCGATGCTGGTGCCCTTCGTGGCCCAGCTGGGCGTGGACGGCAGGGAGCTGGCCGATGGCCGCCTGCCCCGCATCTGCGGCCTGTTCAAGGACCGCTGCGACACCCTGGTGGACCTGGCCCAATGGGCGAAGGTGTTCTACCAGGACGCACAGCCCTCGGCCGAAGATCTGGCCCAGCACGTCACGCCCGAGATCGTGCCGGCCATCGACGAGCTGCTGCAGGCGCTGGAGCAGGGCGACTGGAGCAAGGAGTCGATCGCCGCCGCGTTCAAGCAGGTGCTCAAGGCGCGCGGCATCAAGATGCCGCAGCTGGCCATGCCGGTGCGGGTGCTGGCGGTGGGCACGCCCCATACGCCATCGGTCGATGCGGTGCTGGCATTGCTTGGTCGTGAAAAAATTATCGAAAGACTCAAAAAGCGCTGAAATTCATCCTATAATTGCAGTCTTTCGGGAGCCGGATGAAATACTCAAACGGTTCAAGGAATTTGGGGGTATAGCTCAGCTGGGAGAGCGCTTGCATGGCATGCAAGAGGTCATCGGTTCGATCCCGTTTACCTCCACCAAGAACACAGAACGGAAGTTCTAGGAATTGACCCTATCGTCTAGAGGCCTAGGACATCACCCTTTCACGGTGAGTACCGGGGTTCGAATCCCCGTAGGGTCGCCAAGTTAGCAGCACTTGGCTCGCAAGAGCGCAAAAGCTGTCTGCCAGGAGTGGTAGTTCAGTTGGTTAGAATACCGGCCTGTCACGCCGGGGGTCGCGGGTTCGAGTCCCGTCCACTCCGCCATATATAAAAGCCTAAGTAGTTGATCTACTTGGGCTTTTTTCTTTTCTGTGTTCAGTGCGATGGTTTCTATTGCCAATCTGAAGCGCTGCGTTGGACTTTTTTGTGCTCTGTGGCATCGCCTTTGCTGGCAATTTGGCCTTCCCGGGCAACTGCGTGTGCCACTCGCCGACGGTGCTCGCCGTGGAAATCCGATGCTCAAGTGCTAGGCTGCAACGCGGTTCAGCGGGCAAGCCTTGGCACAGTATCAAAGCCTGCTTTCATGCCAGTAATTCAAATTAAACCATGCTTTAATAGCGTTATTCATAATGAAAGCAGGCTTTGAATGAATCGCAGCACGGGCACCTATGCCATCTCCACGACGCTGGGCGAGCCGGTACGGGCCTTTGTGCCGCATCCGCTGCCACCCGCTGAGCCGCCCTTGGCAACGGCATCCTTCACCGACCTGAACCGGCAGGCGGAGCTGGCGCTGGCCCGGCTGTCGGGGATGTCGGGGCTGGTGCCGTCGGTGGACTGGCTGCTCTACAGCGCCGTGCGCAAGGAAGCCCTGCTAAGCTCGCAGATCGAGGGCACGCAGGCCACCCTGACCGATCTGTTCGATGAGGAAGCGGGCCTCAAGGTCAGCAACGCCGACGACGTAGCCGAGGTGAGCAACTACCTGCGGGCGTTTCGCCTGGTACAGGAACAACTGCGCGACCCGAAAGGGCTGCCCATCAGTGTGCGCCTGCTGTGCGACGCGCACCGGCTGCTGCTCGACGGTGCGCGCGGCACAGGCAAGCAGCCAGGCGAGTTGCGGCACTCGCAGAACTGGATTGGCGGCACACGGCCCGGTAACGCGGTGTTCGTGCCGCCACCGCCGGAGCGCGTGCCGGAACTGCTGTCCAACCTGGAGCGCTTCGTCCACGAGGCGCCTGGCGACCTGCCGCCTTTGCTCAAGATCGCCCTGATCCACGCGCAGTTCGAGACCATCCACCCGTTCCTGGACGGCAACGGACGTATCGGCCGCCTGCTGATCGGGGCTTTGCTGGAACATTGGAGCCTATTGGCAGAACCGCTGATGTACCTCAGCGGCTACCTGAAGCAGCACCAGGCCGAGTACTACCGCCGCCTGTCGGTCATCCGCACCGAAGGCGACTGGGAAGCGTGGGTGTCGTTCTTTCTGGAGGGCGTAGCGGTCGCTGCAACCGAGGCCGAGCAAAGCACCATCGCCGTCGCCAGCCTGATCGCCGCCGACCGCCGCAAGCTGCTCCAATCACCCAAGGCCAGCCCGGCCAGCTACCGACTGTTCGAGCTGCTGCCGATGATGCCGCGCTTCACCGTGGAACGCGCCCGCCAGCAACTCGACACTACGTTCCCCACTGCGAACTCGGCGGTGCAGGTGCTGGAGCAACTAGGCATCGTGGTGGAAGTGACGGGCCAGAAGAAGAACCGCAGCTATAGCTACCAGGCCTACGTCGAACTGCTGTCGCGGTGATGGAGATCGGGCCAGTCGCACAAGCCCGGATCGTGGGGGGATCTCCGGATGGTGATCAGGCCGTGCACGCCGTTGCCGCGCGGGTGGTCAGTTCAATCCCGGGGTGGTTCAGCGGCTGAGGAGGCCTGCCAGCGGTCGGGCTTGTTCGAGCGTCGCCGTGCACTGATGAAGGACTGGACTGCTTGGTGCAAGGTGGTCCGGCCGAGTCTGCAGCAAGGGCAGGGTGCGTTGCTGTATCCTCCGCCCAATCGCTCGACTCCCGGCTGCAGCCGATATGGGGTGGAATATGGTGAAATGATGTGACGGAGATTTTTTTCGTAGGCCCGAAGTTCTGCTATAGTAGCGGTCTTGCGTGAGACGGCGCGAGGCCCCAAGAGGCCGACGTCTACTCCGCCACAGATTCATGTTTTCGGATCGAGCGAGTACACGAAAAGTAGTCGCTCGATAGGAAGATATTTGGGGGTATAGCTCAGCTGGGAGAGCGCTTGCATGGCATGCAAGAGGTCATCGGTTCGATCCCGTTTACCTCCACCAAGAACACAGAACGGAAGTTCTAGGAATTGACCCTATCGTCTAGAGGCCTAGGACATCACCCTTTCACGGTGAGTACCGGGGTTCGAATCCCCGTAGGGTCGCCAAGTTAGCAGCACTTGGCTCGCAAGAGCGCAAAAGCTGTCTGCCAGGAGTGGTAGTTCAGTTGGTTAGAATACCGGCCTGTCACGCCGGGGGTCGCGGGTTCGAGTCCCGTCCACTCCGCCAGATCCATCAAAGATGAAAGCCGCCTTGCGCATAGCAAGGCGGCTTTTTCTTTGGGCATGTCTCTACCGGCCAGCAGTTGGCATTCGGTATTCGCATGTATTTGACCATTTTGAACCGTTGATTTAATCTTTGATCAATCGAAGCAGAAGGAGTGTTCATCATGGGCAGAGCCGAAACCCTGATGCTGCAGGGTGATGTTCTTACCGTACAAGCCTACCCCGGTGCTGGCGGCCAACGCCAACGCAAGGGGCATGCCTTTGTGCTTGAAGTGGCGACCGAGGCGGCATCGAACACCTTGCTGGCCTCGCTGCCGCTGCTGGATCGGCTGCTTACCGAAAAGATAGCCGCCGTGCGCCAGCGGAACATGGAGGAGATGGTCGACTTCATGGCGGCTCGCATGGTGCAGCCCAGTCAGGCCGAACTGGAGATGGCGCAGCGCTTGGCGGTTCGGCATGCCCGTGTGCTCAACGAGTTCGGTGCCTTCACCGCCGAGCAACTGGCCGACGCGAATGGCTCCAAGGCCGGCAACCGCTCGGCGCTGGCCGACAACTGGCGCAAACGCCATCAGGTCTTTGCCGTGCCGCATCCGAACAAGGGCGCGCGCGAGCGCGATGTCTATCCGGCCTTCCAGTTCGAGGACGGCAAGCCGATCAAGGCGGTGCAGGGCGTGCTCGAAGCCTTCGCCGGCCGCAAGTCGCCCTGGAAGCTGGCGCTGTGGTTCACGTCGAGTCATGGCTGGCTGCCGGACAGCGCGCGGCCCGTGGATCTGCTGGCACGAGATCCGCAAGCCGTCGTCGCGGCGGCGCGGCGCGACGCCCAAGCGAGCGCGGCGTGACCTGCCGGCCCCCTGGCGCGCCGCTCGACCCCTTGTTCGATCGCTGGCCCGCCGGGCGGGTGATCCACGTCATCCACGACACGGCGTTCGCACCTGAAAGCTTCAATCCCGGTGTGGATGGCGCGGGGCGGCCGCGCAAGCCAACCCGGTTTGCTCCGATCCGCGATGCTGCCGCAGAGGTAGTGCCTTACCTCTATGGAGGCGCGAGCCTGGACTGCGCCATCTTTTAAACGATTTTTCATGAGGTACCGGTCGATGCAGCCGCCAAGTTCGTGGATCTCGATGATTTCGCGCAACGCGGCCACGGCAAGCTCGTGCCAAGCCGTGACCTGAAGCTCGTGGATCTGACCAGCGAAGGCTTGCACCGCCTGAAGGTGCCCAAGCACGAGCTGATCACCAGCCCAGCGCGAAACTATCCGCTCACGGCCCGATGGGCTGAAGCGCTGCATCGCCAGTGTGCCGATGCCGATGGACTGCTGTGGATGTCGCGCCAGCGCGACCGCGACCATGCGCTGCTGCTGTTCGGGGACCGGCTCGCCGGGGCGTTGAGCGGCTCGCGCGTTGGTGGGCCGCTGGCACGCAATCCAACGCTGCGCGATGCCGTGCTGGCCGCCGCGCTGCGGGCTGGCATCGAAGCCGACTGACCGATATCGGGCGCGGCTGGCCATGCATTTCATCCGGCAAAGGGGTGAAGGCCTTCTTATAATGAGATCAATTCTTATTTGCATTGCTCCGGTGCGCGCGCATCGTCCGCCCATGTCCAGCGAACCTTCTCTGAACGGCCAAGTCGCCACCCTCTACCTCGATCACCATGGCTGGCTGCTGGGCTGGCTGCGGCGCCGGCTTGGCCATGCGGGCGATGCGGCCGATCTGGCGCAGGATACCTTCGTGCGCCTGCTCGATGCGCCCGATGCCACGCCCGAGAAGCAAGGCGGCTGGCGGCTGCGCGAGCCGCGCGCCTACCTCACGCTGATCGCCAAGCGGCTGGTGGCCAATCTGCACCGGCGCCGTTCGCTGGAGCAGGCCTATCTGGAGGCCTTGGGCCAGTTGCCGCCGCCGCTGGCGCCGTCGCCCGAGGAGCGGGCCATCATCCTGGAGACGCTGCAGGAGGTGGATGCCATGCTCGACGGGCTCAAGCCCGCGGCGCGCAGCGCCTTTCTGCTGGCCCAGCTCGAAGGGCTGGGCTATGCCGAAATCGCCGCGCGCCTGGCCCTGAGCGAGCGCACCGTCAAGCGCTACATGGCGCAGGCCATGGCCCGTTGCATCCTGCTGCTGCCATGAGTAGCCCCGCACCCAACATCAGCGAGCAGGTGGCGCTGCAGGCGGCCGAATGGTTCTTGCTGTTGCAGTCCGGCCAGGCCAGCGCCCAGGAACGGCTGCATTGGCAGCGCTGGCGCGCAGCCCATCCCGCGCACGCGGCCGCCTGGGAGCGCGCGCAGCGCGTGGGCCAGAAGTTCGCGCAATTGCCGCCGGGGCTGGCGTTGGCGGCGCTGCAGCGGCCGGGGCCGCACCGTCCCCGCCGGGCCGCCGCCAGGGCGCTGGCCGTGCTGCTGCTGGCCGCGCCCGCCGGCTGGATGGCCTGGCGCCAGGCCGGGCGCGAAGGCCTGTGGGCCGACTACCGCACGGCCACCGGCGAGCGCCGCGAGGTGCTGCTGGCCGATGGCAGCCGCGTCCAGCTCGATACGGCCAGCGCGGTCGATGTCGGTTTCGATGGCGAGCTGCGCCTGGTGCGCTTGCTGCATGGCGCCATCCATGTGCAGACCGCGGCCGATCCGCTGCCGCAGCACCGCCCCTTCGTCGTTGCCACCGCGCAGGGGCGCCTGCGCGCGTTGGGCACGCGCTTCATCGTGCGCGCAGACGGCGGCACGACCCATGTGGCCGTGTTCGAGGGCGCGGTGGAAATGCGCCCGGGCGGCGCGCCCGGCCAGGCAAAGGTGCTGCAGGCCGGGCAGCAGGCCAGCATGCAGGCCGAGGCAGTCGGCGCCGCCGAAGCCGCCGCGCCGCATGCCGACGGCTGGACGCGCGGCATGCTGCAGGTGCGCAACCTGCGCCTGCAGGACTTTGCCGCCGAGCTGGCGCGCTATCGCCCCGGCATCGTGCACTGCGATCCGGCGGTCGCCGAGCTGCGCATCTCGGGCGCTTTCCAGCTGCACGACACCACGCCGGTGCTCGACAGCCTGCCGCAGGCACTGCCGGTCGCGGTGCGCTACCGCACGCGCTACTGGGTGAGCCTGGTGGCGCCGGGCGGCTGAGTTTTTTCGAGAAATCCCTGTCCCTTTTGCTGTTCTGGCGTGTGAAGTCTTGGAACCACCTCGATTTGCATACCTTCAGGAGCATTCCTTCCATGGACAGACTTTCTTGCCTTGCACCTTGGTGCGCCCCCCGCCGCGCCCTGGCGCTGGCCGTGCGCGGCGCGCTGGTGGCCATGGCCTGCGCGGCCGGCGCCGGCCAGGCGCAGACCGCGAGCACCCCGGGCGGCGCCGCGCGGACCGAAACCGCGCAGGCCTACCGCATCGCCCCGGGCGCGCTCGACGACGCATTGGCCAGCTTTGCCGCCAGCGCCGGCGTGAGCATCACCATGCCGCCGGCACTGGTGCAGGGCAAGACCTCGCCCGGGCTGCAGGGGCGCTATACGGTGCGCGCCGGCTTTGCCCGGCTGCTGGAGGCTTCGGGCCTGGAAGCCGTGGGCGGCAGCGGCGGCGTCTATACCCTGCGCCCGGCGCCAGTGGCCGCGCCCACGACCGGTTCGGCCGGCGAGGGCGCCATGCTCAGCGAGGTGCGGGTGAGCGCGCAGGCCGAGCGCAGCGCAGCCACCGAGGGCACCGGCAGCTATACCCAGCTGGGCCGCAGCAGCACCGCCACCGGCCTGGGCCTGTCGCTGCGCGAGACGCCGCAGTCGGTCAGCGTGATGACGCGCCAGCGCATGGACGACTTCAAGCTGGAGACGCTGACCGATGTGCTGGAGCAGACGCCCGGCGTGGCCGTGGTGCGCCAAAGCGAGATGACCACCTTCAATGTGCGCGGCTCCAGCGTCAACCTGCAGACCGATGGCAGCCGCCAGCTCTCCAATGGCTGGGGCTGGAACACGCACATCATGTATTCGCTGGACGATCTGGCCGAGATCGACCGCGTTGAAGTGCTCAAGGGCTCGTCGGGCCTGATCAATGGCGACGGCGCCTACGGAGCCACGGTCAACCTGATCCGCAAGCGCCCCACACGCGACTTCCAGGCCAGCGTGATGGCCAGCGCGGGCAGCTGGGGCGCCTACCGCGCCGATGCCGATATCGCCGGCCCGCTGAACGAGGACGGCAGCCTGCGCGGCCGTCTCGTGGCCTCGCGCAAGAGCGGCGACAGCTTCCGCGACCACCAGCACAGCCACAGCTCCATGCTTTACGGCGCGCTGGAATACGACCTCACGCCCGACACCCTGCTGAGCGCCGGCATCACCTACCGCCAGCGCGAGCTGCGCGGCTCGGGCGGCACCACGCCCATCCAGGCCTACAAGGGCGACGGCCAGTTCGTCGGCTGGATGCCGCGCTCGCTGAACATCGCCGCGCCCTGGTCGGGCTACGAGCAGGAGTCGCTCAACAGCTTCGCACGCCTGGAACACCGCTTCGCCAGCGGCTGGAAGGCCAAGCTGCAGATGTCGCACGAAGAGGTGAAGACGCCGGACATGCAGATCGGCCTGCTGCGCTACGCCCTGCCCAGCTCGGCCCAGTTCGCCGCCTACAAGGACATCCACTCGCGCAACCAGAACATCAGCGTCGACCTGCAGGGCCCGTTCACGCTGTTCGGGCGCGAGCATGAACTGCTGGTCGGCGCAGGTGCCGCGCGCAACCGCACCACGCTGCTGCGCGGCGCCCGCCCCGGCCTGGACCTGCCCGAGGTGGACTTCAGCCAGGGCGGCGGCGCCATCCCGGCGCCGGCGGACAACATCCCCTATTCCAACGACCTGTTCAGCAACCGGCGCAGCTATCTCTACGGCGCGGCGCGCTTCAACCTGGCCGATCCGCTGAAGCTGATCGCGGGCCTGCGCGTGACCAACTACGACCAGAAGGACGTGACCGACATCAGCTGGTACAACTACAACCTGCGCGAGCACGGCGTGGTCACGCCCTACGCCGGCCTGGTGTATGACGTGAGCCCGAATATCTCGCTGTACGGCAGCTACGCCAGCATCTTCAAGGCGCAAAGCGCCAAGGACCTGCAGGAACGCACGCTGCCGCCCGAGGAAGGCCTGACCTACGAAATCGGCGCCAAGGGCGAGTTCTTCGACAAGCGGCTGAACGCCAGCATCGCCTACTTCTGGATGAACACCGACAACACGGCCGTGGAAGACGGGCTCATGCCCAATGGCGACACGGCCTACCGCGCCGTCCAGGGCGCGCGCAGGCGCGGCTTCGAGCTGGAGCTGTCGGGCGAGCTGGCCAGGGGCTGGCAGGCCCAGGGCAGCTACATGAGCATCAGCAGCAACCTGGACAACGCCAGCACCAGCCCGCGCCACCAGTTCAAGCTGGGCACCACCTACCGTTTCGCGCGGGGAGCGCTGTCCGGCCTGACCGTGGGCGGCGCTGCGCGCTGGCAAAGCGCCATCTCCACGAGCCGGGGTGAGGCCACGCTGCGCCAGGACGCCTTCTGGGTGCTGGACCTGATGGCGCGCTACCAGATCAACCGCCAGCTCAGCATCGCGGCCAACATCAACAACCTGCTGGACAAGCATTACTTCGCGGGCGTGACCAACTTCAACGCCCAGGGCCTGTACTACACCTGGGGCGCACCGCGCAGCGTGAACGTGAGCATGCGCTACGACTTCTGAGTTGGCGGGAAATAGCGCGGGTATGGGTAAAACAGAAATGAGAATTGATATCATTTTGTCTGGCCGATCCATTCCTGTTCCCGCACTCCATGCCCGCCGCCGAAACCCTTGCCCACCGCGAAGTCGCCACCCTCTACGCCGATCACCACGGCTGGCTGCAGGGCTGGCTGCGCCGCCGGCTCAACCACGCCGGCGATGCGGCCGACCTGGCGCAGGACACCTTTGTGCGCCTGCTGACGGTGCCGGCTGCGGCTGTCCACGAACCGCTGCGCGAGCCGCGCGCCTATCTGGCCACGGTGGCGCGGCGGCTGCTGCTGAACCATCTGCGCCGCCAGTCGCTCGAGCACGCCTACCTGCAGGCGCTGGCCGCGCTGCCCGAGCCCCAGGCGCCGTCGCCCGAGCAGCAGCTGCAGATACTGCAGGCGCTGCAGGAGATTGACACCATGCTTGACGGCCTCGCACCCAAGGCGCGCGCGGTCTTCATCCTGTCCCAGGTCGAAGGCCTGACCTATGCGGCCATCGCCGAGGAGCTGGGCATAGGCCTGCGCTCGGTCAAGCGCTATATGGCCCAGGCCATGGCCGAATGCATTTTGCTGGCACCATGAGCCGCACCTCCTCCATGTTCATGCCGCTGGCCGCGCCGCTGTCACGCGAGGTGGCGCTGCAGGCGGCCGAATGGTTTGTGCTGCTGCATTCGGGTGAGGCCAGCGAGGCCGACCACCGAGCCTTCGAGGCCTGGCGCCAGCAGGCCGGCACCCACGAGTCGGCCTGGCAGCGCGCCCTGGCCGTGAGCCAGCATGCCGGCAGCGTGCCTGCCGCGCTCGCCGCGCCGGCACTGGGCCGCACCCGGCGCCGGGACGGCCGCCGCGAGGCCGTGCGCGCGCTGGCGCTGCTGATGGTGGCCGCACCGGCCGGCTGGCTGGCTTGGCGCGCGGCGCCGCAATGGACGGCCACGCATACCACGGCCACGGGCGAGCGGCACGAATGGCTGCTCGCCGATGGCGGCCGCATCGTGCTCGATACGGCCAGTGCGGTGGACGTCGACTTCGACAGCCGCCAGCGCTTGCTGCGCCTGCGCCGCGGGGCAGTCTGGGTGGAAACCGCAGCCGATCCGCAGGCCCCGCCGCGTCCCTTCATCGTGGCAACGCCGCAGGGCCGTGTGCGCGCCATCGGCACGCGCTTTGCGGTGCGGCTCGATGGGGAGCGCAGCCATGTGGCCGTGCTGCAGGGCGCCGTGGAGGTGGCGCCGCGCGCGGGCGCGGCCCCGCAGCGGTTGCAGGCCGGCCAGCAGGCCTGGATCGACTCATGGGCGATGTCCGCCGCCGAGGCCGTGCCCGCCGGCACGGGCGACTGGGCGCGCGGCGTGCTGGCCGTGGACGACATGCGGCTTGGCGACTTCGTGGCCGAACTCGCGCGCTACCGGCCCGGCTGGCTGCACTGCGATCCGGCCGTGGCCGGGCTGCGTGTCACGGGCGCGTTCCAGCTTGGCGACACCGATGCCGTGCTCGGCAATCTCGTGCACCTGCTGCCGGTGCAGGTGCACTACCGCACGAGGTACTGGGTCACGATCGCGCCGGCAGGTGCGCCGCCTTGATCTCAATCGCGGTGGTCGGCTTGGCCGGCCTTCCAGTATCCCTTGGCGCTGACGGCATGCCTGGGCAGCCCGCGTTCCTGAAGGTAGTGGAGCTTCAGTTGCCGGATGGCCGAAGACTCGCCGGCCAGCCACACATAGCCCGGCCCTGGCGGAAGCGGGCGGTGCAAGAGCGACTGGCACAGGCTGAGGCCGGCCTGCGCTTGCGCGTTGAGCCACTCGATCCGCAGCCGGGCGCGGCTGTCGATGGGCTGCTGTTCCTGGGGTGAATGCACTTCGGCATAGACCTTGGCGTTGAGGCCTGCGGGCAGCTGGCCGGCAATGCTCTGCATGCCGGGCAGGGCGCTCGCATCGCCCGCCAGCATGACCCAGCGCGCATCGCCCGGGAGCAGGAATCCGCCGCTGCGCGGGCCGGCGATCCAGAGCTGCTCGCCGGCCGAGGCTTGCGCCGCCCAGCGGGCTGCCGGGCCGCTGTCAGCGCCTGTGCCGTGCAGCACGAAATCAAGCTCCAGCGTGGCGGCCGGAGTGTTGATGCGGCGGATGGTATAGGCCCGGCCTTCGCCGCAGGGCAGGAAGACCTTGACCCAGGCGGCAGGCGCGTCGACGCCATCGATTTTCAGGAATTCGGCGATGTCGGCACCGCCCACGGTGATGCGCCGCATGTGCGGGGTGACGGCATGCACCGCCTGCACGATGCCTGCGGCCCGCGCGGGGCGTGGCTTTTGTTGGCTCTCAGGCATGGGATGCTCCCTTCGGCGCTGCGGCCAGCAGCCCTGCGGCCACCAGCACGGACGAGGCCACAGCGATGGCGCCAAGCAGGTACACCGTCGCTATGCCCCAGGCGCCCGCCACGGCGCCGAACACGGGGCCGGTAATGCCCAGGGAAATATCGAGGAAGGCCACATAGGCACCCATGGCCACGCCACGGCTTTGGGGCGGCGCGCGGCGCACGGCCTCCACGCCAAAGCCCGGAAAGGCCAGCGAATAGCCGAATCCGGTGACCGCGGCGCCGGCATAGGCCACGAGCGGCGTGTACGCACCCCAGATGAGCAACTGCCCCACGGCCTCGATCAGCACGCAGGCCAGGGCCACGCGGGCGCCGCCAAGCTGGTCGGGCAGGTGGCCGAAGAACATGCGGGCGCCGATGAAGGCCAGGCCAAAGGCGGTGAAGGCCAGCGATGCATTGCCCCAGTCGCGGGCGGCGAACAGCAAGGCGATGAAGGCGGTGATGACGCCAAAGCCCACGCTCGAAAGCGCCAACCCCAGCCCGGCGCCCCACACCATGCTGAGCACCTGGTAGAACGGCGTGCGGCGGGTCGCGGTCGGGGCGGTGCCGCGCAGGTTCGCGACCAGCGCCAGCGCCAGCAGGGGAAGCATGGCGGCTGCCACGCAAATGCCGGCAAAGCCATAGGCGCGGTGCAGTGCTACGCCCGCGGGTGCTCCGGCGGCATAGGCGCCATACATGGCGATGCCCACCCAAGCCATGACCTTGCCTGCGCGCTGGGGCCCTGCCAGGGCAACGCCCCAGCTCAGCGCGCCGGTGACGATCAGGCTTTCACCGCAGCCCAGCAGTACGCGCCCCAGCAGCAGCACCCACAGCGCGGCGGGGGGCGATGCCGTGAAGGCCAGCGACACGAGATAGGCCAGGCCGCAGCAGGCGGCGAGCAGCAAGCCCGCGACCACGGCGCGCTTGGCGCCCCGGGTGTCGGCCAGGTTGCCGGCCCAGGCGCGCGACAGCAAGGCGGCGGCGAACTGCGCGCCAATGACGATCCCGACCACCAGCGGGCCCATGCCCAGGCCATCGTGCACATGCAGCGGCAGAACCGGCAGCGGCAGGCCGACACAGAGAAAGCCGATGAACACCGACAAGGTGATGGGAAGCAGCTTGAGAAAGACGTTCGCGGCAGGAGCGGCGGGGGGCGCAGGGTGCGCCTGCTGGGCCTGGTGGGCCTTGGGGATGGCCCGCCGGCCATGAGAGTGAGTAGGCATGCATGATTCCAAATATGAGCATTTGCTCGGTATTTGGGATAATATGAGCGATTACTCGCATTGAAAACTCGCATTTGGATCGCCCCATGACCAGCTTGCCCCAACCAAGACGCATCCCGCGCCAGAGCCGATCCCGGGCCTTGGTCGAGGCCATTCTGGAGGCGACGGCTCGCGTTTTGACCGAGCATGGCTACGCTGGCACCAACACCAACCTGGTCGCCGAGCGGGCCGGGGTCAGCGTCGGGTCGGTGTACCAATACTTTCCCAATAAGGACTCGCTGATCACCGCCTTGCACGAGCGCCACGCGGTGGAGATGCATGCCGCGATGGAGGCGGTGCTGGCCGGCACCCAGGCGCTGGATCTGCGCGGGCGGCTCGCGGCCATCGTGCATGCCTGGCTGGCGGCGCACCAGGTCGCGCCCGAGATGCACCGGGTGCTGGAGAAGGAGTTCCCGTTCTTCGACGCGCCGGCGGATCAAAGCCCCGCCGACCAGAGCATCCGCCTGCGCATCCGCCAGCTGCTGCAAGACCACCGGCACGAGCTGGTGCCGCAGGACCTGGACCTGGCCACCTGGATCGTGCTGCAGACGATGGAGGCGCTGATCCATGCGGCCGTCATTGCGCCGGCCACGCCGCATGCGATCGCGGCGATAGAGCAGGCCATCGTCGAGATGGTGGGCGGATATCTGTGCGGCGGCCGCTTGCCCGGCGCTTGATGCCGGCGCGGCGGCGCGCCGCCGGTGTGCCCCTGCATTTTTTGGCCCCTTTGGGCTTCGGGGGGTGTCCTGTTGGGTGATAGGCAATTTCATCCACAGCCACTTCCGAAGGAAACCCCGACCATGGCCTTGCAGCCCAGCGCAGCTTTTCCCCTTCATCCCATCGCCCGGGCCGGCCTGGCCATGCTGATGGCCGCCGGCTTTGCCGCCGCGGCCACCCTGCCACAGGCCGCCCAAGCTCAGCAAGTACCCGCGGCCGCGCAGCAGCGCCAGTTCGAGGTGCCGGCCGGCCCGCTGGCCGCGGCGCTGGCGGCCTTTGCCGCCGATGCGGGCGTCAGCATCAGCGCGCCGCCTGCATTGGTGCAAGGCAAGCGCACGGCCGGGCTGCAGGGCCGCTATACGGTGCGCGAGGCGCTCGAGCGGCTGCTTGCGGGCGCGGGCCTGCAGGCCGATGCGGCGGGGCAGGGCGGCTATGTGCTGCGTGCGGCCGATACGGCCGATACGGCTGAAATGGCCACGGCGGCGGGCGCCACGCTGGCCGAGGTGCGGGTCACAGCCCAGGCCGAGCGCGGCACCGCCACCGAAGGCACGGGCAGCTATACCACGCAGGCCACCGCCGCCGCCACCGGGCTGGCCCTGTCGCCGCGCGAGACGCCGCAGTCGGTCAGCGTGGTCACCCGCCAGCAGATCGAGGACCAGGGCCTTACCTCGCTGGGAGAAGCCCTTAAGCAGGTGACCGGCCTGGCCGCGACCAGCTCCGACAGCGACCGCACCGACCTGCACTCGCGCGGCTTCTATATCGACAGCTACCAGTACGATGGCGTGCCCACCAGCGCGGCCAACGACTTCTTCGGCACCTCGAATTTCGACCCCATCCTCTACGACCGCATCGAGATCGTGCGCGGCGCCACCGGGCTGATGAGCGGCGCGGGCAACCCCGGCGCCTCGGTCAACCTGGTGCGCAAGCGCGCCACCAGCAAGGAGTTCACCGGTGCTGCCTCGCTGGGCTTCGGGTCGTGGAACGACCGCCGCGGCACGCTCGATATCTCGACGCCGCTGACCGAGGACGGCCGCATCCGTGCACGGCTGGCAGGCATGCTGGAAGCGCGCGATTCGCACCTCGACCGCTACCACACCGACAACCGCGCGCTACTGGCCACGGTGGAGGCCGATATCGCGCCGTCCACCACGGCATATATTGGCTGGACGCACCAGGCCAAGCGGCCCGAGGGCGTGACCTGGGGCGGTCTGCCGATGGTCTTCAGCGACGGCACGCCCACCCATTGGCGCCGCTCCTTCAGCATCGGTGCGGACTGGACCCGCTGGAACACCACCAGCAACACCACCTATGCCGGTCTGGAACACCAGTTCGGAAACGGCTGGTCGCTCAAGGCCAATGCCAGCCGGCTCGACAGCAAGTACGATTCCAGGCTGCTATACCTGCTGAGCGAGCCCGACCGCATCACCGGTGAAGGTCTGGGGGCCTTTCCCAATTTCTCACGCCAGGCGCTGGTGCAAAACAGCGCCAGCGTGCAGGCCACGGGGCCCATCGAGTTGCTGGGGCGGCGCCATGAGGCCGTCGTCGGGCTGAGCGGCAACCAGTCGCGCTACACCTATGGCAACCATGCCTATACCGCGGCGGGCATAGGCAATATCTTCGAGTGGGACGGCTCCTACCCCGAACCCGCGTGGGGCGACTTCAGGCCGCTGGGTGATGATCGCACCCGGCAAGAGGCGCTGTATGGCGCGCTGCGGCTGTCGCTCACCGATGCACTCAAGCTGATCGTGGGCGGGCGGCAAAGCCGCTGGAAGCAGACCGGGCTGAGCGCGGTGCGCGAGCACGACAAATTCACGCCCTATGCCGGGCTGGTGCATGACCTGAACGCGGTCTACTCGGTCTATGCCAGCTACACCAGCATCTTCCAGCCGCAGGACTACCGCAGCGCCAGCGGCGCCTACCTCGATCCGGTCGTGGGCAAGAGCTATGAGGCAGGCGTCAAGGCGGGCTATCTGGACGGGCGGCTCAATGCCTCGCTGGCGATGTTCCGCATCGACCAGGACAATGTGGCCGTCCTCGACGGCGACCAGCTCGTGCCCGGCACGCCCGATCATGCCTACGTGGGCGCCAAGGGCGTCAGCAGCAAGGGCTTCGAGGCCGAGCTGAGTGGCGAGTTGGCGGTGGGCTGGCAAGTGTCGGCCGGCTTCTCGCACACCGCCGCCAAGGATGCCGGCGGCTCGCGCCTGGAGCCCCGGCGCCCAAGGAATCAACTGCACCTGTTTACCTCGTACCGCCTGCCGGGCGCCTGGCACAAGCTCACGCTAGGCGGTGGCCTGCGCTGGAGCAGCGGTACCTATGCCATCACCACCACCTCGGCCGGCATCGACGCGCGGCGCGACCAGGGCTCGATCGCCATCGCCGACCTGATGGCCGCCTACGCCTTCACGCCCCGGCTTTCAGCCCAGCTGAACATCAGCAATCTGTTCGACAAGAACTATTTCGACTTTGCCGGCAGCCAGATCTACTACGGCACACCGCGCAAGGCGATGCTGAGCATGAAATACCAGTTCTGAGCGGGCGCTGCGGCCATGGTTACAATCAAACAAGAATCATTCTTGTTCAATGGCGGGTACCCATCCCCGCTTTGCAACCGGCGCCCGCCATGCCCACCTCCAGCCCCGTGCACCACGAAATCGCCGCCCTCTATACCGACCACCATGGCTGGCTGCAGGGCTGGCTGCGCAAGAAGCTCGGCGACGTGCACCAGGCGGCCGACCTGGCGCACGACACCTTCATGCGCCTGCTGGCGCGCGATGAGCCCGTGCATGCGCGCGAGCCGCGCGCCTTCCTGACCACGGTGGCGCAGCGCGTGCTGGCCAACCACTACCGGCGCCAGCAGCTGGAGCGTGCCTACCTGGAGGCGCTGGCCCAGGTGCCGCAGGCCCTGGCGCTGTCGCCCGAAGAACGCGCGCTGCTGCTGGAGGCGCTCGACGAGATCGACCGCCTGCTCGACGGCCTGCCGGCGTCCGTGCGCCGCGCCTTCCTGATGGCCCAGCTCGACGGCATGAAGCAGGCCGAGATCGCGCGCGAGCTGGGCGTGTCGCTCACCTCCGTCAAGCGCTACCTGGTGCAGGCCGGCATGCACTGCTATTTCGCGGTGGCGCCGTGACCGCGTCTGCACCAGCGGCCGTGCCGCCCGAGGTGGCGCGCAGCGCCGTTGAATGGTGGCTGTGCCAGCAGGAAGAGGGCGGCGAGCTGCCCGAGCCCCGGCGCCGCGCCTGGCAGGCCTGGCGCGAGGCCGATCCGCTGCACGAGCAGGCCTGGCAGTCCATCGTTGTGGTCAACCAGCGCCTGGCCGGCCTGGTGGCGCCGCAGCAAAGCGGTATTGCGCAGGCGGCCCTGGCGCCGCGCGGCTCGGGGCGCCGCCGCCGCGTGGTGCAGGCGCTGGCCGTGCTGGTCTTCGGCGGCGGCATCGCCTGGCAGGCGCAGCAGCAGCTGGCCTGGCGCAGCTGGACTGCCGATGCGCGCACCGCGCGCGGCGAGCGCCGCCGCATGCTGCTGGAAGACGGCACGCAGATCGTGCTCAACGGCGCGAGCGCGCTCGATATCGACTACGGCGCCGAACTGCGCCGCCTGTGGCTGTACGAGGGCGAGGTGCTGATCACCACCGCGCCCGACAAGCGCCACAGCCCGCGCCCCTTCATCGTGCAGACCGCAGCCGGCCAGGCCCGGGCCCTGGGCACGCGCTTTGGCGTGCGCACGCTGGCCGCGGGCGGCAGCCAGGTCGCGGTGTTCGAGGGCGCGGTGCGCCTGACGCCGGCCCGGGCCGCTGGCAATACGCTGGTGCTGCAGGCCGGCCAGCAGGCGACGCTGCAGGCCGAGGGTGCATCGGCGCCGCAGCCCGTGCATGAAGACAGCCTGGCCTGGACCGACGGCATGCTGGTGGCGCGCGGCATGCCGCTGTCCGACATGCTGGCCGCGCTGCAGCCCTACAGCGCGGCCCGGCTGGCCTGTGCGCCCGAGGTGGCGCAGCTGCGCATATCGGGCACCTACCCGCTGAACGACGTGCCGCGCGTGCTGGCCGCGCTCGGCGCCCTGCCGGGGCTGCGCATGCGCAGGCTCACGCGCTGGTGGGGCGGGCAGGAAGTGCTGGCCGAAGCGGCGCTGGGCTGAGCGGAGCTGGATCATCAAAAATGATAGCTTGTAGCGCTTTTTATGATTGACTATTAGATATAAATCATATTGAAGCTGCCAGCTGGCATATGCGGTTTGGTATATTTTTTAGTAATAAATGTCAACCTTGCATCATCTGCCCAGCATCGCCCGTGCCCATGCCGGCAGGGCGCCAGCTGGCTCGATGATGCTTGCCCCACTGCGCACCGCAACCAGCCGGGGACCGCCCATGTCCGCGTCCACATCCGTTTCGGCAGCATCGTAGAGATAGGCCACGCTGGCCAGCTGCACCGCCTGGGCAAGCAAGGCCATGGTGCGTGGGTAGCGGGCCAGGATGCGCTCGGGCGGCACCGAATGTCCTCCTTCG
The DNA here is from genome assembly GCF_057808605.1 of Comamonas sp. FG99. Taxonomy (NCBI): domain Bacteria; kingdom Pseudomonadati; phylum Pseudomonadota; class Betaproteobacteria; order Burkholderiales; family Comamonadaceae; genus Comamonas; species Comamonas sp. FG99. The sequence goes on from NZ_JBMDII010000028.1 coordinate 66,277, forward strand.
TGCACGCGCTGTGCTACGCGCCTGAGCAGGCGTTGCGGATCGTCGAGTGCGACGACATGCAGCGCAACCGTATAGCCTTGGCGTTGTGCGCTGGCTATCAATTCGAGCTTGGAGGGGTGCGAGAACACCGTTTCGCTGGCGAACGGCTGGCGGGCTGCGATAAGTGCGGTGCGGCGTTCGTTGGCCCAGGCCTGCGCGGCTTGTGAGCGCTGCAGGAGATCATTCATGTGCTGTAGGTGGGCACGTTCGTGCAGATCGGCATTCACAAATTCCAGCGGTGGCCCGAGAATGCCTTCGCGCACCAGTGCGCGGTAGAGCGTGGATTTGCCGGCGCCGTTGGGCCCTGCCAGCAGATGGAACCAGAGCGGGGTCGCAGGCGTGGCCGCCATGTCAAGCCATGCGGGCCTGGGACTGGTTGTCGCGTACGAGCTCGCGTACGCGTTCGGCCAATGAGCCGCGCGACTGGGCCGCCAGCAGCCGTGCGGTCAGGGCGTCGACCGAGGTCGGCGCTGCGGCGCTGGAGTGCTCTGCGGCAGCGGCCTCGTATTGTTCAATGGCATTGCGCGCTTCCTGCACGCTCAGGCCCGTATGCTCGACGATCTGGCCCAGTGTGGCCCAGTATTCGATCTGGCTGGCCACCGAACGGCGCATGGGCTGCGCGGCCTGGCGGGCCTGCTCGACGAGCGTGTGGGGCAGTTTGACGGATGCGAAAGCGGTTTGGGCCATGGCGTTCTCCTGATTGGGGTATTTTGCGCCAATTTGTCGCACTCTGCCATCCGAGGTGCTGCTTGCTGCCCTGGGGCGGCCCGGCGGCAAAAAAAGGCCCCCACGCTTGCCCACTGCGTGTGGCCGCTGCCCCCCGAGGGGGCGCTTTTTGCCTTGGGGCGGCCCGGCGGCAAAAAAAGGGCCCCCACGCTTGCTCACTGCGTGTAGCCGCTGCCCCCCGAGGGGGGCGCTTTTTGCCCTGGGGCGGCCCGGCGGCAAAAAATCCGGCGCCTGATGGTCTGTTTTGAAAACTCGCGGGACATGGAGGATAAGGGCGGCGCTGTGCCGCCGTTGGTTTTTTCTTCCTCCGACCACCATGGCATCTTTCTCCGAACCCCGTCTTTCCCATTCCACGCGCCTTCGCGGCTTCCCGCTGCGTGCGCAGGCCCGCGCCTGCCGCAGCCTGGCGCTGGCCCTGGCCTGCCTGGGCGCCGCCACCCATCTGCATGCCCAGGCGAGCGGCACCTCGCCTGCGGCCGAGGCGGCGCGCAGCTACAGCATTCCCGCAGGCCCGCTCGAAGATGCACTCAACCGTTTCGGGCGCGATTCCGGGCTGCTGCTGTCCTTTACCCAGGACCAGGTGCGCGGCCTGCGCAGCCCGGGGCTGCAAGGCAGCCATACGGCAGGCAGCGGGTTGGAGGCCTTGCTGCGGGGCACGGGACTGCAGGCGGTGGCGCAGGCGCAGGGGAGCTATGTGCTGCGCAAGGCAGCAGCAGACATCGCCCTGGGAGCAAGCGCGGCAGAGATCGCGCTGGCGCCCGTCACAGTCACGGCTCAGGCTGAGCTCAGCGCGGTCACAGAAGGGTCGGGCTCATATGCGGCCAAGGCGGTGAGTATCGGCAAGTCCGAGCAGCGCCTGAGGGAGATTCCGCAGTCGATCTCGGTGCTTACGCGCCAGCAGATCGAGGACCAGGGTCTGCTGACGGTGGAGGAAGCCCTGAGCCGCGTCACCGGCGTGCGTGGCTATGGCTATGAAGACAGCCAGGATTTCATCACCCGAGGCTATGTCGCCTCCAGCCAGTTCGATGGAGTGCCGCAGCAAAGCAAGGGCACCCAACTGGACTTGGCCATCTACGACCGCCTCGAAGTGCTGCGCGGCCCCGCAGGTCTGCTGTCGGGCAGCGGCGAGCCGGGTGGTGCTGTCAACTATGTGCGCAAACGGCCCCTCCATGCGTTTGCAGTGAACGGCGCCGTGTCGGTGGGCTCTTGGAGTCAGCGCCGCGCCGAGGTGGATGTAACTGGACCGCTCAATGCCGAAGGCACGCTGCGAGGCCGCGCGGTGCTGGCTACGCAGGACGGCGACAAGTTCTACAGCCAGGGGCATAACGCCAACCACACGCTCTACGGCATCGTCGAGTACGACATTGCGCCGGCCACCACCGTGGGCGCTTCGGTGACCTACAGCGAGCGCGGCGCCGTCAACAACTACGGCCTGCCGCTGTGGTCGGACGGCCGCCTGCCTAGCCGCCACGCGTTCGTCGGCGTGGGCAAGGATTCCGAAACGGACACCTTCGACGCCACGCTGGACCTCACGCACCGCCTGGACAACGGATGGAGCGCGCGCGCGGCGCTCAACCACAAAAAGCAGCAGTACCGGGGCTATGGCGGCTATGCCGTCTCCAGCGTTGACGTGGCCACGGGGCTGGCGCCGTTCAGCTTGGGCAGCGCCATCCATACCGATTCCACCTGGGACAATATGGACGTGAGCGTCAACGGCCCCATCCACCTGTGGGGCCGTGAGCACCAACTGATGCTGGGCTACAACTACGCGCGCTATGAGTACCTGGGCGGCTCACGCTATATCTTCGGCATGGCCGGCCAGGACGTCTTCAACAACCACGGCTATGGCGATCTGCTGGACCAGGCGGTGCTCAGCAAGAGCAATGACGTGACCACGCAGTCGGGCGTCTATGCTTCGGGCCGCTTCAAGCTGGCAGACCCGTTGACGCTGGTGCTGGGGGGGCGCTGGTCGAACTACACCACGCGCAGCCGCACCGTGGCCGACAACACCACGGCCTGGGAGACGGGCTCCGACCGCACGCGCGGCAAGTTCACGCCCTATGGTGGATTGGTCTGGGACGTGACTCGGGAGGTGTCGCTCTATGCCAGCTATACCGACATTTTCAAGCCCAACACCGATCGTGACTATACCGGCAAGGTGATCGACCCGCGCATTGGCTGGCAAACGGAGATTGGCGCGAAGGGAGAGTTCTTCGATGGTCGGCTCAATGCCTCGTTGGCGTTGTTCCGCATCCGCGACAAGAACCGTGTAGCCGATGACACCGATCCCACACACGTGTGCGACACCTGGAACGGCATGTGCAGCAAGGCCTCGGGCGTGGTGCAGAGCCAGGGCTGGGAAGCCGAGGTCAGCGGCAGTCCGGCGCGAGGCGTGGACCTTTTGGCTGGCTACGCCTACACCGATGCGCGCTACCGCAGCGACAGCGATCCCAACAATGTGGGTCAGCGCTTCGATGCGTTCAAGATGCCCAAGCACCTGCTACGCACCTGGGCGCAGTACCGCTTCGATCACCGCTGGGCGAGCCTTGCGGGTCTGAGCGTGGGGCTGGGGGTGCAGTACCACAGCGAGCTTTACAGCAGCGTGGTGCGCCAGGGGGGCTACACCACTGTATCGGCCCGAATCGGATATGCCATCAACCGCCAGTGGGATCTCTCGCTGACGGTGAACAATCTCTTCGACAAGACCTATCTCGATGCGACGGGGTATGCGTTCTACTACAACATCTACGGCGCACCGCGTAATGCACTGCTGACGCTGCGCGGCAGGTTCTGACGGTGAGGCGCAGGGGCGGAAGATGGTTATTGAGAATGATTCTTCTTATTGTGGTTATGATGCCGCCCCATGGAACTGTCTGCCTCCTTCACCCGCGCGCTGCTGTCGGGGTTCGATCGCGCCTATGCCGACTTGCTGCGCGTGGCCGCGCGCAG
>NZ_JBMDII010000029.1:0-69256 GCF_057808605.1 Comamonas sp. FG99
TCCCGGCCTCTGCCTTCAAAAGCAGCAGCTTCGGGTTGCTAAGTGAACGGCATTACCCGCTTGAGGCTATTTCTTCATGCCGTCCTGGTCCATGGCCTTCTTGTCCATGCCGTCCTTGGCCATGCCGCCCATCATGCCTCCCTTGTGCATTTCGCCCTGCATGCCGTCCTTGCGCATGGAGTCCTTGGCCATGCCGTCCTTTTTCATCGCATCCTCCTTCTTCATTGCGTCCTTGTCCATGGACATGCCATCCTTGGCCATGGCGTCCTTCTTCATGTCGTCGGCGGCGTAGGCCGACAGGCCGGCCAGTGCAAGGCAGGTGGCCAGCACGGTGGTGGTGATGCGCTTCATGGTGGATCTCCTGGTTGGTTGAAAGACACGCCGGCATTGTTTGCCGCCGCTGCTCGCGAAGTCCTCACCAAGAGTTCAATAAATCGTGATACCTGGCCGGCCGCCGCTGCGGGACAATGGCCGGATGACACACCCTGGCAAACGCGTACTGATCGTCGAGGACGATGCCCATATCGCCGAGCTGCTGCGCATGCACCTGCGCGACGAGGGCTATGCGGTGGAGCATGTGGCCGACGGCCATGCCGGCATGCGCGCGGTGGAGCAGGGCGGCTGGGATGCGCTGGTGCTCGACCTGATGCTGCCCGGCGTGGACGGCCTGGAGATCTGCCGGCGCGTGCGCGCGATGACGCACTACACCCCCATCATCATCACCAGCGCCCGCTCCAGCGAGGTGCACCGCATCCTGGGCCTGGAGCTGGGGGCCGACGACTACCTGGCCAAGCCGTTCTCGATGCTGGAGCTGGTGGCCCGGGTGCGTGCGCTGCTGCGCCGCAGCGATGCGCTGGCGCGCAATGCGCAGCTCGATGCGGGCGTGCTGTCGCTGGGCGGGCTGTCGATCGACCCGCTGGCGCGCGAGGTGCAGATCGACGGGCGGCGCATCGAGCTCACGCCGCGCGAGTTCGACCTGCTGCATTTCTTTGCGCGCCATCCCGGCAAGGTGTTCTCGCGGCTGGACCTGCTCAACCAGGTCTGGGGCTACCAGCACGACGGCTACGAGCACACGGTCAACACCCACATCAACCGGCTGCGCATGAAGATCGAGCCCGATCCGGCCGAGCCCCGGCGCATCCTTACCGTCTGGGGCCGGGGCTACAAGCTGGTGGAGGCCACGCCATGAGCGCGCGCCTGTCCCCGTCCCTGTCGCAGCGCCTGTCGCTGGTGTTCGCCGCGCTGCTGCTGGCTTGCTGCGCGGTGTCGCTGGCGCTGCAGATGCGCGCCAGCGAGCGCCACGAGCAAGAGGTGGTGCAGCGCCTGTCCAGCGGCCTGGCGGCGCATATCGCCGGCTATCCGGCACTGGTGCAGCCGCAGGGCCTGAATGCCGGCGCGGTGCACGAGCTGTTCGACAAGCTGATGGCCGTCAACCCCAGCGTGGAGGTCTACCTGCTCGATGCCGACGGCCGCATCGCGGCGCATGCGGCGCCGCCCGGCCATGTGAAGCGCGAGCGGGTGGATCTGGCGCCGGTGCGCGCGCTGCTGCGCGGCGCCGCGCTGCCGGTGCTGGGCGACGATCCGCGCAGCAGTGCGGGCAGCGGTGGGCGCAAGGTCTTCAGCGCCGCGCCGCTGCAGCTGCAGGGGCACGATGCGGGCTATGTGTATGTCATCTTGCAGGGCGAGGAGCGCGAGACCCTGGCCGCCAGCCTGGGCGCCAGCAGCGTGCTGCGCACGCTGCTGTGGTCGATGGCGCTGGTGGCGCTGCTCGGCCTGGTGGCGGGGCTGGTGGCCTTTCGCCTCATCACCCGGCCGCTGCGCGCGCTGACCGGCGCGGTGCGCAGCCTGGAGCCCGACGGCCTGGCGGCGGCCTGGCCGCAGGTGGAGCCGCTGCTGGCGCAGGCCGAGCGCGGCGGCGGCGAGATCGCGGTATTGGGCCAGGCCTTCGCCCGGCTGGCCCGGCGCAGCGCCGAGCAGTGGCAGGCACTGCGCGCGCAGGACCAGCAGCGGCGCGAGCTGTTCGCCAATCTCTCGCACGACCTGCGCACGCCGCTGACCTCGCTGCATGGCTATCTCGAAACCCTGCGCATGAAGGCCGAGCTGCTCACGCCCGACGAGCGCCGCCGCTACCTCGACATCGCGTTGGACCAGAGCCGCAAGGTGAGCCGGCTGGCGCAGGAGCTGTTCGAGCTGGCGCGGCTGGAGTACGGCGTGGTCAAGCCCGAGCTGGAGCGCTTCGCGCTGTCCGACCTGGTGCAGGACGTGTTCCAGAAATTCGAGCTGGCGGCCGAGGCCCGCGGCCTGCGCCTGGTGGCCGACATCGCGCCCGGCCTGCCGGCGGTCACCGCCGACCTGGCGATGATCGAGCGCGTGCTGGTCAACCTGCTCGACAACGCGGTGCGCAGCACGCCGGCCGGCGGCGAGATCCAGGTGCAGCTGCGGCCGCAGGCCGGCGGCGTGCAGGTGACGGTGAGCGACACCGGGCCGGGCATTCCCGCCGCGCTGCAGGCCGGCCTGTTCGAGCGCCCGGCGTTCACCGGGCTGGGCACGCCGTCCGCCAGCCGCCGCGGTGGCCTGGGGCTGATGATCGTGCACCGCATCCTGCAGCTGCACGGCAGCCACATCGAGCTGGTGCAGCCGGCGCCGCGGCGCGGCGCGGTCTTTCGCTTCGCGCTGGCGTAAGGCCTTTGGATCACAGACCTCAGATCTGCACCCGCGTGCCCAGCTCGACGACCGCGTTGTCGGGCAGCCTGAAGAACTCCACCACGCCGCCGGCGTTGCGCGTCATCGCGGCGAAGAGCCGCTCGCGCCAGTTGGCCATGCCCGAGCCGGGTACCGGCACCACCGTCTCGCGGCTCACGAAGAACGAGGTCTCGAAGGTGGGGATCTTCAACCCGTGCGAGTCGGCCAGCTCCAGGGCCTTGGGCACGTCGGGCACGTTCATGAAGCCATAGTGCACCGTCACCTGCCAGAAGCAGTGCGACAGCGGCTGCACCTCGATGCGCCTGGCCATCGGCACCCAGGGCACATCGTGGAAGCGCACGGTCAGGATGATGTTGCGCTCGTGCAGCACCTGGTTGTGCTTGAGGTTGTGCAGCAGGGCCTGCGGCACGGTGGACGGATCGGAGGCCGGGTAGACCGCGGTGCGCGTGCTGCGGTGCAGGCTGCGCGGATCGAGCCCCTCGATGAAGGGCAGCAGCTCCAGGCCGTCGCGGTGGATGCCTTCGAGCAGCAGCTGTCGCCCGCGCGCCCAGGTGCTCATGCCGGTGAACAGCAGCGCGCCCAGCACCAGCGGGAACCAGCCGCCCTCGAAGAGCTTGACCGCGCAGCCGGCCACGAACAGCAGGTCGACCGCCAGGAAGAACACCGTGGCCAGCAGCGCCAGCGGCAGCGGCAGCCGCCAGGCGCTGCGCACCACGAAGAAGGTGAGGATGGTGGTGATCGCCATGGTCAGCGTCACCGCGATCCCGTAGGCCGAGGCCAGGGCCGACGAGCTGCCGAAGTGCAGCACCGCCGCAATCACGGCCAGCAGCAGCAGCCAGTTGACCGCGGGGATGTAGATCTGGCCGGCCTCGCGCGCCGAGGTGTACTGGATCGCCATGCGCGGCAGAAAGCCGAGCTGCATGGCCTGCTTGGTCATCGAATACGCGCCCGAGATCACCGCCTGCGACGCGATGATGGCCGCCAGCGTGGCCAGCGCCACCGCCGGGATGAGCCAGGAGTCGGGAAACAGGCGGTAGAACGGGTTCTCTATGGCCTGCGGATCGCCCATCAGCAGCGCGCCCTGGCCCATGTAGTTGAGCGCCAGCGCGGGCAGCACCAGGCCGCTCCAGGCGAGCTGGATCGGGCGGCGGCCGAAATGCCCCATGTCGGCATACAAGGCTTCGGCGCCGGTCAGCGCCAGCACGATCGCGCCCAGCGTGGCCAGCAGTTTCCAGCCGCGCGCGGCGATGAAGTCCCAGGCATGCAGCGGGTTGAGCGCGGCCAGGATGGCCGGGTGCTGCGCAATGTGCCACAGGCCTATGCCGCCCAGCACCAGGAACCACAGCGTGAGCACCGGCCCGAAGAAGCGGCCCACCCAGTGCGTGCCGAACTGCTGCACCATGAAGAGCCCGAGCAGCACCGCCACGGTGATGGGCAGCACCAGGCTTTCGAGGCCGGGCGCAATGACTTCCAGCCCCTCGACCGCGCCCAGCACCGATATGGCCGGCGTGATGACGCTGTCGCCATAGAACAGGCTGGCGCCGAACACGCCCAGCAGCAGCAGCGCGCGGCGCAGCCGCGGCTGCTGCTTGACCGCGGCCGCCGCCAGCGCGGTGAGCGCCAGGCCGCCGCCTTCGCCATGGTTGTCGGCGCGCAGGATCAGGACCACGTACTTGAGCGTGACCACCAGCATCAGCGCCCAGAAGATGGTGGAGATCGCGCCGATCAGGTTGGCCGCGTTCAGCGCCACGCCGGTGTGGGGCGCGAACACTTCCTTGACGGTGTACAGCGGGCTGGTGCCGATGTCGCCATACACGACGCCGAGTGCGCCCAGCGTCAAGGCGCCCAGGCCTTGCTTGCCGAGATGGGCGCCGCCGTCGTGCCCGGGCTGCCGAAGTTCGCTCATGTTGCGCAGATGCAGAGTTGCCGAGCCGGCAGTATCGGCAAGGCCGCATCAGGAAAGCATATGGAATGGGGGCGGGCGTTGAGCGTTCGCCGCGCAACGCGCAACGCTTAGCGCTCCTCGGCCAGCCGGTAGCCCACGCCGGTTTCGGTGAGCAGCAGCTGCGGCTCCGCCGGCACGGCTTCGAGCTTGGTGCGCAGCTGCGCCATGTACAGGCGCAGGTAGTGGGTGTCGGCGGTGTGCTCGGGGCCCCATACCTCCGACAGCAGCTGCCGGTGGGTGACCACGCGCCCGGTGTTGCGCACCAGCACGGCCAGCAGCGCGAATTCGTTGGGGGTCAGGTGCACCGGCAGGCCGTTGCGCAGCACCGCGCGGCGCGCCAGGTCGATCTCCACGCCGTGGCCGCGGTAGTGCGTGAGCGCCGATTCGATGCGCCGGCCGCGGTGGCGCAGGGCCACCCGCATGCGCGCCAGCAGCTCGCCGGCGCCGAAGGGCTTGACCAGATAATCGTCGGCGCCGGCATCGAGCAGCTCGATCTTCTGGCCATCGTCGTGCCGGGCCGAGACGATCAGCACCGGGCAGGCCGAGCACTGGCGCACCGCCTGCAGGAAGTCGCGCCCCTCGCCATCGGGCAGGCCCAGGTCGAGCACCACCAGGTCGAAGGCGCGCAACTCCTGGCACCCTCGACCTGGTGCTTGGGTCTGCGCGTGCCTGAACTGCGTGGCGGCATCGGCCAGGCTGGCGGCCGAGGCCACCTCGTAGCCCTCGACGCGCATCACCTCGCGCAAGGTGGCGCGCAGCTCGGGGTCATCCTCGACCAGCAGCACCCGCAGGCTCATCGCGGCTCCTCCAGGGCCATGTCCGGCACGGCGGTGATGCGCAGGCACAGGCCCACGCAGCAGCCCGCGCCGCGGCGGTTGCGTATACCCAGCGGCGCGCCATGGGCGCGGGCCACGGCATCGCACAGCGCCAGCCCCAGGCCAGCACCGCGCGCGCCCGAGGCCTGGCCTGCGCTGCCGCGTTCGAAAGGGGTCAGCAGCCGGGGCAGCTCGGCCTGCGAAATACCCGGGCCGCGATCGCAGACCGCCAACCCCAGCCTGGCGCCGCGCCTGCGGCCCACGATGTCGATAGGCGTGGCGGGTGGGGCGTACTTCAGCGCGTTGTCGATCAGGTTTTCGAGCAGCTGCACCATCAGCACCGCATCGCACTGCACCAGCGGCAGCCGGGCGTCGAGCCGGGCGCGCACCCGCCGCCCGGGATCGCGCTCGCGCACCCGGCGCAGCACCGCGCCCACCAGCTCCTCCAGCGACTCCCAGTCGCGGTGCAGGCTGGCGGCGCCGCCATCGAGCCGCGCCAGCTGCAGCGCGTTGTCGGTCAGGCGGGCGAGCTGGCTGGCCTCGTCGACGATGGTGGCCGCCAGGCGCTGGCGCTGCGGCGGCGCGAGCCGCTCGCCCTGCTGGCACAGCGACGAGGCCGCGCCCAGGATGCTGGCCAGCGGCGTGCGGTAGTCGTGGGACACGGCCGCGAGCATGGTGTTGCGCAGCGCATGCACCTGCGCCGCCTGCTGCGCGGCCTGCGCCTGGGCAGCGGCCTGCAGCTGCTCCAGCGCCTGGCCCGCCAGGTCGCACATGGCCTGGGCCTGGCGCCGCTGGGCCGCATCGTGCAGCAGCGCGGGCACGGGCTTGACCAGCACCGCGCCCTGGAGGCGGTGCATGCCGCGCACCGGCAGGTACCAGCCGGGCTGGTTGTCGTACACATGGGTGCCTGGGCCCATGGGCTGGCCTTGCTCGCAGCACAGCCGCAGGCCGCTGAGCTCGTCGCCGCTGGGTGCGCCGAAAGGGGGGGCAAAGGGCGGATCGCCTGCTGCAGCCGTGCGCAACAGCGCCTGCACCGCGGCCGCTGCCTGGCACGAGGCCGACAGCGCCGCATCGAGCGCGGCGTAGACCGCCGCCGGGGCCTGCGCCAGGCGCAAGGCCTCTGACAGCGCATACAGCTCCTGCACGCGCTGCGCATGCCGCTGGCTGGCGCTGGCCAGCCGGCGCTGGCGCGCCATCAGCAGCGTGACCCCGCCGCTCACCGCCAGCATCACGCCGAGAAAGAGCAGGTCGCGCGCCAGCGACACCTGCAGCGTGCCGCGCGGCGAGATGAACAGCCAGTTGAAGACCACCACCGTGACTGCGCTGGAGGCCACCGCCATCCAGGTCGGCCACCACAGCCCGGCCATGGCCAGCGCCAGCACCAGCGGCAGCGCCTGGCTGCCCTGGTCGGCATGGCCTTCGAGCCCAAGGGCCGCGATCCAGCCCAGCAGCCATAGTCCGCCGCCAGCCAGCCAGCCGGTGGCGCGCCGGGGAGGCCGCTGCTGGTGCTGCTGCATGGGCAAGGCGGTTACAGCTCTTCCACGCGGCGGGGAGGGTAGCTGTCCCAGGTCTGGCAGCCGGGGCATTGCCAGAAATGCTGGCGCGCCTCGAAGCCGCAGGCCGCGCAGCGGTAGCGGGTGAGGGGCTTGGTGGCGTTGTCCAGCGCACGCTGCACCGCGGCATGGTATTGCTCGTGCTCCAGCCTTTCGCCTTCGAGCCAGCGGCTGGCGGCCACCAGCGAGGGCTCGTGCTGCAGGTGTTGCACATAGCGCTCGCGTGCGCGCGGGGCCGCGGGGTCGGCGCCGGGCACTTCCGCGTCCAGGCTGACCAGGCATTGCAGCACATCGAGCGAGGGCGACTGCTGGTAGTTGGTTTCGAGCAGCTGGTGCACCTCGGCCTGGCGCCGGGTGGCGCGGCCGAGCTCGGTCATCAGCTGCGCCACCAGCGCCACCGAGGCCGGCGAGGCCGCGGCCAGTGCCACCAGGGTGTCGAGCGCGGTGGATAGCTGGCCCTGCTTTTGCTGCAGGCGCGCCAGTTCGATGTGCGGGCGGGGGGCCTGCGGCGCGGCGGCCAGCGCCTGGTCGAGCAGCTCGCGCGTGGCATCGAGCTGGCCGTCGGCCTGCTGCTGCAGCGCCTGCTCGCACAGGTAGTGGGCGATGCGCACGCTGTACTCGCCTTGGCCTTGCTGCTGCATCTGGCGCGCGATGGCGGCGGCCTGGGGCCAGTCGTGCGCGCGCTCGTAGATGGCCAGGCGCGAGAGCCGGGCCTCGTTTTCGAAGGCGGTGTCGTCGAGCTTGGCGAGCGCGTCCTCGGCCCGGTCGAGCAGGCCGGCCTTGAGGAAGTCCAGCGCCAGCGCATGCTGCGCGCGGTCGCGCTCTTCCTTGGAGATGTCGGCCCGCGACAGCAGGTGCTCGTGCACCCGCACCGCGCGGTTGTATTCGCCGCGGCGGCGGAACAGGTTGCCCAGCGCGAAGTGCAGCTCGGCGGTGTCGGGGTCGTTCTGCACCGCTTCGATGAAGGCGTCGATGGCCTTGTCCTGCTGCTCGTTGAGCAGGAAGTTCAGGCCCTTGAAATAGGCCTTGGGAGCGCTTTTGTTCTCGCGCCGCATCTGGCGCAGGTCGAAGCGCGAGGCCAGCCAGCCGAGCACGAAGGCCGCGGGCAGGCCCAGCAGGATCCAGGTCAGGTCAAATTCCATGGAAGCTCGATTCGGTCTTGGGCACGGAGGGCGCGGCCGGCTCGGCCGAGGGGGCGGCAGGCTCCGCGGGCGCGTGGGCCGGGCGCATCGCGGCCTTGCGGTGCTTCCACCAGCGCGGCACCATGCCGACCACCCCGACCGCGACACCGGCGCTGAACGCCACCAGCACCACCAGCACCAGCGGCGCGCTCCACTGCGCGCCGAAGAACAGGTGCACCACCACGTCGCGCTGGTTGTTCAGCGCGAAGGCGAAGAGGGTAAAAAAAATGGCTGCCTTGAGCAGCCACAGGAGGTATTTCATACGAGGCCCCGTGGATCACGCGATTCTACGGTGTCGCTGGCGGGGCGGGGGAGTCGCTTGAGAGCTCTATGTTTGATAGCTTCATGCGCTTGCTGGCAAGGCGCCGAGTTGAAAAAAATGCTTAGTTTTTCTCGGGGCCGGCGGTCGGGGTGGCGGCGGCGATGGCGGGCGCATCGTCCACGGCTTCGCGCAGGGCCTTGCCGGGCTTGAAATGGGTCACGCGCTTGGCGGGAATGTGCACCGATTCGCCCGAGCGCGGGTTGCGGCCCAGGCGTGGCTGGCGGTGGGTGATGGTGAAGCTGCCAAAACCCCGGATCTCGATGCGCTGGCCGCGCACCAGCGAATCCTCGATGGCGTCCAGAATCGTTTTGACGGCTTGCTCCGCATCCCGCTGGGTCAGCTGGTGGAAGCGGGCGGCAAGCTCTTCGATGAGGTCGGATCGGGTCATGCGAGTGGCGGTATCGATGGTGGCAAAAACGGATGGGCGCCGAGGCGCCCATCCTTGCGTAGGTATCCGCCCTGCCAGGGCAGGGCGGACGCTGGCGCTGGATTACTTGTCGGAGCTGTCCAGCTTGGCGCGCAGCAGGGCGCCCAGGCTGGTCGTGCCGGCGTTTTCCTTGGCGGACTGTGCCGACAGCGAGGCCATGGCCTGGTGCTGGTCGGCCTGGTCCTTGGCGCGGATCGACAGCTGGATGCTGCGGTTCTTGCGGTCGACGTTGGTCACCACGGCGGTCACTTCGTCGCCTTCCTTGAGCACGCTGCGGGCGTCTTCCACGCGGTCTTGCGAGATTTCGGAAGCACGCAGGTAGCCGACCACGTCGTCGCCCAGGTCGATTTCAGCGCCGCGCGCGTCCACCGACTTGACCTTGCCGGTCACGGTCTGGCCCTTGTCGTTCACGGTCGAGAAGGTGGTGAAGGCGTCGCTGTCGAGCTGCTTGATGCCCAGCGAGATGCGCTCGCGGTCCACGTCCACGGCCAGCACGATGGCTTCCACTTCCTGGCCCTTCTTGTAGTTGCGCACGGCGGATTCGCCGGGCTCGTTCCAGGACAGGTCGGACAGGTGCACCAGGCCGTCGATGCCCGAGGCCAGGCCCACGAACACGCCGAAGTCGGTGATCGACTTGATCGGGCCCTTCACGCGGTCACCGCGCTTGGTGTTCTGGGCAAACTCTTGCCAGGGGTTGGCGCGGCACTGCTTCATGCCCAGCGAGATGCGGCGCTTGTCTTCGTCGATCTCCAGGACCATGACTTCGACTTCGTCACCCAGCGACACGATCTTGGAAGGAGCGACGTTCTTGTTGGTCCAGTCCATCTCGGAGACGTGCACCAGGCCTTCGATGCCGGGCTCCAGCTCGACGAACGCGCCGTAGTCGGCAATGTTCGTGACCTTGCCGAACAGGCGGGTGTTGGCCGGGTAGCGGCGCGAAACGCCCATCCAGGGATCGTCGCCCATTTGCTTCAGACCCAGCGAGACGCGGTTCTTCTCGGTGTCGAACTTGAGGATCTTGGCGGTGATTTCCTGGCCGGCCTGCACCACCTCGGACGGGTGGCGCACGCGGCGCCATGCCATGTCGGTGATGTGCAGCAGGCCGTCGATGCCACCCAGGTCGACGAAGGCACCGTATTCGGTGATGTTCTTGACCACGCCGTTGACGATGGAGCCTTCCTTCAGGGTTTCCATCAGCTTGGCGCGCTCTTCGCCCATCGAGGCTTCCACCACGGCGCGGCGGCTCAGCACCACGTTGTTGCGCTTGCGGTCGAGCTTGATGACCTTGAATTCCAGGGTCTTGTTCTCGTAGGGGGTCAGGTCCTTGACCGGACGGGTGTCGATCAGCGAGCCGGGCAGGAAGGCGCGGATGCCGTTGACCAGCACCGTGAGGCCGCCCTTGACCTTGCCGGAGGTCGTGCCGGTCACGAATTCGCCCGATTCCAGGGCCTTTTCGAGAGCCAGCCACGAAGCCAGGCGCTTGGCGGTGTCGCGCGACAGGATGGTGTCGCCGTAGCCGTTTTCGATCGAGCCGATGGCGACCGACACGAAGTCGCCCACCTGGACTTCGATTTCGCCCTGGTCGTTCTTGAATTCGTCGATCGGCACGTAGGCTTCGGACTTGAGGCCAGCGTTCACGACGACGAAGTTGTGCTCAACGCGCACGACTTCGGCGGTGATGACCTCGCCGGGGCGCATTTCGGTGCGTTGCAGCGATTCTTCAAACAGGGCGGCAAAAGATTCAGACATGTGGTTCCTCAGACGCATGCAGGTTTCCGACAGCACTATTGCTATCGTTTCTATGGCTGTATGCGCAGGTAGTTTGCGGAAGGTTCCGCGGGTTAAGGTTGCAAAACCCTGCAGCCCATGACCGCGAGACCCAGGGTCAGACGCCGTCAGTGGAAGGCCGCGGGGGCGGCTTCAGCCTGCTGCCCGGTCAGGCAAAAGGCTGGCGCTGTGCCCACCAGGCAAGCACCTGATCGACGGCCTCGTTGACCGAAAGATCGGAGTTGTCCAGCAGCACCGCATCCTGCGCGGCGTGAAGTGGGGCGGTGCTGCGCTGCATGTCGCGCGCATCCCGCGCTTCAAGGTCCGCGCGAAGGTCGGCTATTTTAGCCGGTATTCCTTTTTCGATCAACTGCTTATGGCGTCTTTCGGCGCGTTTTTCGGCGCTGGCGGTCAAATAGACCTTCAGCGGCGCCAGCGGGAAGATCACCGTGCCCATGTCGCGCCCGTCGGCCACCAGCCCCGGCAGGCCGCGGAAATCGTGCTGCATCTGCACCAGCGCCTGGCGCACCGCGGGCAGCGCCGAGACCATCGAGGCGTTCATGCCGGCCTCTTCGGTGCGGATGGCGAGGCTCACGTCCTCGCCGTCGAGCAGCACGCCCTGCTGCGGCGTGAAGCGGATGTCCAGCTGCGCGATCAGCGCCGCGATCTGGGCCGCATGCTCGGCGTTGATCGGTATGCCTGCGCGCGCTGCGGCCAGGCCGGCGATGCGGTACAGCGCGCCGGAGTCGAGCAAGTGGTAGCCGAGCCGCTCGGCCACCGCCGCGGCCAGCGTGCCCTTGCCCGAGGCGGTGGGCCCGTCGATGCAGATCACCGGCACGCTGCCGGGCACAGGGCGCACCACCGAGAACAGCGCCTCGAAATAGTCCGGAAAGGTCTT
Source organism: Comamonas sp. FG99 (assembly GCF_057808605.1). Taxonomy (NCBI): domain Bacteria; kingdom Pseudomonadati; phylum Pseudomonadota; class Betaproteobacteria; order Burkholderiales; family Comamonadaceae; genus Comamonas; species Comamonas sp. FG99. The sequence continues at coordinate 11,612 of NZ_JBMDII010000029.1, forward strand.
GGCCACGCACTTGGGGTCTTCGATGCGCACCGGCAGCCCGGCGGGGTTGAAGGCCGCGAGCGAGAAGCACATGGCCACGCGGTGGTCGTCGTAGGTGTGGATGCTGGCGGGTTTCCAGGCCTCGGCATGCGCGGGCGGCGTCACGCGCAGGTAGTCGGCGCCTTCCTCGACCGTGGCGCCGAGCTTGCGCAGCTCGATCGCCATGGCGGCGAGGCGGTCGGTCTCCTTGACGCGCCAGCTGGCGATGTTGCGCAGCGTGGTCGTGCCCTGGGCGTACAAGGCCATCACGGCCAGGGTCATCGCCGCATCGGGGATGTGGTTGCAGTCCAGCTCGATGGCCTTGAGCGGCCAGGTTCCGCGCCGGATTTCCAGCCAGTTCGGGCCGCTCGCGACATGCGCGCCCATGGCCTCGGCCGCCTCGATGAAGCGGATGTCGCCCTGGATGGAGTCGGCGCCCACGCCCAGGACCTTGACGCCGCCCTGGCCCTTGGCGGCTATCGCGCCGAGCGCGATGAAGTAGCTGGCGGACGAGGCGTCGGCCTCGACATGGATGGTGCCGGGCGACTGGTAGTGGCTGCCGGCCGGTATGGTGAAGCGCTGCCAGCGGTCATTGCCGACCAGGATGCCGAAGCGCTTGAGCAGCTCCAGCGTGATGTGGATGTAGGGCCGCGAGATCAGCTCGCCGACGACCTCGATCTGGATGTCCTGCCGCGCCACCAGCGGCAGCGCCATCAGCAGCGCGGTGAGGAACTGGCTGGAGACGTCGCCGCGCACCCGGATCGGCGCCTGCAGCCGCAGCTGCGAGGCCGCCGTGGGGTGGATGGCCAGCGGCGGGTAGCCCGGGTTGCCCAGGTAGTCCACCCGGCAGCCGAGCTGAAGCAGCGCATCCACCAGGTCGCCGATGGGGCGCTCGTGCATGCGCGGCACGCCACTCATCTCGAACTCGCCGCCCAGCAGCGCCAGCGCGGCGGTGAGCGGGCGCATCGCGGTGCCGGCATTGCCGAGGAAGAGTTTGCTCACCCGCGTGGCCATGCCCGGCGCCAGCTGGCCGGCGATGCCGGTGATGTGGTAGCTGTTGAGCTGCGCCGCATCGGTGCTGCGCACCACCGCGCAGCCCAGCTGGCGCAGCGCCTGCAGCATGACCTGGGTGTCGTCGGAGTCGAGCAGGTCGTGGATGGTGGTGGTGCCGCGGCTGAGCGCGGCCAGCAGCAGCACGCGATTGGAGATGCTCTTGGAGCCGGGCAGCTGCACCTCGCCATGGGCGCTTTGCAGGGCGGGGAGATCGATGAAAGCGGTGGCGTACATGAAGATGAACGTGGGGCGGTTGGGCTCAGGCAGGCGCGCTGCCGGTGGATGCGGGGATGTTGCCCGGGCGCGATTGCAGTTGCGATGGCGGCTGCGATGGCGGTTGCCATTGCGAGCGCGCGGTGCGGGCCTGGTCGATCAGGCCTTCGAGGCGCTGCGCCTGCCCGGACAGCAGCGCCGCCTCGTACTGGCCCAGCATGTGCCGCAGCTGGTGGATCTGCTTGAGCACCTCGCTGCGGTTGGCCAGGAAGATGTCGCGCCACATGGTGGTGTCGGCGGCGGCGATGCGGGTGAAGTCGCGAAAGCCCGGGCCGGCCAGCGCCAGCAGGCGCCCGCCGTCGGCCTGGCCGACGATGGAGTTCATGTAGGCCATGGCCACCAGGTGCGGCGCATGGCTGCTGGCGGCGAGCGCCGAGTCGTGCGCCTCGGGCGACATGTGGCTCACCTGGCTGCCCAGGGCCCGCCACAGCGCCTCGGCCGCGCGCAGCTGCTCCTCATGGGTCTGCGCGGTGGGCGTGAGCACCACCTGCTGGCCGGCGTACAGGCTGGCTTCGGCATGCTCCACGCCCGAGACCTCCTTGCCGGTGATCGGGTGGGCTGGCACGAAGCAGCCAAAGCGCTCGCCCAGCCCGGCGCGGGCGGCCTGCACCACGTCCTGCTTGGTGGAGCCCACGTCCATGATCAGCGTGCCGGGGCCCGCCAGGTCCTTGATGGAGCGCAGCGCGGCCTCGGTGGCGGCAACGGGAATCGCCAGCAGCACCAGGTCGGCGCCCGTGGCGGCGGCCGCGGCCGAGCCGGCCTCCTCGTCGATCACGCCCAGGCGCAAGGCCTTGGCGGTGGTGGCGGCAGACTTGCTGTAGCCCGCCACGCGCTTGACCAGGCCGGCCTGCTTCATCGCGAGCGCGAACGAGCCGCCCATCAGGCCGCACCCGATCAGTGCCAGTCGTTGGAACACGTCAACTCCCTACCGGGTAGGCGCCCAGCACCTTGTAGAAGGCGGCGAGCTGCTGCAGCTCGGCCAGCGCCTTGGCCACATGGGGCTGCGAGGGGTGGCCGTCGAGGTCGATGTAGAAGTAGTACTCCCACTGGCCGGTGCGCGCGGGGCGCGATTCGAAGCGGGTCATGGACACGCCGTGGCGCTTGAGCGGCACCAGCAGGTCGTGCACCGCGCCGGGGCGGTTGGGCACCGAGATGATGAGGCTGGTGCAGTCCTTGCCGGTGGGCTCGGGCATGGCCAGCGTGTGCGGCAGGCAGATGACGGCGAAGCGCGTGCGGTTGTAGGCGTCGTCCTGGATGGCGTGGGCCACGATGTGCAGGCCGAACTGCTGCGCCGCGCGCTCGCTGGCCAGGCCCGCGATCTCGGGGTGCAGCGCGGCCAGGCGCGCGCCTTCGGCATTGCTCGACACCGGGCGGCGCTCGGCATGCGGCAGGTGCTTGGACAGCCAGGCCTGGCATTGCGCCAGCGCCTGCGGGTGCGCGGCCACCGCCTCGATGCCATCGAGCGAATTGGTCTGGCGCAGCAGGTTGTGCCGCACCAGCAGGCTGACTTCGCCCACCACATGGCAGGGCGTGTGCAGGAACATGTCCAGCGAGCGGGTGACCACGCCTTCGTTCGAGTTCTCCACCCCGACCACGCCGAACTGGGCGCTGCCCGCGGCGGTGGCATGGAAGACTTCGTCGAAGTTGGCGCAGTACATCAGGTCGGCCGCGCCGCCGAAGTACTCGACCGCGGCCTGCTCGCAGAAGGTGCCCTGCGGCCCGAGCACGGCCACGCGCTGGGGCGACTCCAGCGCCAGGCAGGCCGACATGATCTCGCGCCAGATGGCCGAGACATGGGCGCCCTTGAGCGGGCCGGGGTTGGCGCGCTGGATCTTGTCGATGACCTGGGCCACGCGGTCGGGCCGGAAGAAGGGCGTGCCTTCGTGCTTCTTGAGCTCGCCGACCTGCTCGGCCACGCGGGCGCGCTGGTTGAGCAGCTGCAGCAGCTGGTTGTCCAGCGAATCGATCTGCACGCGCAGGTCGGCCAGCTCGGGGCTGGCCTGGGGGGTGATGCTTGGAGTTTTGTCTGCCATGGTTTTGATAGCTGTTAGCGCTTGCTGCTATTGATTTTCAATATGAAAACTATCTGAAATCATTGGTGTGAAAGCGCTGGCAGCTCCCTTTTTTGTGTGTCGTGCGATCTCAGGCGCTGGCGCGCTCGAAGTCCCGCAGGTAGTCCACCAGCGCCTGCACGCCGGCCATGGGCATCGCGTTGTAGACGCTGGCGCGCATGCCGCCCACGGACTTGTGGCCCTTGAGCTGCAGCAGCCCGCGCTCCTTGGCGCCGGCCAGGAAGGCGTCGTTGCGCGACTCATCCTTCAGGAAGAAAGGTATGTTCATGCGCGAGCGGCTGTCCACGGCGACCCGGTTCTCGTAGAACGCGGACTGGTCGATGGCGCCGTACAGCAGCTCGGCCTTGGCGCGGTTGCGCGCCTCCAGCGCCGCCACGCCCTGCAGCCCGCCTTCGCGCTGGCGCAGGATCCACTCGAAGGTCAGGCCCGCGATGTAGATGCCCCAGGTGGGCGGCGTGTTGTACATCGACTGGTTGGCCGCCACCGTCTGGTAGTTGAAGGCGCTGGGGCAGATGTCGAGCGCGCGGCCGAGCAGGTCGTCGCGCACCACCACCAGCGTCAGCCCGGCGGGGCCAAGATTCTTCTGCGCGCCGCCGAAGGCCAGGCCCACGCGGCTCCAGTCCACCGGGCGCGAGGCCACATGCGACGAGAAGTCGATCACCAGCGGCGCCTGGCTGCCCAGCGCCCGCAGGTCGGGCAAGGTCTGGAACTCGATGCCGTGAATGGTCTCGTTGCTGCAGATATGCAGGTATTCGGCCTGGGGGTTGAGCTGCCAGCCGGCCGGATCGGGGATGCGGGTGAAGCCGCTGCCTTCGGCCGATGCGGCGACCGCCGCCTGCGCGTACTTGCCGGCTTCCTTGAGCGACTTCTGGCTCCAGCTGCCGGTGACCACGAAGTCCACCGCGCCGCCGCGCGACAGGTTCAGCGGCACGATGGCGTTTTCGGCCAGGCCGCCGCCTTGCATGAACAGGATGTGGAACTGCTCGGGCACGGCCAGCAGCTGGCGGAAATCGGCCTCGGCCTTTTCGCAGATCGAGATGAATTCCTTGCCGCGGTGGCTCATCTCCATCACGCTCATGCCGCTGCCGCGCCAGTCGAGCATCTCGCTCGCGGCTTGCTGGAGGACCTCTTGCGGAATCGCGGCCGGACCCGCCGAGAAGTTGTAGGGACGATGCATGGTGCTATGAATGAAAATGGTTGCTGGGCGGGCTCATTCGCCAGCGCTGGTGTCGCCTGGCGTGCCGGTGTGCGCGCCAGTATCCGTGCCGGCTTCGGTCTCGCCTTCGGCCGCGTTGGCATCGTTTTCGACGATGCGCTGCAGGCCGCTGAGCTTGGCGCCTTCGTCCAGGCTGATCAGCGTCACGCCCTGGGTGGCGCGGCCGAGTTCGCGGATCTCGGCCACGCGGGTGCGCACCAGCACGCCGGTGTCGGTGATCAGCATGATCTCGTCATCGGCATGCACCAGCGTGGCGGCGACGACCTTGCCGTTGCGCTCGCTTTGCTGGATCGCGATCATGCCCTTGGTGCCGCGGCCGTGGCGGGTGTACTCGACGATGGAGGTGCGCTTACCGTAGCCGTTCTCGGTGGCGGTCAATACGCTGGTGCGTGTTGACTCCGGGTTCTCACGCTCTGCGGCGTCGGCCTCGGCGACCAGCATGGCGATCACGCTCTGGCCTTCCTCCAGGTTCATGCCGCGCACGCCGCGCGCATTGCGGCCCATGGGGCGCACATCGTTCTCGTCGAAGCGCACGGCCTTGCCGCCATCGCTGAACAGCATCACATCGTGCTTGCCATCGGTCAGCGCCGCGCCGATCAGATAGTCGCCCTCGTCCAGGCCCACCGCGATGATGCCGGCCTTGCGCGGGTTGCTGAATTCGTCGAGCGCGGTCTTCTTCACGGTGCCCATGCTGGTGGCCATGAACACATAGTGGTCGGCCGGGAAGCTGCGGTACTCGCCGGTGAGCGGCAGCACCACGTTGATCTTCTCGCCGTCCTGCAGCGGGAACATGTTGACGATCGGCCGGCCGCGCGAGCCGCGCGAGCCCGCCGGCACCTCCCAGACCTTGAGCCAGTACAAACGGCCCTTGTTCGAGAAGCACAGCAGGTAGTCGTGCGTGTTGGCGATGAACAGCTGGTCGATCCAGTCGTCTTCCTTGGTGGCCGTGGCCTGCTTGCCGCGGCCGCCGCGCTTTTGCGAACGGTATTCGGACAGCGGCTGGCTCTTGATGTAGCCGGTGTGGCTGAGCGTGACCACCATGTCGGTCGGGGTGATCAGGTCTTCGGTCGACAGATCCTGTGCGCTGTACTCCACCTCGCTGCGGCGCGCGCCCAGTTTGGTCTGGCCGAACTCGGTCTTGATGGCGTTGAGCTCCTCGCCGATGATGATGGACACGCGCGCCGGCTTGGCCAGGATGTCGAGCAGATCCTCGATCACCGCCATCACCTCCTTGTACTCGGCGACGATCTTGTCCTGCTCCAGGCCGGTCAGGCGCTGCAGGCGCATCTGCAAGATCTCTTGCGCCTGCGTCTCCGACAAGCGGTACAGCCCGTCCTGGCCCAGGCCGAACTCGGCCTCCAGGCCTTCGGGGCGGTAGTCGTCGGCATTGACCACGCCGCCGTCCTCGCGCGTGCGGGTCAGCATCTCGCGCACCAGCTTGCTGTCCCACGAGCGGGCCATCAGCTCGGCCTTGGCCACCGGCGGCGTGGGCGCGTTGCGGATGATGGCGATGAAGTCATCGATATTGGCCAGCGCCACGGCCAGGCCTTCCAGCACATGGCCGCGGTCGCGCGCCTTGCGCAGCTCGAACACCGTGCGGCGGGTCACCACCTCGCGGCGGTGCTCCAGGAACACCTGCACCAGGTCCTTCAGGTTGCACAGGCGCGGCTGGCCGTTGATCAGCGCCACCATGTTCACACCGAAGGTGTCCTGCAACTGCGTCTGCTTGTACAGGTTGTTCAGCACCACCTCGGGCACTTCGCCGCGCTTGAGCTCGATCACCAGGCGCATGCCCGACTTGTCGCTCTCGTCCTGGATGTGGCTGATGCCCTCCAGCTTCTTCTCGTGCACCAGCTCGGCCATGCGCTCCTGCAGCGTCTTCTTGTTGACCTGGTAGGGCAGCTCGTCGACGATGATGGCCTGGCGCTGGCCCTTGTCGATATCCTCGAAATGGCACTTGGCGCGCATCACCACCTTGCCGCGGCCGGTGCGGTAGCCGTCCTTCACGCCATTGATGCCGTAGATGATGCCGGCGGTGGGAAAGTCGGGCGCGGGCACGATCTCCATCAGGTCGTCCACCGAGGCATCGGGATGCGCCAGCAGGTGCAGGCAGGCATCCACCACCTCGTTGAGGTTGTGCGGCGGGATATTGGTGGCCATGCCCACCGCGATGCCCGCCGAGCCGTTGACCAGCAAGTTGGGCAGCCGCGCCGGCAGCACCAGCGGCTCCTGCTCGCTGCCGTCGTAGTTGGGGCCGAAGTCCACCGTCTCCTTATCTATATCAGCCAGCATCTCGTGGGCGATCTTGGAGAGGCGGATTTCGGTGTACCGCATGGCGGCCGCGTTGTCGCCGTCGACCGAGCCGAAGTTGCCCTGGCCGTCGACCAGCATGTGGCGCAGCGAGAAATCCTGCGCCATGCGCACGATGGTGTCGTACACCGCGGTGTCGCCGTGCGGGTGGTATTTACCGATCACGTCGCCGACGATACGCGCCGACTTCTTGTAGGGGCGGTTCCAGTCGTTGTTGAGCTCGTGCATTGCATAGAGAACCCGCCGGTGCACCGGCTTCAGGCCATCGCGCGCGTCGGGCAGCGCGCGGCCCACGATCACGCTCATCGCGTAATCGAGATAGCTGCGGCGCATTTCCTCTTCGAGGCTGATAGGAAGGGTTTCTTTAGCAAACTGGGTCATAAGGTCTGTGCCGATGGACGGAAGTCGGGAGGCATTTTAGGCGCTTCCCGTTGTTGCATCACGGCAACATTCTAGGCGTGTTGCGCTTTTGTCTTGTACCTGGCGCTACAGATAACTCTATCCATCCGGCGCTCCTATGGCACAATCGGTTAGAACGTTTTTGGTGATGGTCACTGATGACGTCTTGATTCGCAGCGCGGCTGCGGCTTTTTCCCCAAGAGGAGAACCATGAAGAAACTGAACAAAGTGGCGATGTTGTTTGCCTCTGCAGCGCTTGCAACCGCCGCTGGCGCACAAATCAAGGCTGCCGACGGCGGCAATGTTGTCGACAACTGGCAAAACGGTACGGGCGAACTGGTTTGGAAGAACGGCACCAACGAACTGTGCTGGCGCGATGCCAACTGGACCCCCGCCACCGCTGCTGAAGGCTGCGACGGCGCGCTGCAAAAGGCCGCTCCCGCACCTGCTCCGGCTGCCGCACCTGCTCCGGCTCCCGCTCCGGTCGCTCCTCCCGTTGCACAGACCCAGAAGGTGACCTACGCCGCCGACGCATTCTTCGACTTCGACAAGTCGGTGCTGAAGCCCGAAGGCAAGGCCAAGCTGGACGACCTGGCCTCCAAGGTCAAGGGCATCAACCTGGAAGTGATCATCGCCGTGGGCCACACCGACTCCATCGGCTCCGACGCCTACAACCAGAAGCTGTCGGTGCGCCGTGCCGAAGCCGTGAAGGCATACCTGGTGTCCAAGGGCATCGACAAGAACCGCGTGTACACCGAAGGCAAGGGCAAGAAGCAACCCGTGGCCGACAACCGTACCGCCGCCGGCCGTGCCAAGAACCGCCGCGTGGAAATCGAAGTGGTCGGTACCGCCAAGGCCAAGTAATCGCCTCGGTTACCGTTCTCCAAAAAGCCCCAGCGATGGGGCTTTTTTTATGGAGATCGTGACATTGAATTGGTGGACAATCGCCTGCTATGAGCGAAACCCTGAATGCTGATCCAGCCGAGCTTGCCAAGTTTTCGGAGCTGGCATCCCGCTGGTGGGACCCCGAGAGCGAATTCAAGCCCTTGCACCAGATCAATCCACTGCGGCTGGAGTGGATCAACCGCATCTCGCCGCTGGCGGGCCAGCAGGTGCTGGACGTAGGCTGCGGCGGCGGCATCTTGGCTGACTCGATGGCGCGCAAAGGCGCCACGGTGCTGGGCATCGACCTGGCAGACAAGGCCTTGCGCGTGGCGCAGTTGCATGCACTCGAGGCCGGCACGCCGAACATCCGCTACCAGTCCATCAGCGTGGAAGCGCTGGCCGATGCGCAGCCGCAGAGCTTCGATACCGTCACCTGCATGGAAATGCTGGAGCATGTGCCCGACCCGGCCTCGGTGGTGCAGGCCTGCGGTCGCCTGGTCAAGCCTGGCGGCTGGGTTTTTCTCTCCACCATCCACCGCAATGCCAAGGCCTTCATGCTGGCCATCGTGGGGGCGGAATATGTGCTCAACATGCTGCCGCGCGGCACGCACGAATACGCCAAGATGATCCGCCCGAGCGAGCTGGCATCCTACTGCCGGCAGGCCGGCCTCGACATCGAGCACACCAAGGGCCTGGAATACAACCCGCTGACACGGCGCTACCGGCTGAGCGACGATACCAGCGTCAATTACCTGATGGCCGTGCGTCGGCCGGCAGCCTGAGCGGTCGAGGTTCTACATTGTTGACAAATTCCATCAAGGCGGTGCTGTTCGACCTGGACGGCACCTTGATCGACAGCGCCCCCGACCTGGGCGCCGCCGCGGACCAGATGCGGGTGGCGCGAGGCATGCCCTCGCTGCCGCTGGACAGATACCGGCCGTTGGCGGGTTCCGGCGCCCGCGGCATGCTGAGAATTGCCTTCGGCATGTCGCCGGAAGATGTGGCCTTCGCCGACATGCGGGAAGAGTTCTTCCAGAACTATGAACGGCGCATGACGCAGGCGACCACGATTTTCGATGGCGTGCCGCAATTGCTGGACGACCTGGTCCAGCGGCGGCTGCACTGGGGCGTGGTCACCAACAAGTCCAAGCGCTTCACCGAACCCCTGACCCGGCAGATGCCATTGTTCGCCACGGCCGGCGCGATCGTCAGCGGCGACACCACACCGCATTCCAAGCCGCATCCCGAACCGCTGCTGGAGGCCGCTCGGCGCATCGGCGTCGAGCCCGAGGCCTGTGTCTATGTGGGCGACGACGAGCGCGACATCCAGGCCGGCAAGGCGGCAGGCATGCGCACCGTGGCGGCGGTGTATGGCTACCTGGGCGAAAGGCAGTCGGTCGCGCACTGGCAGGCCGATGCGGTGATCGCATCGCCCATCGAACTCTTGAAACGGCTGAATCTGGCCTAAAATAGGCGCCATGGGGCTGTCCCGGTTTCGACGTGGGTTCGGGATTGGTACGGTGCATGCCGAGCTTGAGTGACGCTCGTAAATCTCCATTCAAAAAACTAACTGCAAACGACGAACGTTTCGCACTCGCCGCTTAAATCCGGTGAGCCTTGCAACAGCATGCTGATGGGCTGGGCAAGGGGGTAGCAATACCTCCCGGCTGCAAGGGAATTTACATGAGCTGGCTGCATACCGGGTACCTTGGCATGTGGCGAGATCCAAGGGTACTGGCCGGCTGTGGAGCGTGCGTCTGCGCGCCATGGCCAGCGAGATCCAAACCAGAACGCTAAGCATGTAGATCTGGCCGACGAAGGCTTACGGACGCGGGTTCAATTCCCGCCAGCTCCACCACTATAATGTCCAAAGGCGTTCACCAACATCCGGTGAACGCCTTTTTTCTTTGAAGAATCAATGACTTGGCGTTCATTGCCGTCCGGGAGGATTCGCTAACTTCCGAGGTGGGATGGGGGAACGAGTGGGGGAACAGGGCAAAAAATCGTAGAATTTAGGCAATTGTTCCCCCGTTCTCGAGGGAGAAAGGCCCAAAAGTCTCAGGAGTTGTTCCCCCATGCTGACCGATTTGAAGTGCCGAAACGCTGTTTGTTCCCCCGACGCCAAGCGAGAACGCCTGGCCGACTCGGGAGGTCTGTACCTGGAGATTTCCCCTGCGGGATCCAAGCGCTGGTTCTGGAAGTACCGGTACAACGGGAAGGAAGGGCGGATGGCGCTTGGCAGCTACCCCACGGTCAGCTTGGCAGCGGCGCGCAAGGCCAGGGATGTGGCCAGGCTGCAGAAGTCCACGGGGGTGGACCCAGTCCAGGTTCGCAGGGTCGAGAAGCTCAAGGCTATGAACCCGGAAGGCGATACCTTCAAGGTGGTTGCTCTGGAGTGGTTCGGCAAGCAGAAGGCCCAGTGGAGTGACACACATGCGGTTCGTGTACTGCGGCAGTTGGAGCGGGATCTGTTCCCTTGGCTGGGTAATCGTCGGCTGGCTGATATCGAACCGGTGGAGTTACTAGCGACCCTGCGCAAGATCGAGGCGCGCGGTGCCATGGAGACGGCGGATCGTGGGCTGATGGTGGCCCGTCAGGTTTGGCGCTATGGGGTGGCAACGGGGAGGGTGGAGCGTGACATCACCGGCGACTTGAAGGGGGCGCTGTCACCATACCGTGGCAAGCATTTCGCGGCCATCACCGATCCTGAAAAGTTGGGGGAGTTGCTGCGGGCCATCCAAGCCTACAGGGGAGGGCTCATTGTGCGTGCCGCATTGCAGCTCGCCCCCTTGCTGTTCCAACGTCCCGGAGAACTTCGGGGGGCGGCATGGGCCGAGGTCGATCTGGATGGCGCGCTCTGGACCATACCTGCAGCTCGAATGAAGCGTGGCAAGGAGGGCAAGGAATATGGGGACCCGCACTTAGTGCCTTTATCCACCCAGGCAGTGGAGATACTGCGGGGGCTGCATCCATTGACAGGTTGTGGAGCCTTGGTATTTCCTGGCGAGCGCAATCATGACCGGCCGATATCAGAGAACTCGGTGCGCACGGCGTTGATCACGATGGGCTATACGGCGGAGATTCAGACGTGGCATGGCTTTCGAGCAACAGCTCGCACGATGCTTGCGGAGCGGTTGGAAGTTGATCCCATGGTCATTGAGGCGCAACTGGCCCACGCTGTGAAAGATGCGAATGGGCGCGCCTACAACCGCACGCAATATCTGGTCCAGCGGCGGCGCATGATGCAGCAATGGGCGGATTATCTTGATTCGCTTCGGCAAAGGCGCGCGATTGACGCAAATGAATGAGGTTGGTCTGCGTCATTCCATATGTAGCCACGATCGACGAGTCGTTCAATTTCTTTGCGTCATCTAACCGTTGACGTGATCTGCGTGCCTGCCGCTCTTGGACGGGATGGCCTGAAGACCCTAAGCCTCTTGCCATTCCACATCTTGTGAAGGCCGCAAACCCTGCCACTTCATAAAAACCTGCACTTATTGCATATGAGCCTCCTCAATACGCGAGCTATAGTGTCTGCAAAAAATCCGTTTACGGATATGATCAATTAACCGTGTGGTGGGCAACAGAGGAGGCGCGACGGTTTTTATGGTTGAACTTATTACCGCATTTGCAAGTGGCATGTGTGCCTCAGTGCTAGGCTACAAGCCATGTAGCCAGTCTTCAACCTGCCAATGTAGACCACAGCTGCCAGAGATGGCCTACGCGTTGGTGCGGTCTACATTACGTTAGGTTGCATCGATGTTGACTGCTGCGCAATTTCTTCCTGTCCTAGGTCCGATCGTTGCGGCTTGCATTGCTGCGGTCGTTTCGTTTCTGGCCCTCGTCATTTCGAAAGAACAAAAGACATCTGAATTTCGCCAGGCATGGATTGATGGCTTCCGTCAAGACCTCATAGAATTTGCAGCTAACCTTCAAAGACTAGATGCTCAGCCGATTTATGTTGATTGGAAGACTCTCACGGCAAGCACGATCAAGGAGTCCAGCGAAGCTGCGGCAGAGCGCGCGCTTAAGCCGGATTTCTTCGCTGAGAACCGACTGAGACTACTTCAATCACGGTACGCAATTCGGCTCCGCCTCAACCCAAGTGAACCTGGCGGCGAGGCGCTATTGGCACAGGTCGAGAGGGTCCTTGAGGCCTACGATTCTGCTGGAAGTGTGGAAAGCGAGCTGGACATTCTTATGGCTTTGGCTCAGCCGTTTTTGAAGCGAGAGTGGGAGAGAGTGAAGCGAGGTGAGCCAGTTTTCCGTGCATCGGTGCTGGTGGCGAAGTGGTTTGCCATTTTTCTCGGAGGAGTGCTGATCGTGTCCGGTACGCTCTGGGGTTGGAAGGTGGTGAGTCCCGCTTGACAGGTAGTCAAATGGGTGCCTTACTGTCACGGCTCGTAGGTGGTTGGTGACTACCTTTCACCACCCGCGAGGTCGGATGGCGCCATATCGCGCAGGCCTTCCCGGTGGAGGGATAGAGTATCAAAGTCAAATCGTCACGAGTGGCGAAGAACTCTAAGCGGATATCACCTTTGTGGCTTTGACCTTGAACCTGCAATCGACTTCCTAATGAGCCTTGTCTACCTTCTAGCTCTTCTTCTGCGGCGCTATACTGCGGTCGTCACTTTGTAGGGGCCTTGGCTTGGATCTTGACTTGCTACAAATATCCCAGCTTCGCATAGTGCGCTGACGATTTTGGTGCCTTGGGCGTATCCGATCCGGAGTTTTCTCTGCACCCACGCTATTCCCATATGTTCTCTTGTTGCAGCGGCGGCTTCTATAGAGGTCCGAAGGTAAGGCACTTCTGTTTGTCGACCAGAGGAGATAAGGCGGCCATTACCGCGTATAGATTTGCACGCTGCATGTATTGCATCTTGCCGTAGATTGTTCGGTAGGCAAGATGGAGGCGTAGCTATAAGTCCTTGTGCTGTATCTTCGTCAGCTGCTTACCAATATATTCGATCATTCCTACTATCCCTTGCTGATAGTACCCATGGACGGTTGGATTGGTTACCACTGAGCAATCTCGTTGAAGCTCAGCATTCAGCTCCTTAAGAAATTCGCGGGTCGCATCAGGTGCTAAGCACAGTCGGTTCAAGGTTAGGCGTAGCGCCACATTGAGTGCTCGGAGTTCTGCATCACGGCGAGCCACGCGCCGATGGCATGTCCCGGTTTGTTCTTCTGCGGATTCCACTTCGAGGTCTAGCAAGCTGGGGTTTTTCATGCGCTAGCGAATTCGGCCAGTGATCTGGCAAATGTACTAGGATTTTTCATGAAAAGGTAGGGCGCATGAGTGATGTTGACGGAGTTTGAAGCCTTGATGGTTTGTAACTGTAAAATCAAACTGTCTTCTGCGGAACTGCAAGTGTGAGTCCATACAGATTATTTAATGCGGCCAGCATCTTCTGTTTTCGGCCATTCACAAAGTCAAGATGGTTGTTCCAAAGGTCCGACGTAGCTTCGACGATAAAGTCATATGACGCCAAATACTTACTGCCATCCGCACTCTTGAAAAACTCTTGTGGGTGGCGAGCGCGTTTGTAGTTATTGACTTCGGCAGGCATAGGCTGGAAGTTCCACAACACGTCCACAGCCTCCCGATAAGATTGCCCCTGGCCTGCCAGGTTCATCGGGAAAATATGATCCACTTGCGGCTTACTATCATGAAAAATGTAGCTGCGACTTGGCATGATTACCTTGGTGGCCAGCCAGGGCTGGCTTAGTAACTGGTATTCATGCAGCTCAGCTGTGCGGTTTTTCTCGATAGCAATATTGCGAATCCGTTCAAGAGGAAACGTCTTACCTGCTTTGCCGTTCTCCACAGCCTCACGTGAAAAGGAATTGACCATAGTCTGGGTATTCCAGTCGCAGAACTGTGACAGCAAAAAATATTGATGAATCAGCTGTAACTCTGCGGCTTTCAATGCACGGATACGCCACTCGTGCCCATTACGCTTGCGCTCGGTTAAATATACCGCAATGGGTAGTACTGCGAGCCAGCGCTGCACGATGGAGGAGTGATTTATATTTAACAGGCCATTCAGATACCCAGAAAACAGTTCTACTAGTGGCTCAATGTCATTCTGCAGCACATCCTTAAAGGCTTGAATGTCAGAGTTTTCCAAGCGGTCTTCATCAATGCGAATGGTTTTCTTGACTAGTAAATGAAAAAACTGCAGTACCGCAGTTGACGAAAATTCGATGCCGCTTTTCTTGGAAATATTTTCGGAAAGCGCCCAGAGCTTTTCTTCGTAGTCAGATTGGACAGCTTTGATTTTTCCAAGTACAAGCTCCAACTGGGTCAATGCCACGCCGCCTGTATTCAAGCGACGGAACACCTCGTTCACCTCTTTAGGGGTATCCGCTTTCACTGAGAAGTAGGCAATGGACTTGACGTTGACGTCTACAAAAATGTCCCACAAGGCGCTCAGGTTTCGGCGAACCTGCAATTTTTTATTTCTATCATCCCCTGCTGCATCGAGAGAGCGGTCTTCGAGATCGACTTTTTCGTCCTCGTTACATCGCATACAGGCCAGCTCAGTCATGCGCAGGTAGCGGGGGGCTGCTGATGCGCTGGCATCGCGGAACAGAAATCCGGTTTCATCAGATTCGGCTGTAGAGGGGTCGAACAATAGGTCGTAGTGAAGTACCCGTCCGTTGAAGCGGTGGCGCAGTACAGAGTACAGGGTCTGTAAACGCTGCTGGCCATCATAGACCAGCGCCTTGGGGGCTCCCCAAAGCCCTTCATCCACCTGATGGGCAAATCGCCCCGGCGAGTAATCTCCTACGAAGCGGCGATATGGCACCTTCTGATCGGTTTCCCATAGCACCACACCGCCAATAGGATAGCGCTTGAGAAGCGAGTCTAGTAAGAGGCATACATAGTCTTCTGACTCATGGCGTGCCCCCCATACATATTGCCGTTGTACCTGTGGCAAAAACCACCCATTGTTCGGTGCGTTCAGTTTGTCTAGTGCTTCGCGAACGGAAATTCCTGCATACGACATGATTATTTTTCTCCGGGAAATTTATAGGGCTTCTGTTTCTGAAGACGAGAAAGCATCGCGATAGTTTTGGCGAGCTTCAGCTATCTGTGGTGCTGCAGACACTCATTTCGCCTATTTGATGACCGGTGAATGACGGCTTCTCGCCGATCTGCGACTGTCACAGAAAGACCGGTTGAATCCACAACCCAGAGCGGACTAATGCAACCCCGAAAAATCTCTACTCCGCCACGCTCAAGAAAATATTTTTACTGAGTTGCCTATGTTGAATTCGGATCGCGTATCTAAAAATATCTCAGAATTCAAGTTTGTATTTTCTGAAACGACATCATTATAAATTTCAACCAGTTTTTGGCATAGGCGAACTATATCACTTCGATTTTCAGCGAAAAGTGCTTCGCCAGCATTATGAATTAACCCCCTTTCTTCTATGGAGTATTGAGCGTCGTTTGGTGAGCCACTGAAGCCAAGATTGTGTATGCTATTTCTCGCCCTTGCATAGAACGATACAGTAGTCAGATAATTTGACCTATCCCGATGATCATCCTTTGGTAGCTTGGATAATACAAAATCAATTTTTTCACGTCCAGATACGTAGGTGTTAAGTTCTGCAATGTCGTTCAAGAACCGATCTTTATCTTCCCCCTCGGTCGTGTTGTATTTTTCAATGAGTTTCTTTAATTTTTGAATTTTACTGCTAGAAGATGGATGCTTAAGGCGAATGGGATCATAAATTTTCGCCATATAATATTCAAAGGCGGAATATGTGCCTACAATGAAATCCAAATAAAGGCTTCCGCGCACATACTCACCCCGATCTCGAAATAATGGTTCCATATCATCAATTGCATGTTTGATATGTGCGACTGAAATACCAGCACTTTTAGCGTCCTCCATTACTGTCCCTAACAGATCACCAATCGCCCCCCCTTTCTCGAGACAGGCTGTTGCTTCCTCGTTAATTTGAGCGAACAATAGACAATCAGCTGCGCCGACGATTGCCAAAAAAAATGAAGATGCTCTGCCGTAAAATTGGTACGCACACCTTAGAGCATTGTCTTGCTCGATGCAGTAATTCTTCAGCAGCATCAGATTAAGAATTCTATCTTTCTGGTAATGATCGAATTTTTTAACCTGCCTATATGTTCTTTCAAATGAGATCGATTTTCCATCTTTGCTCACACACTGCCCCTTTTCATAATTTTCGTTGCGCTCCCTTAGTGCTCCTCGCCGCGAGCTGCTGCGATGAGAACACAGAGGAGCGTTAACGCTCTTCTCATGCACGCTACTTAGTTCAAACGTCATTGAACCATCTCGACCGTCAAGTGCAAAGTCCAATATTAATTGGCCTGGAGCGGTCGATCAATAAGATGAGATTGCCGACCGCTTCTGGCCGTCTGCGACCATTACCGACTGACCCGCAGTATTCTATTTTCCTCCGAAATCGGACACATGCGCTTAGCATTTCCGAGTGCTACCTATCGTTGTCAGGATTGACAACAATGCCTCGAGGGCTTAGCTTCCCGCTGAGCAACAACCATACTCTGCCGGGAGGAAATGTGAACATGACTTGCCTATCAGTAAAGGCGATCACAGGCCGCGACTTGGTCAAGGGGGTATCGATGGCTGCGCTGTTGGCCTGTGCGTCTCCCGGCACCTCATTCGGTGCACCGTTCAAAGCGGATCGCGCATGGTTCTTTGACAAATGTGCCGTCCTGCAGAACTATGAGATGAACAAGGAGGGCACCGCAGCAGTTATGAAAGGCAAGACGTCGCTCTCAGAACCGATGAAAGCGGGCCTCAGTCATCTCTTCGATAGCTGGGAGAAGTTCGGAGATGCGGATGCAAACCGCCTCGCCTTCGTGCTGGGAACGGCTAGGCGGGAGTCGGATGGCACCTTTAAGCCTGTGCGCGAGGCGCCGCGCTGTGGTTCTGATGAAATGTGCCGCGAGCGCGCCATTGAGAAGCTGCTTGCCAGCAGGGCGATCAAGTCCGGAAAGCCAGCGCGAGCCAACTACGCGCTGCCTGATGCCAATGGGCAGCGCTACTATGGACGCGGTTTCGTGCAGGTCACTCTTCGCGAGAACTATCAGAAGACGGGGGCGAAGCTCGGCCTCGATCTGGTGTCAGCCCCTGACAAGGTGCTTGATCCAGGTATAGCTGGTGAGATCCTGATACGTAGCATGCTGGAGGGCTGGTACGGCAGTAAAAAACCTCTGTCCGCATATATCGACGGTCATAAGGTCAATTGGATCAACGCCCGGGACAACGTCAACCCAAAATCACCCAACAAGCCTATCACGGCCGCCTACGCAAAGGATTTCAGCGCTTGCCTTCGGCCGCTCGCCTGATCTTCCTGAGTACAGTCTCGCAGGGCGACGTACTGAATGTGAGCGCAGATGGCTCAAAGGATCTGGTATAGGTGACGTGCGGGGGAGGGCGTTGCGTTTGGATGGCCGCTTCTTCAGCATATTTTTCGATCACGACGCTGCGCAGAATGGGGTCGGTTGCAGCCCGCCTCCGCGATCATTGCAGCACGCGCTATAGCCGAATCGTCACACTCCCAAGCGGTCACTGTGCCCTCACAGCCCCGGCTGAATTCGGCCACTGACCCGTCCGCATCATGAAGGGGCGACTGTTCAAGTCAAAACGATTACCTAGCCTGTGCCAGTGTGCTGCGCAGGCCCATGGCGAGACCGCGCAGCAGCTCGTCCTTTCCGGTATCTTGAGCGCGCAATTCGTTTTCGCGAACGACTGCCGGCCATCGGTTCGACTTGTCGCCGGCACTATTCTTTCCCACCGATTCGGCACCGCCAGCACTGCGGTAATCGTCGCGAGTAGCGTTGGCTACTCGCGCATACGTCCGGGTGCTGGCCAGCGGTGCTCGCGCGGCATGCTCCATGACCTCAACGCTAAGTTGGCGGTCGGTGAAATTCAAGCCATCCTTGCTCATCACGGTGACGCCGTCGCGGAACTCTAAGTAGACCGGTGCGTCGCCTTGCCCCCCTGCATCCCGCTTTCGTTCAATGACAAGGCCGGCGACTGGGAACTGGGCACCGTTTTGATTAACGATAAAGGTGGCCAGATGGCGACCGCATCCAGGACGATCGCCCAGTCCGACGGCATTGCAGGCGTAGCTGATGCGGGCGGTCATATTGTCGATGGAGGGATTCAGCAGATACACCAGAGCTCGTAGCGTCTTGCCACCACTGGTCACGGCGTAGGTACAGCGCCGCACGTTGCGGCCTTCATAGCCTGGCCAGTCAACGATCGGCGGGGCGTCGCAGCTGGCAGACAGATAATGCGCCTTCTCCAGATTCTTGGCCAGCACTGCGGCGGCGGCACTTCCGGCGGCGCTATTGGTCACATTACCTGCCGGGGAAGCCGAGACGGCCGGCGCTGCCACCGAGCTGTTTTCAGCAGTGGCATAGCGAAAAAGCGAGCCGTCTGCCGATTCGACCGGACCGGGGTGCAGGTAATTATTGATCCGGCAATAATGATCTTGAATATTCGGAATGCGCCATCATGTGGGAGTGATGCAAGCAACCGACATGAGATCGTTGTCGCGCGAAGCGCGGCATGAAAGACGCGTGCAGGTGATTCGCCTGCGCAAGGCGGGTCGTACGTACGACGAAATTGCGGCGCAGACGGGCCTGAGCCGCACCGGCGTTTTCGATATCTGCAAGCGCCACGAGGCAGCCGGTGCCAAGGCGCTGCAGGATGCACCCGGTGGCCGCAGGCTGGGCGAAGGGCGGCGACTGGGCGCGGCCCAGGAGGCGGCGGTGCGCAAGCTCATCACCGACAAGACGCCCGATCAGCTGAAGATGCCGTATGCGTTGTGGACGCGGGCAGCGGTGGGCCAGCTCATCGAGCAGCGCTTCGGGATCCGCTTGCCTGTGCGCACGATGGGGCTGTACCTGGCGCGCTGGGGCTTCACGCCGCAAAAGCCCATGAAGAAGGCCTACGAGCAGTCGCCTGCGGCGGTCAAGAAGTGGCTCGATGAGGAGTACCCCGTGATCGCCGCGTGCGCAAGGCGCGAGGGCGCCGAGATCCACTGGGGCGACGAAACCGGGCTGCGCAGCGACGACGTGCGCGGGCGCAGCTACGCGCCCAAGGGCGAGACGCCGGTGGTGCGGGTGAACAGCAAACGCCATGGCCTGTCGGTCATCTCCACGGTCACCAACAAGGGGCAGATGCGCTGGAAGGCCTTTGACGGCGCGCTCAACTCCGACATCCTGATCGATTTCCTGCGTCGGCTCATCAAGGATGCGGGACGCAAGGTCTACCTGATCCTGGACAACCTGCGGGTGCACCACAGCAAGCCCGTGAAGGCGTGGCTGGCCGAGCACAAGCAAGAGATCGAGGTGTTCTACCTGCCGAGCTACAGCCCGGAGCTCAACCCGAACGAGATGGCCAACGCCGATCTCAAGCAGGCCGTCACGAAGCTCGCACCGGCGCGCACGAAGTTGCAGTTGGTCAAGGCCACGGCCAAGCATCTGCGCAGCGTTCAGCGGCAACCTGAACGGATCAAAAGCTACTTCGAACACGAGCCGGTTCGTTATGCGGCCTGATTCAAGTTCGTTCATGCCGGATCAATATTAGCGATGGAAAGCACCTTGCCCGGATAGTCAGGGAAAGGGTTGTAGCCAGCGCGGGCAACGCCCTTGACCCAACGTGCCACTGCATCACCAGGTTCCATTCCGTTTGCCTTATCGGCGTGGTACCGACGCGTGGCGTCGGCATAGCGGGTACTGGACTTGAGGCGGTCGGCGACAAAAGCCAGGGAATCGCGGTGATCGCGGAATACGACATAGCGATTGTTTGGGTCCGATGCTGGCTGGCAGGCCAGCGTCCAGCTGTCCCGGTTCCCAGCACCCGCAGTAGAAACGAACTTCCAGCCGAACAGGTTATTCGCAAACACTGCCGTACGGGTCCAGCCAAAACCGGATTCAAGGGCACTCATGGCGAGTAAACCCGCTGCCGGTGGTCCGCCATTCCTTTCTGCCTCCTGGGCGGTCGGGACCAGATTGCCAATAAAGGCCGTCCGTTCGGCGGGCGTAGGGTGACCGGGCTGGGCGTCGTAGCATCCCCAGTGCGGATCGTCTACTTCAGCAGCGGTGGCGACATGTCCGCATGACGTCGCCAATCCAACCATCCCCATGAGCACAGTCAGCGCCTTCATGCGATCCTCCTCTCCGGCCGGTAACAGAGTGTTGAGTACTCCTCATCGTAGCGGAGTCAGCGGTGCTTGTGCACTATTTCGATGCTGCGTTCGCTCATTGAGCGGTGGCCTCCGATCCGACGGGCCAGGGGCGTCTGGCCGTTGCACGAAATCCGCCAATGTAC
The DNA here is from genome assembly GCF_057808605.1 of Comamonas sp. FG99. Classification (NCBI taxonomy): domain Bacteria; kingdom Pseudomonadati; phylum Pseudomonadota; class Betaproteobacteria; order Burkholderiales; family Comamonadaceae; genus Comamonas; species Comamonas sp. FG99. The sequence continues at coordinate 32,194 of NZ_JBMDII010000029.1, forward strand.
GATGCATGTCCCCTGCTGATCGAGCCTCCCTCAAGGATCTTATCCATCGGGCCATAATCGCCGGGTAGGTTCTATGCATTACTCCCAAAGGCATCATCAGCGTTTTATTGCTTCCGCATACCTATTCGTACAGGCGTTCGCATTTAGCCTTCACGCAAACAAGGATGACTTCCCTGGCCAGCTCCTGGATATAAATGTTCCGGCACGCACCTACCCGGCAAGAAGCGCATTATCAATCAAGCGGGAAAAGATCCCCGGACCTCTCTGGTAGGGCGTGCCCACGAGCATGCCTCTGTCCAGGCCCTGATTTATCGTTTCACACGACGTCTCGGGAAGAAGAGCGCAGGCATGGCAGGCTGCGAGATTGGCAAGGCGTGATCCCTGGCCTCCTAGATCCTCGGAGCACACAGGATCGGCCGAGCACCACGCCGCGCGGGCCAGTGCACGTTCGAATACCGGACCGAGGAGCTCGGGCTGCCCCATGCGGACCAAGCCCCCCAAAGTGCCCTCTAAATCCCCGGCGGCCGTATAGATCAGCATCCCGGCCATCGGGGCAGCCGGGTCGGTGGAAACGAAGAGCCGCTCGCGAAGGGCGGCAGTGGAATAGCCGCATTCGAAGACCAGCTGGCTGATCAGCAGGTGTGCGAGACTGTGCACGAGCAGGAATCGCAGCGCCCAATCACGACTGCCTGGGGTAAGCGGCCGCAGTGCCCAGCAGCTTTCTTCCAGGCGCTGGATAAATTCCGGACTTAGTCTCGTGTCGAGCCAGTCTGCATTGGCGAGCTGCCAAGCCGTGATCTGCTCTTCCTTCAACTCGAGATAGATACCTTCACCGTAGACCTGGATCGCCGGAAGCCACTGCTCGGCCCCTTCAGGCGGTTCGCGAAAGAGCTGCCTGAGTGCCGAGGTGGGAAGGTCGGACAGCGGTGACCGCGAAGGCTCGATCCGATCAAATCCGAAGAACGCGCGTGTCTCACACAGGCGCTCGACCAAACTGACTTGCCCGATCCATTCTGACAACTCCGTGGGCACGACGCCTTTACGGACACGCATTCTGGGCGACCGTCGCGGATCGTCAATTTCCTGCCGCAGGATATCGAATTCTGCACGGCGGAAGCGCATGACTTCCGTTTCGGGCTGTACAGGCACGGCGGCAGCTGACGGACTCTTTTCTGGCGCGCCAGAAAAAAGACTGTCGAGCGCCTGCTTGACCTTGCCGGGCTCGTGTGGAATCTGTAGCTCCGTCAGCGACTGGGATGCCAGCATTACAACTTTGTCGTACTGCTTAAGCTTCCACCAAGTCTTAAGCATGGCGATGTCAGACAGGCTGTCGAGTGCTTTGCGGATGTCAATCACCGCGTCGTCCTGTTCCGTAAGATCTGGGAGACTGATCGCCGAAATGGTGCGCGGGAAGTAGATGTTCGTCTGATTAATCAGTGCGCCGATAAGGGGCTCAGCACACAGGTCGTCGTGAGCCCCTTCTCCCAACCAGGGGCGCTCCGCAGGACAGCGGATACCGGCCTTCTCGAATTCGCTCTTCTCACCCTTCGTTCGATCGGGTTTCATCGTGGTGCCGCTGAGTGTGCGCCCCTTCGCACCGACCGATCCTGGAGGGCAGGACCTGCATTTCACGACAATGCTGGACAGCTCGGAGCCGCCTCTGTCAGCCAGCTCCAGGCTGCCATTGTCCGCACATTGGCAGTCGATCCATTCCTTCCAGGGAAACTCGCAGAGGTGACCGTGCTGGCAGACAGCAATAAAGCGAACCGGCTGCCATCTGCTGCCGTCCCGGGGACGTTCCAGAGCACGGGTTTCCAGATTGAACCTGTGCAGCTCGCCGCTGCGCGTGTTGCGATACCACCTCGGAAAGCGGAGGGCGGGGATCTTCAAGCTTGCATTCGGAGGCGGATCCTGATGTCTGAGCGCTATCCGGTAGTCCGGTGGTGTGCGGAAGCGGTCGATCTTCAGCAGCTCGGAGAGCCGAGGTTCGAATACTTCGAACTCAAGAGGCTCCTCACAGTCTTGCAGTCCCTGCGTTTCACTCCACGTCTTATACCAGTGGTCCAGGCCACAGACTACGTGTGGTACGCCCTGGCGATCGGTGTACAGGCTTCCGGGTCCGAATGGCGCTATCAACTGACCCGTGCGTATCTGCTTGTCTCCCATTTATTCTCCTGAGCCGGTCGCGCCGGAAACCATTGCGTATGCGGGCGTAATCGTGAACTCGCCTGTCCTGTCTACCTGTCGCATGCTCGTGGGCACCTTCACGCCACGTGCTTCCTGCAGCTGCGTCGCGTACTGCCCCGGCCAGAGCATCAGATACTCGCCAGAGGTCGACTGGGGAAACTGCTCCCATTCCTGCGGATTACATTGCCACTTCGTGATCAGCTCTGCATGCATGCGCCTGAGCTCGCTGATGGCGCGCTCCGCGTCGTTGTTGTTCTGTACGGTCGAGCATCGATTGATCAGAATCTTGACCGCCTGATCCAGCGCCTCCTGGTAAGAGGCAAACTTCTGCACTGGATCCCGGACTTGCTGCCTGGCCCAGGTGAGCACCGCGCCTGCGAATCCCCGCTGAATCGCCGAGATCGCGAATGGTGTAGCGGAGGTGGGCTCCACGCGTTCGTACAGACGGCGGTGATACCCATGGAACTGCTCGAAGTGCGAGCGATCACGGCTCTTGGATGGGTTATAGAGTGTCAGGATGAGTCCTGGCCGCTCCTGCCATTTCCGACCCACACGCCCCGTCACCTGGATATATGTTGAAGTCGTCTTGGGCTGACCAACCACGCCCATGAGCGATAGACGATCAATGTCTACGCCGACTTCGATGATGTTTGAGGCGAGACACGCGTCGAAGACTCCAGCGCCACCTGATACGTCATAGGTCCGGGCAAGCCGGTCCATCATTGCGACAATCTCAGGCTGGGACAGCCGGCTTGTCAGTTCGTCAACAATAGCAAGTGTCCTGCGATCGTCTCCGTCGATCCCCTCCCTGTTGAAGAGGAATTTGAGGCGGGATCGGATGTCGCTGTCAAAAAGCGTGCGTGCGCCACCCAGCTCACGGATGCTGTTGTAAAAAGCAAGCAACGTCCACCATGGGTCCCGTCTGGCCTGATTGAATGCCGCTGGCTTGTACAACGCTGCCGCGAAAGTGCGTACCTGGGTGGTCAGGATGGAGCCATGATCTGCTCCGTGAATGCCGACATACAGGCGGCCCGGGCTCATACGGCCATCGGGCTCTCTGGCATAACGACCAAAAAACGAGTCGCTCATGGAAAGGCCGGGGCTGGGAAACAGCGACGTTTTTTCGCGTCCATACAGGACCCGCACCTGATCTGATGCGCCCCGTATGGTGGCTGTCGAGGCCACGATCTTTGGTTTGCACAAGCCGCCCGTCACGACAGTTGTGCACAGCTGTTCGAAGATTGATTCGTACAGCGCATACATTGTTCCGAGTGGTCCGGATATGAGATGCAACTCGTCCTGGATGATCAGTCCAGGTGGTATGGCAATCTGCTCGACCTTTCCTGCCGGCATTACTGCTCTGCCGAAGAGCGCACCTGCAGCGGGCCGGTAAGCCATCATTGCAAACTTATCGGCAGTCGCGATCAGGAGCGACGGTGGATTGCGGTATATCCTTTCGTCAATGACTTCGACTGGAAGCCATTGATGGGGATCTTCAGTGCCGAACGCGCAACGCGGGTCCGGACAAAGCAGCAAAGGACCTTCCTGCGAGAGGGCGACACCGAGCGGGTGAGCACGGTCTCCCTTTTTACTGCGTGTGGCAGCTTCCAGTTTGCCGATCTGTGCTCGGCACCATGGGCATTCCGTCAGAACCAGCGGATTGCCTTTCAGATCTCCTTTGAGATAGCGTGAGTACTGAGAAGTCGCTTCTGCACATCGATTGGGTGATCCATCCCCACCGACCCAGAGGCCAAGGGAGAATCGCCGTCCCGGAATTTCGATCTCGGAAGACCGACTGTTCCGACGCAACACTTCCATTGCGCAGATCAGACTGGCAGCTCGCTGGAACTGCTGCGTCGTCAGCATCCGCAGGGTATAGCGCATCAGGACGTTGGTGGCGTCACGTTGCAGAGCGCCGCCTTCTTGCATCTTCAGGCGCTCCCTGAACATGTAGAAGGCCATGGCGGCCAAGTACGCCTCGGTCTTGCCGCCGCCGGTCGGAAACCAGATGAGGTCGACGATGTCCCGGTCCGTGTCTGATGGGTCCGAGAGTCCACTGAGGGACATCAGCAGGAACGCTATCTGGAACACGCGCCATGAACCGATGCGCGAGCCGTTCTCACTGCCCTCCTTAAAGACATCCCAGGGCGATATATGGGCTCTCTGGAACACGACCCTCCCACCCTTCGGATCCCACGCGGCATCTCTTTTGTGGAGATATTTGGTCGCGATCTGCTGCAGCAGCATGGCCTTGTTTGCCAGCTGGAAGGCATGCCGGTCCGGGACACTGCTTCGGAGGAGTGCGATGCCGCGGTCGACGCGAGCCAGGCAGGCGCGGCACTGATCTAGATGGTCCTGAGCGATGTTCCGGAATCTGACCGGAAGAGAAGCCGCCTCAAGTTGGCGCCTGGAGATCCAGTCACGATATCCGTCGGACACCAGCTGCAGGGCATCCCAGGCCGGTCCCGTTCCGCTAGCAGGCAGATCGGCCAAATCTCGCATCTTCAGCGACAATGCGCGGCCTTCAAGCATGATGTCGGGTGTCATGCTTGGCAGCTCCACTGTGGGCATCGTATCAGCCTGAAGAGCGGAAGGCGCTTCGCCGGGGGCCGCGTTCCAGGCCGCCGCGCAACCATGCCCTATACCAAAGATCGCTGATTCGCGGTACAGGAGCGCGAGCGACTGCTCGTCGTCATCCTGTGATTCGAAGTTTCTTGTGCTCTCCGGGTACGGCAGGATGGTTCCTAGAGCGGCAGTCACCTCAAAAAACGACTGGAATAGGATGTGCTCCTTCTCTTCCCTGTCATCCGGCACGACGGTGATATTTCGCAGGACAAGAGTGATCACCCACTGGCCCTGCTGGCCCTGCTGGCCTTCCATGGCACGGGGAAAGCAATCGAGCTGCAGGCTGACAGGTGAGCCGGAGGGGAGGGGGACGTCGCGCTTTATCGGAATTCCAGAGGACAGTTCGGCAGCGTAGAACTCAACGACAGCACCGTCTCCGACGGCGGAATGTCTGCGCCAGATGGTATCGCGGCGATCTCTGCCCTTGTCGTCGGTCCAGCGTCGGCCGCATTTCTCATACCTGCCGTTGACCGGAAAAGGCGCGTCACCCTGCTCCTGCCATGAAAACCGATGCCTGGAGGGCAGAGCGACCTGGAGCTTTGCATCTGCCGGAAGGGATACGCAGAACGAGATGGCAAGTGTCGACGGACGTCGCGTGGAGCCACCGGTCACGTCGAAATCATCGTCGGAGCCGCTGTCAGCTGCATTCGGCGCAGTATCGGTTGTGGCTACCTCGTCGGAAGGCCGGGTCGCGCTGAATACCCCATCGGCGGCCTCTGTTTCAGGTATCTCCACTCCGAGAGTATCGCTCTGTTCCGAGGCGATCGTAGTCAGCGCTGGAGTCACCCCCTTGGGATGCAGCATGCCGACGCCGTACTTGCGGTGAGGTGACTCGCCTTCGAAGTACAGCACCTCCTCTGCGTTGTCATCTGTGACCGGCTTCCAGGCAAGAGCCCCTCGTCGCCAGGGAACCGGATCCTTGAATTCCTTGTCAGAGAACGTGACGATGGTAGGAGCCTTGTGCCTTGCTGGGCCCACAATTTCACTCCGGACGCTCTCGATGATTTCGCTGCGCTCTTTCATTGTCTTCCTCTATGCCTTCATCCACTGGCTGATCACGGGTCCGGAGGATGCATGGCAGAGGATCCGCATGCATTCGGTGGCCCTGGTTGCTCCGGTGTAAAAAAGCGCCCGCCTGAAGTCTTGGTCGCCGAGCGAGACGTCCGTTAGGATGATTGCCTTGTTCTCCATGCCCTTGAATGCGTGGACGCTTGCAAATGACGTATGCCGATCGCTGCGCTGCCATGCTGGCATCAAGGGGATCCCCGCACTCCGCAGCTGCCCTGCAGCACTGAACTCATCTCTGCTGAACGACAGGATGGTGATGTCCGATGGTCTGAGCCCCTGCACCTTGAAATCGTGCAGCCATGCCTTCAGGATGTTCAGCTGCTGTTCTTCGTCTTCATAGAATTCGATGTCGTAACTTTTTGCGCCGCCACCCGATCGCAGGTAGCCACTATAGAGACGCTCACCGAAGCCCGAAAGGCTTGTCGCAGCGCGTCCCACAGACTGGTAGTTCCTGCAGTTCTCGTCCAGCGTCCACCGCGCGGGCCGTGCTCTGTCGATAAGGGTGTTGAGCGTCTTACCCGCGGTGTCACCGCCGGTCAGCACCTGCTGCTCGAAGTCTCCGAAGATGGCGAACGCACCGTCGGAAAAACCGCCCTTCAGGAACAGCTCCAGACATGCACAGAGTGAGGGGCGTGCCATCAGGTCCTGTGCCTCGTCCAACACCAGAAGGTCGAAGTGTGCCGATGCGGCGAAGTCTGCGTCTGTGAGCTTCTCCTCGAGGAGGTCTGGAAGTTCGCGGTCCCAGAAGACGCTCGAAGCATTCGGGGGGATCGGTATACCGGCCAAATCTGCCATCACCTTGATGGCCCGTCCTGCCACCAGCGTCGGTGGACGCACGTTATCGCTACCGATCTTGTGGGTAATCCAATCCCCGATCAGCTGGTTGTGGCACAGCAATCCAACCCTTTGGCCATTCAAAGCCGCCCGGCGCGCTACCTCTATAGAAATCAGCGTCTTGCCAGTACCCGCCGGGCCCGTCACCAGGACGCGTCGGTTGGACCGAACTAGTGAGATAACCGGAAGCTGCTGGGCGCGCAGCAGGCGGTCCATCTCCTGTGACTTGCGTGCCAGCTCTTCAGTAGCCGACGGCCGGCGACGTTCTACGGGCGTACAGAATCTGACGATCTCGTCGAGCTGCGGTCTGGAAAGCGGTTTGGCCAGACGATGCAACGTACTATCCAGGTCGACACCCAGCCGGAGCTTTTCACGGATCAGTGCCGCAAAGTCGCTGGGGCGGGCGAGTGCACTCAGCTCATCGATGTCGATGTATTCGGCTCTGTTGATGGAGATGTTGGTCTGCACGTCGAAGCGCGCTTTCGGAAACGCGCACAGATGCACGACCGGCACATCCCTGAGCGACGGCATATGATCCTTGATACGTCGTGCAAAGGTCTTGCTTGCATCCAGAGCCTGCTTGAATGGCGACCGTGAAATGGATTCTGGATGCCAGCGTTGACCGTCAAACCGGATCTGTTCGTGCGACTTGACCTCGATGCACAGGATGCCCAGATCGGGAACGATGAGCAGAAAGTCGATCTCGGTCCGCAGTCCGCGGTTCCAGGGCGCCAGATCCAGCGCATGCAGCGCGATCCAGTCTTCGGGGCAGGCGGTCAGGCGGGCAAAGAGGTCGCGCTCTCCGGGAGGTGTGCGCTCATCGACGAATGCCGGAATTAATAGAGCCATTTTGTGAAAGAGATAGATGGACGAACATGACGCAGCTCGCGTTCGGGGGCTCGGAATCCGCGCTCGATGCCGAGTATTCGTCTGAAACGGAAGACGCCGCTCAGCTCAGAGTCGATGGGAGCGGATTGGTTGAAGTCGAGGCCGGCCTGAAGTTCTCCCGTGCAAGCCGGAATCATGAGCTGTAGCGTGGCAAGAAGCCTGTCGCGGAGCTTCTCGTGCTCTTCGAAGCCAGCGACTATCGCTTCACCGCGCGATCGCGTGACCTCGCGCCATGCCAGCTGCCAGTACTTTCGGTCCCAATCGGCGTGGAGTTCTGTCACGACTTTCATAAGACACATGAAATGACGCTCGCTCTGAGGTGCGTGAATGACGTTTGTGGCAGGAGAAATCCAGTTGTCGACGGAGTGGGCGATGCCGGCCAGATCGATCCCCGCGTCCCGAAGTCGCCTGATGGTCCTTTCGCGGTCGTTCCGGAGCGACACGCTGAGAACCTGCTTCCACGTCTCTGCGTGGAGACCCGATCCAGCGGCTTTAGTGACACTCGATACCTCATCGACATCAGCAAGTACGAGGTGCATTCCCTCGTGCACCTCGTCGCACTCGACCCATCCCGCCTCAAAATTCAAAGTGGACGCTGAAGGGCGCAGGCACAGGAGATCGGCATGCGCAGGGTGGAGGATCGCCATGTCATGATCAAGCTGTACGAGCGTCGATCTGGCGACGGGCTCCATGCTCGTTCGTCGAGGTCGGACGCCCAGGTCGTCGAGCAGCCCGGGCTCGCCGGCGGCTGCTTCTGAGGGCAGAATCCAGCCGCTCTCATCCTGCATTACCAGCGTCCCGATGTGCCAGCGGAAACCGCATGTTTCGACAACATCGTCGCCGGATGGCCGCTCGACAGCTTGGCCCGTCAGCAGGGATTCAAAGAGATCGGCGCCGAAGTCGGCGTCGTCAACCAAGCCTTCCCAGGTGAACTGCACGATGTGGCTGAACTTAGGCGCATTGATCAAGGCATCCGGACTGCCGGCAATGCCGTGCCGGCGGAATGGGCCTGCCTTGAACAGAACATCGAATGCAGGGGCGTTGCGGTAGTCGCACGACGAGTGGATAAAATGCCGGGCCCCGATCTGAATGGGTCCCTGCGAGTTGACCGCAGCTTCAAACGTCTCCCTGTCCGCGCGGCGGCAATGGATGCGGATGTCTTTGTCTTCGGCTAGCAATCGCTGAACCTCGTCACCAAACTCGGTTCGCAGGCAGCTTCCACGATCAGCCATCGCTTCTGATGCTCGAATCGAAGCCACGAACCGACCTGCGATTTCAGCCCCCCACCGCCTGCCGGAATTTTCTGCCTCGCCCAATAGCGAGCGGAGTTGGTGGGGGATAGACGAATCGAACGCACAAGGCGTTGTGAGCCATCCTGCCAGGGTGAATTGAAGCCGGACGGCGAGATCCGCGAATTCCTGGATTTCAGTTGCGAAAAGTGCTGTCGCAATGTGTCTTGTTGCTCGACGCAGTGCGGCGAATGCCGCATCGCCGAACACGAACCTGTCCCAGTACAGGCCTCTCTTAGGATCGGCAAGCTCGAAAGTCCGTCCGATTCCGTACGCGTCTATCAACTGTTTCTGCATAGCACGATACCGGTGATTCCCGCCGGCGGCGGTTGGAAGAAACAGGAGTGAAGCGGCCGAGATTCATACCACTGCCGCAGGTTGCCCACGGCGTCGCGCGCTTCCTCAATGTGGTCCTGATCCGCATTCCGGGGCACAACGGCGATGACGTGTGAGTTTCTGAATTCGGTTTGGGATAGCACGAGCCTCAACGTAGAGGGGCCATCGGCGACGACTATGTCAGGGGGCGCCCCAGGTCGATCGAGACGCTTGGTTCTCGGGTTGAAATAGGTCATGCGCGATAGGACATTTGGTGGTGTCCAGGCCTGGACTGTCAGCATCTCGGCCAATGGCTGCGACAAACTACCGACCGAGAATGTGCACCCGTCCAGGGCCGACCGGGTCAGCTCCGGCCCTGCAGCTCGTCCTGCAAAGCAGACACCTGCATGCGGAGTTGCAAGGTTGGGCCGAAGAATTTCCGCCTGCGGGCAGATTTCGTCGAACATGTATCCAGAAAGAGACCCGCTTGACGTGGTGACGATGTAAGGGGATGAGCCATCGATGTGGTAGCTTTTTGCGCTGGATGCAAAGAGCTTGATGGAGCCGTTGCGCGCGCTTACTTCAATATAGTCTCCCATCGAAGGATCCCGGCCGTGCCCCAGTATGCTCATGGCAGTCATGGTCTGTGTCAGGCGGATGCGGCCTGCCGCGGCTGATAGAAAGCCACAGTTGGCACGCTCCGGGTGACAATGGGTCGTACAGTCGCGGCAATGCCTTATGTACTGTCGTGCGTTTCGCAGCAACGCGTCGAAGTGCGAGTGGATCTCGTTGGCATCCGGGTGACACAGTTGGCCGATTAACGCCCCTAGCGCAATCAGGCCTGCGGCAGGTGAGTCGGCAGGAGTCGTGATTACGACGATTCTGCGATTGCGCAAGGTCTCGGCGGGCTGTTGGATACATTCGAAACCGGCATCAATCAGCCATCGTGCCCACGTGGGCAGAGGCCGCGGCGCATTCCCTCCTGTTGACATCAACAAAGGCGCTGCTTGACCTGTCGCCACTGTGGATTCTGTAAGCATGACCCCTGACATGTACAAATATGTGTCTCGACATACATTATCAGCAAGTTTTACTGGAAAAGTTCCGGAGATAGCCGAGTCTTCATTCCGCAGTGCATAGATTGTTGATTCTGGGCCTGGGGTTACTGGATTACTTCTGGATGAAAATCAACCGCATATGGCGAAGCGGGGAGGTTGATTCTGCATATGCCGGAGGCGTTTTTATCGGGCGACCATGGCTTCTGTCCTGGAAGCAGGAGGACTCTGGCCATGCCGACTGTCTGTCCCTGTATATCTGAAATTGCAGCGGGTATCCAGGACACGGATCTTCCGTATGTGGCTGCTATGAATCCCTGCCCGTGTGGTGCCGTCTGCGGGCTTTTCGCATCTGATCCAGGGAGTGGAGTTGAGACTTGCGGTCGAACAGTAGTGCCCGGGAGAGTCCATGTACGTGGTTGACCGACCTTTCATACGAAGCGATAAGACCGACACTCACTGCCGCAAGGAGAATGGGCAAGAAGGCATATCCGAGCATGCTGCCGTCTTTCGCTTCCAGACCTTTCTGCGCCATATAAACAGCAGCCGCCCATAGTGCGCCGGTTACCCATCTGAGAGCAGTGACGCGTCTTCTTGTTCCTGAAATTGCGTGGTCGACAAAGTACTGTACGGCTTCCAGATCAGCGTCTCGGACTTCGCGCAGGGCGCTGCAGCGCTGCCTTGCGGCCTGTAGGTCGGACACCTGCCAGCCTGAAAAGCCAAGAGCACTGGGTCGCGAGAACACAAAGCACAGAGTCAGGAAGGCCGTACCGATTTGAAACCAAGCATCGATGTCCTTTGCGGCAATCCATCCGGTGGATTTGACTGCCCCAAACGTCAGCACCGCATATAGCAGAACCAGCATGCTCCACAAAGAGAACGTGAGCACGCTCTGGTGGACTGTATGCACAACAAGCTCTACAGGAACGGAATGCTCCGTAAGCCGTATCCATCGTGCCAACCTGCCTGGAGTGGCGCCAGGCTTTCCTCTTGCGATGGCAAGCTCGCTGGCCTGGAGTACTTCCCTGGCAATCTGAAACGGCTGGAGGGCCGGGTTGCTCTGCTTCACATTCCTGGAGGCAGTCCTGGTTACCGTGCTGTCCCGGTTCATTTCCAACGCCCGGTCAGTTCAAGCTGACGTGCATCTCCCCGGATGAAGGCCGCACAGGTATTGAGCAATTCCTGGGCCGGCCAGCGTGCCGGCCCTCTCAGGCTACATTCCCATATGGTCAGGACCCGCCAGGCCTGGGCAATCAGTGCCTCAACTGCACGCCTGTCCCTTGCGTGGTTGGCTTCGATCTTTGCAGTCCAGAATTCGGGCCTCGTGCCGGGTAGCTTGAACATGGGGCAGCTGTGGCCATGCCAGAAGCAGCCATGTACCAGAATTACCGCCTTATGCCTGGGAAATACGAGATCAGGCCGGCCTGGCAGACTGCGATCCTGCAGGCGATAGCGCAGGCCCTTCGCATGCAATCCGCGGCGTATGACCATCTCCGGCTTGGTGTCGCGGCCGCGGATGCGGCTCATGTTGAGGCGCCTCTGCTCCGCGGTCAGGACGTCAGCCATGTGTCGCCTCGTCGGTTGCATCGGCCACGATACTCTGCAGACAGGCTCGCATCTCTCCGCTGTTCATTCCGGGCTTGAGGGTCACTGCACCGAATCGGAACTTCTCGCGGTAGCGTGGATGAAACAGCCGGCCCGGAATGGCTGTTTCCTTAAAGTCTGGCCTGATGAGTGGCACATGCGGCGTAAGCAGGTAGGCAGCGGTGACAATGCCCTCGGGCTGGCCTTCCGATGTTTCCTGTACAAGTGCGTCTCTGTAGGTGTGGATGGAGCCCAGAGCGTCGTTGAGCCCGTCGTCGATGCGGTACTTGGCATCAAGGACGATGACCTGTCTACCCTGGCCTGCAAAGTCGCCACTCAGGACGACATCCGGCACCATCGTGCGGCTGAAGCTTCCCTGTCCGTCTGGCTCAACCCAGTACTCACGGTACTGCCGCTGAAAGCACAGCGTTTTATCAGGCCCGACTTTCACCGCAACAGCCCCGGTCGCAAGCGTGATGCCGCCAGTAGCGTCGGAGATAAACAGGTGCTTCAGATCCAGGCCGTCCGGGCTGTATTCCTGCGCTGCAGCCCGGAGCAGCCTCAGGAAGCACCAGAGCTCATAGAGCTCATAGGTCCGGGCCAGCGGCATCTGCAGGAAGTCGCCAAAGACAGCTGCCAGTCCGAGATTCATTTCCTGCCAGAGCTTGTAGAAGCGCTGGTAGACCGGATCATTGCGGAACAGGGAGGTCATCTGAAGCGCTGCAGTTCCTTCACTGACCTGGGCCATGAAACCGGAATGCGCGGATCCTGCCAGCCGCCGGGCGAGGTGACGGGTACGTACTGCCCAGTGGCCGGCGCTGCTGCGGATCTCTGCGTCGGTGTTCCGGTCTGCCCGCGCCAGTGCATCGGCGACGCTGTTAAGCCATGCTGCCCATGCAATCAGGCAGGCCTTGATCTGCCGGTGCTCAGGCAGGTCAACGCTGTTTCTGCGCTGGCTGACTCTGATGCGGGTAGGCAGTCTGCCGCCCAGGGCCGGAGGGAGGCGCGATGGTGTGCCGGCCTCTGTTCTGGTGACCCCTGTACGGAATGAGCGGATGATCTCGGGGCCCGTTGCACCCCGGGCTTTATGGGGGGGCAGCGCCACTTCTTCTGCCTTCAGAAAATGGCGGGGTGCCTTTGCGATCAGCTCGACGGAGTGGATGATGGCATCGGCACGTGACCGGAGATATTCCAGCCGTGCCAGAGGAGGAGGGCGGTTGCCCCGCTGCCGCGCAATACTTTTACGGAAGGCACTCAATGCAAAAAGTGCCTGGCTGTCTTCAAGCACTTCCTGCACCATGAGGTCAAAGTCGCCACGCGTCAGTTTGCGGATGTCCGGATCCGTGGTGATCTCGAAACGACGCAGGCCTGTGCCGGGAATACGCAGCTGCGCTTCAATAACCCCTGCATGAAATCCCGGCGTCCATCGCCACAGCGCGGTGCCCGGTTCCCGTGAACGCAGGGCTTCAATGGCGATGTCGTCAATCAGAAGGTCTGCAGACTGGGCCTGATCGCAGTCATTGAGGACGAACAGGTAAGACGCGCTCTCGCGTATCGCTCCGGGCGGAATCGGCTCCGGCTCCGGCCAGACCGCCCAGGAGCGGTTATCACTTTCCCTTCTGATGCTCAGCGTGGCCACGGTTCACCGCATTGCCTGGAACGAACCATACTCATCCAGGTCTGCCTGCAGCTTCCGCACCAGGGCTAGGGCTTTGGGCAGACCTTCACAGGCCTTCAGCAGACCATCGAGCAGAGCGCGCTGGCGCTCGCTGCCACGTAGTTTGACCAGCACTTTCTGAACCAGGAGCTGATCGGTCACGGTGGTGGCATCGTTCTGCAGATGCACGGCATCGAAGGCGTGGTATCGGACAAATTCCTCAATCAGCCGGTAGCCGAATCCCAGGCCATGCTCCCGCATGAGCGCATGGACGGTCGTCAGATGCGCCTCTGAGGCACTTCGTGCCGCCTGAAGCTCCGGAAAGCGGGCGGACAGCGATGCAAGGAATCCGGCAACATCGACTTCCGACATGTCGATGACAGACGCCCGGTCGAGCACCTTGTCACTCACCGGATTGGTTGTTTCGTCCACATTGATGGTGCCGATGATGAACAGATTCGGCGGAATAGGAAGTTCGGCCCGGATGCTGGCGCCTGTGGTTCCTTCCAGCGGCACACCATTGGAATGCAGCTGAAGTGCACCACCACTCTCCATAGCCGACAGGACATCCGACAGGTAGTACTCCACCCTGGCAAGGTTCATTTCATCGAGGATGACGAACACCGGCGACTCTCGGTGTGCGGTGGCCACCAGGACGGCCTCAAGGAAGGTCGGTACAACGTACCGGTTGGTGAGAACGTCGTAATACCCGGTCAGCCCCGTCGGGTCTGTCCATTCCGGCCGGACCGGACATTCGAACAGCAATGGGTCCGAAGCCGTTGCCGAGGTGAGACCATGGACCGCCCGGGCGTATTTCAGCGCCAGCTGCGTTTTGCCGGTACCGGAGATGCCGGAAAGAATCACAAAGTGCTTGTGCTCGAGGAAGTTCAGCGCTGCATGAAAGCGGCGAACCTCTCCATCGGGGTAGTGGCCCCCCAGCGATTGAACAGCCGCTTCAATCTCTCCCACCGGAATAGAGGACGGCATCCGCCGCATTGCAGGACCAAGCGTCGCCGTATCGCTCCATACGGGCAGTTCATGAATCTTCTGCTGGCCGACAAGGCTGCCAAGCCATCCGATGAACTCACGTGCGAGCAGGCTCCGCCGCGCCGAGGCGGTCGGAGGGTAGAGTGCAACGACGATCTCATCGGGCTCCGTGGATGGCCCGAACGGAGAAAGATCAAATTTCAAGCTGTCCCAGAACTTGGCATTGCGCAGCCAGAGCCTGCCATCGCTGGCAAGGTAAACCGGAACCAGATTATTCCGGGCGCTGTACTTGATGGCACTTCCCGGCGCTTCACCGCCATCGTCGGCTTCGCTCTGCGATTCGAGTGCAAACTCTGCATCCGCGTCTGCAGTGGCCGCCTTGGTGAGGGAGCCGAGCCGCTTCATCTCGGCGAGGCGGGCTATGAAGCTCGCACGATCCTTGCGGATCAGAACCGCAAAGTAGACCTCATCTTCCGGTGGGAACCGGAGCACGCACCCGAAGATCAGTGCTTCCGCATCCTCTTTGACGTTGTCGAGATTGACCACCCCCAGCTGGATGCCGCCTTCAACGATCTTGGCGCTGTTGGATACCCCGAAAAGTTCACGGGGACGGACAGCCTTCGAGGTGCCGAAGTGCTTCTGTGCTGCCTCAAGAAACTGCCGCTGCCGCTCGACGAGGTTCATCCGCTGTTTCCTTGTTGCTTACTGCCTGACGGAGGGTCTGCATCATCTGAGTGGCAATCGCGCGCGCAAGCAGCGGCGGAACCGCATTGCCGACCTGTTTGAATGCCGGATTCATCGTTCCGCTCAGACGGAAGCCATCGGGGAATGACTGCAGGCGCGCAGCCTCTCGCACGGAGATGGTCCGTGCCTGTCTGCTGTCGTAATGGATGTGGCTGTAGCTGTCTTTACCCAGATGAGCCATCAGCGTACGTGCCGGCTGGTCCTTCCACATCTTGCGCCACTTGTTGGGGAATTTGCTGGCATCGTATGGGGGCACGATCGAGTCCCAAAGTGCCTGGTACTGCGTTGATCCTTCGGGCATCGCTTCGCCGCGGGCCCGGGCAGCGGCGAGCTTTTCCTCGAACATCGCCACTGCGTGTGCATAGGCTTGTGGATACTGGTCACCAGGGTTCATGCGGGCAAAAAGCTCGTAATCCCGGGGCAGGTAGCGGATGACGTGATCTGATAGCCCTTCCTCAGGGGCTGCATGGCCCGGCCAGCTGCGCATCAGTTCCGCATACGCAGAAGGCTTCTTGCGGTTGTAGCCAACCGGCGTGTCGAAGCGCCGTGCACCACGTCCTATCTTGCCCGCTGCCAGCAGCTCCCGGGCGTTGATAGCCGGCAGATCGGCCAGGGCCTCTTCTGCAGTAACGGCTGGGGGCAGGTCGGGCGTAGCCGCAGGGGGCGCAACGTAGGAATGGGCATCCCCAACAAGATCCCGCAGGGTCTTGAGTGCGACCGAACGTGATCCTTCGTAGCCGGGGGGCAGTACCAGCCAGTGCGTGGGGGAGGGGAATGTCACCTCTGCCGCGAGTTCATGCCGGTAGGCAATCAGGAACATCCGTTCCCGCATCTGTGGAACGCCATAGAACGCGGCATTGAGCAGGGTGTAGCGGCAGACATAGCCTTTGGCCTCCAGGACCTCGCAGGTCTCCTCGGCAATGTTCTGCCCGCCGTGATTCAGGATGTCCGGCACGTTCTCCATCAGCACAGCAAGGGGCTGGAATGCATCGACGTACTCTAGGTATTTTTTGTACAGCTGTGCACGCGGGTCGTGAATGAATGCCTCGGGGTGCTCTTCGATTTCTCGAAGCTTGGAGCGGCCGACCCGGGCGAACGCCTGGCAGGGCGGGCCGCCCACCACAACGTCGAAGGCTTCTGCGACAGGTCCCAGACCGAGCTTCAGGCTCAGTTCCGCGGGCGTGGTCTTGGTAATGTCGATCGGCTCGCTGTGGGCTTCTGCGCCACTGTGGAAGTTGAGGCCGTGCGAGCGCGCGGCATCCGGGTCAAATTCCACAGCACCGCGCATCTCGAAGCCGGCAGCTTCAAAGCCCAGTGAGATGCCGCCGCAGCCGGCGAATAGATCCAGCACGCGCGGCCTGTCTGCCGCCTGCAGCCGCTCAAGCTTGCGGAGGATGATGTCGTTTCTCATTAGTGGTGTCCCTGTCTGGTCGGGAGCCTTAGTGGCAGCGGCAGCTGTCCCTGGTTGTCTTCCAGGAAGCGCTGTACAGCCATACGGATTACCCAGGCCGACGAGACGTGATTTGCGTCAGCCATGGCCTGGATCTGAAGATGGGTGTCCTCCGGAAGCATCACAGAGGTTCTGACGGTCTTCCCGTCGTGCGTGAGCGGGCTGCGGGCCATGGATTCCTGTGGTAGGAGGTGTTGGTGTGAATCTGCACCATTCTACATATGTATGCACCACTGCCGAGGGATGTTACTCTTTGTGATGCGCGGGTGAGGGGCCTGCCAGAAAACGAGGAGCTGCATGTCGAGAAAACTGGCATTGAAACGTCTGACTGCTTCGGATCTGACACTGTTCAAGTGGCATTTCCAGACCCTGGATATCGGAAATCAGAAGGCTTTCAATCTAGATAGCAGTGTGCTGGTGGGCAGGTTGTACCCGCAGTTGGGAGAGCCATCTCTGGTGCCGCAGCCACGTTATCCGCTCGATCTGTACCTGTGCGGGCCGGGGCTGGCACCGGCCAACAACCTGCAGCGCAAGATCCTCAAGCAGGAGAAAAACTGGCGCCTCAACGGCGAGATGATCGACAACCCGATTGAGAGTCCCGATCTTTACAACGTCCTGGCACCGGGTGATTTCGCTCTGTTTGAATTTTCAGGCGATGTGACACCGACTACCGCCAATGTCGTGCTGGTTTCTGCCGCAGTGCCGGCTGATACCGGAATTCATACGGAGCTCAACCGTCGCTTTCCAAAGGGCTCCATGTGGGCGATAGAGGATAGCTTGATTCAGGAGGTTCTCGACATAGCCCGGCCTCCGGCTGGCCATCCGCTATATGACTGGGCAGAGATAGGCCTGCTGGAGGATGCGGCCCTTGGCGGTGCGTTGGGAACGGGCGCGATCAATGCACGTCGTGGCAGCCGTGGTATCAGTCCGGAAGATTTCATGCGCTCGCGCTGGAAGGCTGAGGCCACTGGCGTTGCCGGCGAAGGACTGCTGAACATCTGGCTAGAGGGGGAGCGTCTGGCGGGGCGTATTCAGGCGTTTGAGTGGACGGCCAGTGTCAATGCCGTAGCACCGTATGATTTTCGCGTGATCGGGGCCGATAGCTGTGTCCGGGTGGTGGATGCGAAAAGTACCGTCGGTGGGTTCGGTAACCCTATGCACCTTTCGCTATCTGAGCTGACGGTCGCTGTGCATGGAGAAGAGCCTTATGACATCTGTCGGCTCTATGAGGTCACTGAAACAGAGGCGAAGATGCGTATCGCGAGAAATATTGGCCCGGCATTGCAGGAGGCGCTTGCGGCCTTGCGCGCGCTTCCGGACGGAGTAATAGCGGACTCTGTCTCAATTGATCCGACTGTCATTGAATTCTTTTCAGAAGTGACCTTGATTCGCATTCAAGAACAGTGAGTAGAGATCATCAGCTGGTTTTTATCAGCGATGTGGCAAGATCGGAACGATGGTGTCTTCCAAGAAGCGCAAATAAAGGATTTTTTAAAGGAGACGGGCAATGGAGGGGTTCTTGTCTAAACGAATGCTGAATTGGCTGGTTCGCTTGACGCTGAAGCAGCACCGCTCAGGGCATGGGGTAGTTCACATTGGCGCGCTATATGGCAACGTGACAACGATCACGAACCACATCTATGTCGGCACGCTCGCCGATGTTGTGGCGAGCAAGCCAAAGGAGGATCAGCCATGCGCGTGACGAAGTACCTTTTTCTGTTTGCCACGCTGAGCCTGGGCACGAACTGCTGGGCCGTCAATAAGTGCAAGGGACCAAGCGGGAAGGTCGTCTACCAGGACGCGCCGTGCGAAGGCGCCGAGACTGTGAATCTGACGGGGGCAGGCAGCTACAACCCGGAGTCAGCGGAATACTGGAGCAAGGAAAAAGCTCGTCAGACTCGCAAGGATCAGGTGGAGATCGCTATTGCGAACCGCCGGGTTTTCGTCGGCATGACTGCCGAGGAGGCTCGTCAATCCTGGGGTGATCCATCAAAAATCAATAGTTCCATCGGCACTTATGGTAAGTATGAGCAGTGGGTTTATGACCGAGGTCGCTCCCGCGCGCAGTATGTCTACGTCGAGAACGGCATCGTGAAATCAATGCAATCCCCGGAGTAAGCATGACCGATGTTGTGCTGGTGGCCCTGATCAGCGCTGGCGTGGCCTTGGCTACAGCACTGTTGACTCAACTCTTATCCGCGCAGGCATCCAAAAAATCCGCAGATCGGGCAGCTGAGCGAGAAGCTCTTCAGTGGCAGAGAAGCGAGGCGATAAGGCTGGAAGACTTGAAGCGGAAAGCTGACAAGGAGACTTTGGAGTGGACTCGATCAGAGATAGAGAAAAAGCAGGCGCATCACGAGGCGATGCTACGAGAGCTATGGATCTACGTGCTGACCGCACGATGGCAATTGATGGATGCCCTGGCTCGAGGCGGCGCTAAGGGTGACTATTTCGACGACTCAGCAAATGAGTGGCCTGCCAATTCTGCCGCACGGGCGTACTCCGTCGCGCTGCTTGATCTGCCTGGCATTCGCGACAGCGCGAAGACCTTTTACATGGCTACTTCGGCCTTGCAAATAGCGGTGATGTCCGATGATTCCGAAAAGACGAAAGTTACGGTCTCCCTATGGAACGCCGCCTTCAACGACCTAGAAGGCCGTATCACGACGCTGGCCGACTTGGGGTGTGATATGGGACCGCAAAAATCATAGCCATCCCTTCCTGCGCGGCACGTTAAACAATGGATTGATGGATTTTTTAAGGAGCCAATGAATGTCAGATCACAAGAAAGCACCGCCACCGCCACCGCCACCGCCACCGCCACCGCCACCGCCACCGCCACCGCGGCCTCCACAGGTGCGCGGATCCATCGACTATTCAAGCCAGAAGGACTCCACGGTCAGCTTTTCTCCGCCACCCCCTCCACCACCTCGACCACCCCGCTAGGCTCATAATCTGCTTGCATATGACTGAGCAGCACACCACCACACCTGCGCCCATCAGCGAGGGGCTTGCTGACCATCTCTGGGGGCAGCGCTGCGGCGTGCTGTACAAAGCGTGGGTGCAGGTGCGGTACCACCGCCGGCGGCAGCGCTTCTTTGATCTTGCGGACAAAGGTACGAAGGGCGTCACTTTGATTCTGGGCGCATCAGTGTTCGGGCCAGAGGTGAAAGACTATTTGCCGTTGGTGGCCACGGCCTTGTCCGGATTGGGGCTGCTCGCGTTGGTATTTGGCTATGGTGACCGCAAGCAATCGCACAAAGAACTGGCCGAGCAAGCGGCTACGCTAGTAGCAGCAATTGAGGCAGTACCCGCAGGTGAAATCACACCCGCCAAATGCGCTACCTGGAACGCCGACTACGCACGCCTATGCACGAAGGCGCCGCCGCCGTTGAAGACGCTGACGCTGATCTGCGAACACGAGCAGGCCGTGTCAGAAGGCAATCCTGATCATGTTCAGAGGCCTGGCTGGCATCGGCGGCTGGTAGCGGATTTCGTGGCTTAACCGCGTGATGCAAACAATGGCGCGCATCATTTATCGCTGATCGCGCGCACGGCATCCTGCCTGTATGAATCTCCAATCTATCCCCATCTGGCTGCGCGCCCCGCGCAATTCCCTCTGGCTGCTTGCGGCCGTGCTGCTGATTCTGGTCATCTGGCACGTGAAGCCATCCGACGTGCCGGTGGTGATCTACAAGGTAGCGCTGATCGCCATGGCCGCGGTGCTGGGCTACTGGCTCGCCCGCTCATTTTTCCCGTATGCCCGGCCGCGCTCGTACCTGACAAAGGACTGGCGGCTGGGCACGCTTGAACCTGACCACGACGCTGATTATCCGGTGGTGCGTGAGTACTCCCGGGAATTCTGCGTTACCCAGATCCGCCGCGCCATTGTGGTTGCGAGTGCGGTGATCGGTGTATCGATAGGGCTGTAATGGGGCGCGTGGTCGCCGCCTTGGTGCTGCTGGTCGCACTGGGCCTGGGGTGGCAAGCATACAGCAGCCGCTAAGTGAGCAGCACGCCTGCGGTCGCCAGCACGCCAGGCATTGTGCCTGCCCCGTTGCTGCGCAGCTGCGCGCCGCCCCTCGGGCCTGGGACAACCTGACCCTGCCGGTAGACAACGACCATTGGAAAACGCACTGACCGCCCAACGGCTGGCGGTGCCGCTGCCGGGTCATGAGCATGTCCCGGCGCAACTACGACCAGGGCTACACGCTGGACCGGCTTGGCGCCGAAACGAACCCGAATGCGCAGCTGGTGAAGGTGCCCCTGAACAAACAGGCCCCGCCCGAAGTGACCCGGGAGTATGTAAATCCGCGCACGGGCGAAGTGACCAAGGTTCCGCTGGGCGTTGATCCAGGCTTTGCCTACAACCGAGGCCCGGCAGGAGGCGCTGGCGCAGCAGCTTGAGCGCAAGCTGAAAGGCTCCGCACCTGGGCTGGCCGATGCCGCCCGCCGCGACGGACTGCGCAAGGAGTAGCGATGCTGACCGTTGGCATCGACCATTCGGCGTTCATGGCCCACCTGCAGGAGCTGGACAAGCGCCTCGCCGATCTCACGCCGGTCATGGAATCCATCGGCATGGGCCTGGAGTCCAACCTCGGCGGCCTATTCGAGAGCCGCACCGATCCGGGCGGGCACCCCTGGGAACCTTGGGCGCCAACCACCCTGGCCGATGCTGCGTAGTCTAATCGTGCATGCGGTCACTGGCATGGGATTAGGGGCCGCCGCTGCCGTATCTTAAGAGGGAGCCGTAGCTCCCTGGATTTGCTGCGCAATGCTAAGGGCAGCTGTTACTGCAGAAAGGGCTGCCGACCCTCTGGCCTGGGCCAGCTGTAGCGCGCCGACAGCTTTGGTCACGGAGTCCACATCACTCATGGTCGCTGCAGAGGGTGGTTCGATCATGACTTTGGCTGCACGAAGTTCGACCATTAGACGCTGGTGGCGCTGGAGCGCCATATCCAACTCGTTGGATTGCTTCAGCCATTTCACTTGCTCAGTGCCAGCCGTGGTCTGCCGGTTGTCTTCTGCGAGCGTGAAAGCATCGACGAGGGCTGAGCCCGTATCCAGCCAAACCTCAATAAAGGTCTGAAGACTTCCTTCATTGTTCATCTCCGCCAGGGTCTTGTGTGGAGAGAGGAAGGTCAGGCTGGGAATCAGAAGGTTGGGAGGGTTGGCTGCCATTATTCGCTCCTGCGTTGTTATTTCGACGCTGCTCCACTTGGTGCTGCCCCGGGCGCTGTCGCCTCCTGTTGGGCATCGGAAATTTTCTTTTTATTGAGCTCGATCCCATCGCGGATATCTTTAATGAGCTGCTGCGCGGTCTTAAAGCGTTCGGATGGGGCGAGCTCTGATGCCAAGGGCGCCATGGCCGTTTGGGCCGCTTTCAGCGGTGTATGGAAATCTGGAAGACCTTCCAGAATGGTAGCTTCAACCGGCGCATTGCGCTTCTCCAGTGCAGAGCTTCTGGCTTCCGCGGCCTTTCGCAGCCGAAAGTACGTCTCAGCTTCTGGCCTATTGACGGGTGCGACAGTATCGAGTGAATATGCTCCAAGGGTTGCTTCGCGCTCCTCGATTCGTCGACGCTGCTCAGCAAGAACCTGATTGCGTTGCCCATCAATCTTGTCCATTTCCGACTTGAAAGCCACGAGCTGTGTATCCAGCTCAACCATCATCGTTGTCGTCAGCTTCGCTTCATTCAAAACTGGCTGAGGGGTCGCGCACCCAGCGAGAACAATGGCTGAAGCAAGGATAAGTAGCGTTTGGTGCATTTTCGTCATGGCATGCTCGCTGCAATCCAGATGAGAGTCAGGGAATTCAGGGGCTTGAGGAAGTCGTCCGCCGTGAAGCCTCCCTTGTGATATGCCGCCAGTTGATTCACCATAATGTCAATGACGGATTGCCATTGCGCGACATTGTCCTGGGAATAGCCAACGCTCCGTTCCTCATAGGCTGCCCATCTTTGATACTCGAGATTACGGCGTCGGGTATCTAGGTTGGATGTTTCGAGGTAAAGGAGGGCAGTGCCTTCTAAATTTTCATAGTCCCGGCGTGCTGCCTGGATACCCGCTGCTGTGCCTTTGGAGGACTTTGTCATCAGCAGCGCATGATCCTGTGCTGCTGTCAAAGACATTTTCATGTAGGGGCTTGAGGCGTATCGTTTGAGATTCCGATTTACGCCGGCAAGTCGCGTCGCTTGCGCAACGTACGCTTCATAGATTTGTCGGGACAACTCGACGACGTCGGTCTGAGCTTTGATGTCCTTGGCCGCGGCCGCGGCTTTCAGTTCGAGGCTGTTTCGTTCAACCAATAACGGAGTGAGTGAAAATTTCTTTCCCTCTGCCAATTGCCCTCTGGTGTTGTCGATGGCCTGCGGGATAAGCACTGCGAGTGCTGCAATCTGGCCGGCACCCTTAGTCACCGGCTGTGCCGGATCATAGTTAAGGTCCTTGATGAATTCCTGGATGGATTTCACTTTCTCCTCATTGATGAACTTGGCAACGATGGGATTTGTGGATGAGAGAAGCTTGTTAATTGCATCAATGAAGGCTTGCTTCTTCTTTGTAACTTCGACGCTCACGCTTTTTTCATCTGCCGTGGCATCCTCGTATTCCTTCTTTTTCTGTGCATACTCGGCCTTGGCCGCATCAGCGTTTTGGGTCATTGTCGTCAGCTTTTTCTGCTCGCCAATGTACATCAACCAGGCAGCTTCTAGCTCTCCACCAACCGGTGGGTCAACCTGTTTGACCGCAGTACATTCTTGGCGAATCTTGACGAGCGTCGAATTGAGCTGTGTGACATCGCTTTGGGAGGGCGTCCTCTTGCGCCAAGCTGTGATGGCTTTTGACTCCTGACCATTTTCGAGCTCTGCACAGCTTGGTACTTTTGTACCTAGGGGTTGGAAAACTGATATATCCCACATGGCCATCTTGTTTTCCAAAGATCTGGAGTGGAATTTGCCTTCCGCCCAGGACTCGTATGCGTCCGCTCCCTGGGGACCCACAATCTGCTGCAGGTCGGCACGGACCCAGGGCACGAGCGTCTCATTTATCGGCTCCGACGCCAGAAGGCGAAGGCTTGCATCACGGTCGATAGCACCCAGCCGGGCCTGGTTATCTTGTTCTGCCTTAAGTAGCGCGGCCTGTCTGTCGCGCTCCTTGTTGAAAATGGCCTTGAGGTCAACAGCTTGCCATGCGGTCTTTGCCGCAGCGGCCTGATCGTCGCGTGTCTTGTTGTAGAAGTAGGAGCCGCATCCCGACAGGAGGACTGGTGCCAGCAGGGTCAAAACAAACCCGATACGCCGGGCGTATGGGCTGCCATCCTGCCTGCAACCCCTCTGAATGAACTTCAGCTCCATGCCGAACCCCTCTCTTCAGTTGTGGCCATCTTCACGACAATTTGTCACTGTGCGTGACTAAATGTATTTCTATCACTAGATAACGCATTTGTCCTCCATAAATTTACCGATGTGCTGGGCGGGTAAAACATGTATGGGCTCCTATGAATACCGATATCGACCATGGCAGCGAAGTAATTCCGTAGGCGATCGCGCGAAAGCGGTTTTGGGTGTGGCCGGCTTGCTTTCCCTTCGTGGTGCCACGGCGTGCTAGCCATCAAGGGCGGGCGCGTGCCTTGCACGCTGGCGGCCTGCGGCCGTCTTCGACCCTTGACTGCTTGCGCTACGCCATGACCCGGAAGGGCCAGGTAAATCCGCCCGGCGACCTTTCAGGAGTCCATCGTGAATAACGTACTTATCACCGACGAGCAGCGCGCGCTGCTGCTGGCCAATGGCCGCGAATCCTAGGAGAACCCGGACTTCGATCCAGCTCTTGTGGTCAAGCTGTTTACGCCGGATGCCGGCGCGACCTGGCTGTTGTCCGAGATCGACCCGGACGACCACGATCATGCTTTCGGCCTGTGCGACCTGGGTCTGGGGATGCCCGAGCTGGGCTGGGTCAGCCTGCAGCAACTGGCATCCGTGCGTGGTCGGCTGAGATTGCTGATCGAGCGTGATCTGCACGTCCGGGCCGAGAAGCGGCTGGGCGTCTATGTGCGCGATGCGCGGTCTGGCGGGGCGGGTCGTTGTCTGATTCATCCTTGGAGCGCCGGCAGACGCTCCTCGCGCTTTTTCAATGCTCTAAGCAGATTCATGCCTTGGCGCGAAGGCGCGATTCTGCTCTACTTGGATCGCTGTCGAGATCTGCCGTCGGTGGATGCGGCATTCATGCAAGCTACACGAGGATGACATGACCAACTTCGTTGCCTGTGAAAAGCAAGTCAAGAACCGCGGTAAGGCTCCCGATGCATTCCTGCAGGAACTGGTGAATTGGGCGAAGTCCGCTCCCGATGAGATCTTTGTGGCGCGCCCAGGCCATGAGATTTATTCGGAAGTTGCCGAGCAACTGGGGCCGTATCCGGAAGGCGACCTGACTTACCGCAAGGCGGTCATGCTGGAAGTCCTGCGTGTGCTCGGAGGCTTTGAAAGCTCGTGGAGGTGGGAAGAGGGGCGGGACATCACCAATCCCGCTTCAGACAAGCCCTGCACCATGGAGGCCGGTATCTTCCAGGTGTCGGGAGATTCGATGGGCTTTGACCCTTCGCTCAAGAAACTGGTCAAGGAGACGGCCGGCACTCTGGATTGCGAGGTGTTCCGCGCAACGACCAAGGCTAACCATCCATTCGCGATTGAATATTGCGCCAGGCTGTTGCGCTTTACCATTCGCCACCACGGCCCTATTCGAGACCATTACATAGATGAATGGCTCAGCAGGGAAGCCACAGCCGAATTCAAGGCCGCCTTATTGGAGGAATAGGCCTGCGCTGCGTGTTTGTGCATCACCTCTTGGTCGATCTGCGAAGGTTGCAGAGCAACCGTAGCTGCTCTCAGTCCTCTCCTCAAGCAGATGGCGCCCAACGCTCGAATGGCGTACAGCGGTCCTGTTTCGTCAGGGGGTCAACGCAATCCAGAAGCCCACGGCCATGATCGCCACCACGAACCACGAAACGACCTTATGGAACAGGATAGCTTTTGGTGGCTTGACAACCTCCAGCCGGATACCGGAGGCCACTTCGGCTTGCGCTGCGATGCGCTCCAGCGCTTCCTGTGACACCTTGAGTGCCTGCCGGTTGCCGATGCTGAAGGCAAAATAGGCTAGGACGGCCAAGCAGAGCAGGCACACATAGAGCCGCCCACGCGGTAGAAACTCTGCATTCGCCAGCAGCGGTGCCGCAAGCGCTGCCAGCACTGCGTAGGCAGAATTGGTGCCAAAGTACGACCACAAACGATCGGTGAGCTCCGCCTGCTTCTGATACAGCGAGATTGCCCGCGCGCTCAGATCGCTCAGTTGTACCGTTCCACTTTCGATGCCATCAGTCTGTCCGCTGGGCGATATGGGCCGTCCGTCAGACGATGGCTGGATGTCGGCGTAGTCACTCATGTCAGTCTCCCCATACTCTGGCGTCAAAGAATGGCTTCAGGTTCGGCGGCCGGTACCCCGGGTTGCGTCGCACCCGTTCATCCACCGAGCGGTCAAGCACTTCGCCCACCGCTGGGAGCCGTGCTGTGCGTGGCTCAATGAGTCCGGTCTTCTCCAGGCGTGCGCGAGCCTTGTCGATCGCCGCGTGCATGCGATCAAAGCGCCGTGGAAGCGCTGCTTCGATGGCGTCACGCTGCCAGTAGGCCCGCGATCCGACCGTGCGATAAAAGCGCGGCGAACTGAGCGCGTTGGTCATCTGCCTTGTCAGTGCGTAGCCGCCACCCAGGAACTCCGACCAGGAATCGCACACCGGTGCCGCATAGAGGCCATCCAGGTCCTGAACTCGGCAGGGGTCGTAATCGAACTCCAGTCCACAGGCTTTGGCCTGCTGCTGCATCCACTCCAGCGGGCGGATGCTCAGCGGGTCGCGCTCATAGCCGCCACCTACATTCGCATGCGCGCCGGCAAACCAGCGCTGCTCCACGTGCTGATGCGGGTAGCGGTTGCGCCATAGCGCCACGTCGTACAACTCGCGATGTTCGTCGATCGCCATCGCGTGACAGGCATGTGCGACGATGGGACTCAGGTGCACCTTGTGCCAGCGGTAGTCCTCGAAGAGTGGCACTTGCACGACCGGGATGCCGAGCGCGCCCACGGTGTCGAACACGCCGAGAAACCGTACCTGAGGTCCCAGTGGGTCCTGCTGGTCGAGTGAGAAGCGACGGCGCAGGTCGACCGCGGCGCTGGAGTCGCGGGTTACGCCCCGTCGCCGGTACAGGCTGAACGCATGTTCGATGTTCACCGGGGCATCTGGACGCAGCAGCCCGCAGGTGCTCAGGAATCCGACGAGACTGCGCGCGGTGTAGGCACCGCGGCTGAAACCGATGACGAAGATCTGGTCTTCACTGCGGTAGTGCTCGGTCAGCCACAGATAGGCGCGCAGCACATTGCGCGACAGGCCTTGGCCGAAGGCGCCGCCGGTCAGCGACTCCATCGTCGTAGTCCCTACGCCTTGATCGTAGTAAACCAGTTGCGCGGCGCTGCGCTTCAACGCGACATACATGCGCCACACGTTGGTGAAGCTCTTCTCGGTATTCCAGGTACCGTCGAGACAAAGCACGAGCCGGCGCATTGCTTCTCCCTGTGACTGACTCCTTCGCTGCAAGTTGGCTCGGCGGAGGTAAAGTCAGATGCGTTATGCGACGAAATGTTACATAAATTTGCGCTCCGGGCAAGCGCCCACATGGCTCGAATTGGGGTGTTGTGGCCGAGGTCACGGAATTGTGCGAGATGAGGGACTGCTATTGGTGTGCACCCAGGGGTGTCATGTCCTGCTGGTTCCCGTGTTCACCGGGGTTTCCAATGCCGCTGGTTGACTTCGGCAATAGTGCCGAGCCGGGGCGCTTGGGGGCAGGGGATGGGGGACATCGGTCTTTGGGGGCGCCGACGCACTTCGCGTTCCAACTCGTGCGCGAGGCCCCGGGCGTCCTTCTCGCCACGCAAGGCCCGTAGCTGCCATGCCTTGGCATGGGCAAGCAGATCGCCGTCCTGCAGTTCTCGTAAGTCCATGGTGAGCATCATTGTGCCGATGCCATGAGTCGTTGCATCCACGGGAGTTTCATGGAAGTCATGTGGGCGTCCCCGGCCCCCTGGGAGATGGCCGTCGCGCTGTCGTGCGCGTGGCGCATCGAGCCGCCTGCTGCGTCTCGCCCCTGTCGGGCTTCCATCGTTCCCTCCCTCCGGTCGGCTGACGCCTCCGGCCCGGATTTCCAGATCCGGGCCTGCGCGCTGTCGCTTGCCGTGCGGTTTGGCACATGAGGACGGCCGTTGCCATGGCCAGCCGTCTTCCCTGACTCCATCACCTTGTCCGCGACTGTAGCCCGCGGCCTGGTGCCGTCAAGGCGCGCCAGGCCGTGTCCTCGCTTCGCTGCGGGCCGCACCCACCTGGCGCTCGTTTCCTTGACGGCCCCCGTCCGCGCGCTCTCTGTCGTCGCGGGCGATGAACTCAGGAGGACGGTGGCAACGATGCCAACCGGGTTCTTCGTGCCGACCGCACCGAACAGCCACAAGGCTGGGCTCCGAATCTAGGAATCCGGTGTGCGCTTTCTTCAACAGCCAAGTCAGGAGAACAACATGCTCGCCAACCGTTTCGCTTCCCATTCCCCCGCGCTGCGCAGCGACACCCCGCTGTCCGATGACCAGATTCGCCGGGTGGCCCCGTCCATCTTCGCGGATGCCCCGCATGACAGCCGCTCCGAGCGGTACGCCTACATCCCCACGGTGGAAGTGTTGACCGAGTTGCGCAAGGAGGGGTTCCAGCCCTTCATGGTGTGCCAGACCCGCGTGCGCCGCGAGGACCGCCGCGACTTCACCAAGCACCTGCTGCGGCTGCGCCACGCCAGCCAGATCAACGGCGCCGAGGCCAACGAGATCATCCTGCTGAACTCGCACGATGGCACCAGCAGCTACCAGATGATGGCAGGTCAATTCCGCTTCGTGTGTGCCAATGGGCTGGTGTGCGGTGACACCGTGGCCGATGTGCGCGTGCCCCACAAGGGTGACGTGGCAGGGCAGGTCATCGAAGGCGCGTTCGAGGTGTTGAACGGTTTTGAGCGGGTGCAGGAATCCCGCGACCTGATGCGCGGCATCACCTTGGACGATGGCGAAGCCGAAGTATTCGCCCGTTCCGCGCTGTCGCTCAAGTACGACGACCCGGCCAAGCCCGCGCCCATCACCGAAAGCCAGATTCTGATGCCGCGCCGGTTTGAAGACCGCCGCCCGGATTTGTGGTCGGTTTTTAACCGCACCCAAGAAAACCTCACCAAAGGCGGATTGCATGGCCGCAGTGCCAATGGACGCCGCCAGCAGACCCGGCCCGTGCAGGGCATTGATTCCGACATTCGCCTGAACCGCGCACTGTGGCTGCTGGCCGATGGCATGCGCCAGTTGAAGGCCTGACCCCTTTCCGAGTTTTCCCCGTCGGAGGGGCGGTTCCCCTCCATTCCCTTGTTTCACCTGACTGGAGATTCACCATGAACGCCGCAAACCGAACCGAAGCCCGCGCCGTCGATACCGCAGCCAGCAGCGCCGCCAATGTGCTGCAGGCCGCCGACCCGAGCAAGCACATGATCCTGGTGCCGCTGTCCCGGCTGGTGCTGCGCGCCACGGGCCGCAATGTGCGCAAGACCACACCGCGCATGTCCATCCCTGAGCTGGCCGCGTCCATCCAGCGTGTGGGCCTGCTGCAAAATCTGATCGTGATTCCCGCGGCCGATGGCGAGCATTACGAGGTGGTGGCGGGTGGCCGCCGGCTGGCCGCGTTGAAGCTGCTGGCCAAGAAGCACCGCATTGCCAAGGATTGGAATGTGCCCTGCCTGCAGGTGGCCAATGGCACGGCCCGCACCGCCAGCCTCACCGAGAACGTGCAGCGCGAAGCCATGCACCCGGCAGACCAGTTCGAAGCCTTCGCGGCACTGGTGGCCGAGGGCCGGCCCATCGAGGACATTGCGGCGGATTTCTCCGTCACGCCGCTGGTGGTGCAGCGCCGTTTGAAGCTGGCGAATGTCTCGCCGCGCCTGATGGCCGACTATCGCGCTGATGCCCTCAGCCTTGACCAGTTGATGGCCCTGGCCGGGACGGATGACCATGCGGCGCAGGAAGCGGCTTTCTATGACGCGCCCACATGGCAGCGCCAGCCGCACAATCTGAGGGGGCGCCTGACCGAGCGCGAGATAGACGCCTACCGGCATCCCCTGGTGCGCTTCGTCGGGCTGGACGCCTACGAAGCCGCAGGCGGTGGCGTGCGCCGTGACCTGTTCGCGGAGGAGGACGCGGGCGTGTACCTGACCGATGCCGCGCTGCTGGAACGGCTGGCGCAAGACAAGCTGGCGGGCATCGCCGCCGAGGTGAAGGCCGAGGGGTGGGGCTGGGTGGATGCCTCGCCCGCCGCCACCATGGCCGACCTGCAAACCTTTCAGCGTGCCCCGAGGGAACGGCGCGAACCCACGAAGCGCGAAGCGCAGCGCATCGAGAAGCTGCAAGAGAAGATGCAGGCCATCGGTGAAGCCGTGGATGCGGCGCTGGATGCTGACGACGAGGACAAGGCCGATGCCTTGCAGGAGGAAGGCGAAGCCCTGGGCGAGCAGTTGCAGGCTTTGGAAGATGGCTTGCAGGGGTACAGCGAAACGGTGAAGGCCGCAGCCGGTGCCGTTGTCACCATCGACCGCAACGGGCAGGCCGTGATTCATCGCGGGCTGATGCGCGAAGCCGAAGCCAAGGCGCTGCGCACGCTGGAGCGGCTGCGCCAGGGGGGCAGCGGTGAAGAGACCGAAAACGACGACGAAGGCGAAGGGGCGGACACCGCGCCCCAGGCGGCAATCTCCGACCGGCTGGCCCAGCGCCTGAGCGCGCACCGTACCGCCGCGATGCAAATCGAAGTCGCCCGGCATCCGCACGTCGCGCTGGCCGCGCTGGTGCATGGCATGGTGCAGACGGTCTTGCAGGGCCGCTACTACGGGAACGACATGCCGCTGGGCATGCGCCTCACGGTCAAGGACCGGCTGGAAGGGGTTGCTCCGGACTTGCCTGACGCGCCTGCCGCTGTGGCGCTGCACGAGGTGCAGCAGGTGGCGGGTGAAGCCTTGCCACAGGGCAGCGCCGAACTGTTCGCCGCGCTGCTGGCGAAGTCGCAAGACGAACTGGTGCGGCTGCTGGCCGTGTGCGTGGCCTCCACGGTGGACGTGGTGACGCCCCGCGCCGTGCCGCAGCAGCCGGCTGTGGAACTGGCGCAGGCCGTGGGACTGGACATGGCCGCATGGTGGAAGCCGACGGCGGAGGGCTACTTCAAGCACGTTTCCAAGGCGGTGATTCTGCAAGCCGTGGGCGAGTTCGCACCGGAAAGCGTCCAGCGACTTGGCAAGCTCAAGAAGGCCGACATTGCCAGCGAAGCCGAGCGGCTGGCCGAGGGTACGGGGTGGATGCCTGCCATCTTCAAGGCGGAAGGGCCGCAGGAAGCCGCGCCGGAGCAGGACGCCTCGGAGGATGCCGAAGCCCTGGCGGATGAACCCGTCGAAGCACGGGCCGATTGACCTTCACCCGCTGAGCAGCGCCCCGGTTCACAGCCGGGGCGCTTGGCTTTGGGCGGTGAAGGAACAGCCGCCATCATCAGCACCGCGTCCAGGCCGGCCCCGGCCTGGGCGCGGTGAAAGACGGATCCGGGCGCGGCGGCGGTCGCGCCCGGTGTGGATGCCGAATCGCCAAGTCAGAACGCCATCGCCCGGGCGATCGCCCAGGCGATGGCGTTGAAGGCCGGGCATCGCGCGCTATGTCGGGTTGCCGTTGTCGCTTTCAGCGATTCTCCGGCGCGTGCCTTCATCGAGGATGCTGCGCATCAGCGCGAACAAGGGTTCGGTGCTGGTGTGCTTCTGACCGTAGGTTAGGTTGAATTCGTAGTCGAAGTCAGGCGGGTTGATGCCCTGGTTGTGCTGGAGGATGGTTTCCAGCTTGTCCAGTGCCTTGACGGCCTTGGCCTCAGGCGAGGCCGCGTCCTCGTATTCCTGCCACAGCGCCAGGATGCCGGCCCGGTGCGCTTCATCGAGCGAGCGCGTGAGGTGCAGGAGATCGGCCTTTTCCTGTGCGCTCTTGTCGGGGTGCTGGTTTTTCTCGATGGCGGGGATGTCGCCGTGGATGGCTTCGCCCAGGTCATGGACGAGGCACATCTTCAAAATCTTGAGCATGTCCATGCCGGCCAGTTCGTCCTCGAACGTCATGGCCATCAGGCACAGGCGCCAGGTGTGTTCGGCGGTACTTTCTGTCCTGCCCGTCGAGGTGTGCGCGCTGCGCAGCACGCTCTTGAGCTTTTCCGCTTCTTGCAGGAAGGCCAATCGGCCCTTGATGTTCTCGATATTCATGGGCAGTCTTATAAGGCCTTTGAATAGTCCGACTGCTGTACGCTGAAAACTCCGGACTGACCGCACAGGGAAGCCAGGGCGTGTCGGCCCATAGTGCCGCCGGGCTCTGGGGAGGGCCTCCGATCCTTCACGCAGCTGCGCGCTTCGCTTGCCTCCGCGGGAAAGCCCTGCGGGCTATCCTCGCCGCGCATGCTTGGCGCCTCTCGATGCGGGTGCATCGGCCGGTAAACTGAACACAGCATGCCGCCACTGTGGGTCGGTCGCTTTGAATGGGGAGAGTGAATGAAACCTTTTGACGCCTTGGTGGCCGAAGCCGAAGCGGCCGACGTGGGCGGCTGGGGCTTCGATTGGCTGGCCGGGCGGGCGAGCGAGGAACGCCCACCCTGGGGCTATGCCCGGCTGCTCGCGCAGCGGCTGGCCAGTGTGGAGTCAGCGCTGGACCTGGACACGGGCGGCGGCGAAGTGCTGGCCGAGGCCGAGCGTTTTCCGCCGCGTATGGTGGCGACCGAAGCCTGGCCGCCCAATGCGCAAAAGGCACGCGAACGGCTGGGCGCGCGTGGTGTGCAGGTGGTGGAGGTGGCGAGTGATGCCGCGCTGCCCTTCGCCGATGCATCGTTTGCGCTGGTCACGTCGCGCCATCCGGTGCGCCCGGATTGGGCGGAAATCCATCGGGTGCTTCAGCCGGGCGGACATTACTTCGCGCAGCATGTGGGGCCGGCGTCGGCCTTCGAGTTGATCGAGCATTTTCTCGGGCCGCTGCTGCGCGAACGGCGCCAGCGCGATCCGCAGGAAGAAGCTGCGGCGGCTCAGGCTGCGGGGCTGGTCGTGAAGGACTTGCGCACGGCGCGCTGCCGCATGGTGTTCCATGACGTGGGCGCGGTGGTCTGGATTCTTCGCAAGTGCGTGTGGTGGGTGCCGGATTTCTCGGCAGAGAAGTACCGCGATGCCTTGCTGGCACTGGACCGCCAGATGCGTGAGGGGCAGACTTTCGTAGCGCACTCGACCCGTCACCTGATCGACGCCCGGCGCTGAGGCAAGAACGACCTGTGCATTCCGACGCGCCGCGCCATTACCGGAACACCATGCCGCTGCCTTCTTTGGCTTAGTACGGCTACCGATGGCTGCCGCATCGTGGTTGTCTGCCGAGGGACTGCCACGCTGCGGCTCCTTGGTCATCGATGTGGTGGACTAGGCAAGGTGCGGGCATCGAAACTGTCCATGTACATGGCATTGACACTCAGGGAGACCGGATTTTTGCGATGCCGCCCCAACCATGACAAACTGCTGGGTTGCGGGAGAGAGAAACATGGCCACGATCTACACATCCACCTTCACCTTCGCCTGGGGCGAGGTCGGGGAGGAGTTCCACGCGCTGGACCAGCGTATTGCCGAGGTTGCCCGTTCCATTCCCGGCTACCTGGGCGAGGAGGCCTGGGAGAATGCTTCCTCCGGCCTGGTGTCGAATGTCTACTACTGGGACAGCATGGAGGCTCTCCAAGCCCTCATGGCCCATCCGGCCCACATCGAAGCCAAGCGGCGGCAGGCCGAATGGCTGAAGGGCTACCACGTCGTGATCGCTCAGGTGCAGGGATCCTACGGGGACGGCGGCATTGCCCACCCGCTGGCGCAGAGGCAGGTGCGTTGGCCGTCATGAGCATCGGCACGAACCTCAAGACCTGGGCCAGGCGCATCAAGCGCGATGGCGTGACGCTGTGGTTCGCGGGCAGGCATCCGCGCACGCCCTGGTATGCCAAGGCCCTGGGGATGTTCGTGGTGGCCTATGCGCTGAGCCCGATCGACCTGATTCCGGATTTCATCCCGGTGCTGGGATACCTGGATGATGTGATCCTGCTGCCGGTGCTGATCTGGCTGACCGTGAAGCTGCTGCCCGCCGAGGTGCTGGCGGAATGCCGGGTGCAGGCCGATGCTTGGATGCAGGCGGAAGGCCGCAAACCCACCAACCGTTGGGGCGCGGTGCTGGTGGTGGCCGTGTGGCTGGCGGTGGGCGCTGGCTTGTGGTTCTGGTTTCAGGAGGCAAGGCCGCGCTGATGGTGCCGGCAGCAACCCCTATGAGGGGCGAGCCGTGAGTGGGGCGCAGGGGAGACTGGCTCCCACGGCGTGGTCGATGACATAAAGCCAGCGGCCGTCTGCCTGTCTACGCACCAGCTCGGCGGAACTGCCCGAGGCGACGGTGGCGCCCTCAGTGGCCGTCAGCACCCAGTCGGCGCGCAGCAGTGCGAGATCGCCATGGACGATGCAGAAGTGGTTGCGCGAGGTCATCCAGCCTGGCACTTGCAGCAGTTGCTTCAGCGCTTCCTCGATGGCGGCCAGACCGTTCACGTCGGCGCCGTCGCCATCGGTGCGCAGCACCGCATCGGGTTCATAGAGCTGGAGCAGATGCGCGATGCTACCGCTGTTGAAGGCGTCCGCGAATGCCGCGTTCATGTGCTCCGGTGAGGTGACGTCGAATGCCATGGTGTCGTTTCCCTGTGTTGAAACGGGCATCATGGAGGGGCCGTCCTGCACTCACCAAACGGAAAGGCATGCATGGAAAGCGTACTCATGAACGACCCGGGGCTGGAATCGCCCGCGCCGCGGCACTCCCTGGAATGCCCTGTCGAGGACTGGCTGGGTTTTCTGGGCCACCGCTGGAACGCGCTGGTGCTGTGGCATCTGCAGGATGGCATGAAGCGGCACAGCGAACTGGCGGCCCTGCTGCTCGGTGTTTCACCCAAGGTGTTGTCCGAACGGCTGCAGGGGCTCGAAGCTCGGGGATTGCTGGAGCGTTGCCCGGTGGCGGCATTTCCGCGCAGCGTGGGCTATCGCCTGACTGCCGCCGGGGCGTCGCTGGTGCCTATCCTGGACCGATTGGAAGTGTGGGCGCGCCGCTCCGGTCATGGCGCTGCTTGACGCTGCCCAACGCCGCCTAATGCTGTCTAATGCACTCCAGAAAACCCATAGCGATTCATTACAAAACCAAGGAGAACCCGGGCTGCCGCTGTGCTATTTTTGTTGGGTAAGGCAATCAGGTAGTTTGGAGGTTCTTGGATGGACGCGGCAACCCCGCAACTGAGCCGGGCGCAACGGCGTGCTCTCGAGAAAGAAGAGAAGAGGAAACAGCGACCCGCACGCAGGAAAGGCTCCACGGTCATCAATGCGGTGCGACATGCGGTCTTCCGCAAGCATTTTGAGGGCCTTCTGGTCACCGCCGACGGGCTCTGCGCATCCAGCAATGACACGACCGACATCGCCGGGGTAGTGGGCCGGTTGCTCTTTGTGACGGCCAAGGCGGTGTCCCTGGAAGAAATGGAAATCGAGGAACCGGATGTGATCCGCGCCCTCAGGGACATGGATGGCACCTTGACCCATATTGCCAAAGCGGGCGCCATTGAAGCGCAGCAGCGCCAAGAACTGCTGGCGGGGCTGGATTACCTGGACGCCCTGTCACGAGCGGTTTCCACCGAAGCCCTCGATATGTCATCGTGGCTGTTGGACCAACTCATCACCAAGGGGCCAGACTTCGGGGATGACGAGATACCGCTGCTGCTGAACAGGATTGCCAAGAAGCAGGTGGATTGTTTGCCTTGAAGCACATCGGGATCGTGGCAGAACACTCATCAGTTTGATGTGGCTCGGTCCTCAGTCGATCAAGTAGATGCTGGCGCTTCAATGTAGAACTGCCTGCGCGAGCCGGCGCAAGCGCCGCCGGGCTTTGCGGGCTATGCCCCGTGCCGACGCTGCCGTCACGGCCTTGCGGCTTCAATCCCTGCCGCCTTCGCGCCTGCGGCGTTGCGCGCTTCGCTTGCCTCCAGGGGATCGGCACAAGGCCCATCCCCGCCGCATTGCACTTGGCGCCCCTGGAGTACCGCCGAACCGGCGCTGCCGGATCGGCCGGGCCGGTGCCCCGCCGCATGAGCGGTGCTCGGTGGATGCGCTGGGGCTTACTGCAGCAGGTTGTGCGGATGCGTGCTTTCCTCGACGCTGGCGGTTCGTTGCCAAGGTGTTACGAAGGACAGATCACGCGGGT
This sequence comes from Comamonas sp. FG99, assembly GCF_057808605.1. Classification (NCBI taxonomy): domain Bacteria; kingdom Pseudomonadati; phylum Pseudomonadota; class Betaproteobacteria; order Burkholderiales; family Comamonadaceae; genus Comamonas; species Comamonas sp. FG99. The sequence continues at coordinate 68,286 of NZ_JBMDII010000029.1, forward strand.
TCACGGATAGGGGCGCCTGGCCTTGCGGAAGCTTCCACACCGTGCTTTCAGCAGGGCCGCCGCAGAGAGCAGGGCGCTTTGTCCGGTAGTCGTTAGGAAAGAGCCTTGCCTGGGTCAAGGGGAGCGTGCCGGTGCAGCCTTTGTGCGGGGATGCCGGGTTGGCCATGTCTCCTTGCGGAGCGGGTCGGCCCATGGCGTCCTGTCTGTAAGTGAATCCTGGCGATGGCCGGGCTTCGATGGCTGCAACCTTCCAACCCAAATAATTTCCCCTGCGCTGAAGCGCATTCCTCGCGAGGCAAATTATCTGGTCTTCCAGGCGCTTCACGGTGTTGCGCCCGCAAGCGGTGCAGCCAGCCCGTCCCCCGCCGGTCGGATCACAACAGGACGCGATGGGCGCGAACCCTGTTCAACCGCAAGGAGATTCATCATGGCAAACATCGGCAACTTCACCGCAGACAAGGACGGCTTCACCGGCACGCTGCGCACCCTGACCCTCAACGTCAAGGCCAAGTTGGTTCCCAACGACAAGGGGGACAGCGAGCACGCCCCCGACTACCGCGTGCTGGCCGGCGGGCTGGAAGTTGGCGCGGCATGGAAGAAAGTCAGCAAGGCCGATCGCCCTTACGTCTCCGTGACCCTGGATGATCCTTCGTTCCCGGCCACGGTCTATGCCCGCCTGATCGAGGGCGAGGATGGCACGCATGACCTGATCTGGTCGCGCAGCAAGCCACAGGCGGCCTGACGGCTGCCAGCGCCCCGTCCATGCGGCGGGGCGCAGTGCTGCTGTTGCAGTAATGCACGGGATTACGCATCACCAGCAGTGCGGGGTTTGTCCCACGGCAGGCTGTATGTGTTGCGTCTGCAAAGGCAGAAATGGCCGGGCGTGCCGGTGCGATGCACCGTCAGGCTCATCGGGCGTATCCGTCCGGCGAACCCATCTTGAATCGAATGCCGTAATCGAGGATCGTCCC